>JBEIUS010000001.1:0-63221 GCA_040374235.1 Leptolyngbya sp. | reverse complement strand
TCGAGGTTTTTATCGGAAGCCTGGGAGGTTTTCTGATCAGTCATTACTAAAGGGGAAGGCGACGGCACAGTCCACTAATTTTATACGATTAAAGCAACACTTTAGTTGCCTAACTGATCTCAGGGTACTTTAGCAACGGTTATGTTGTCAAAGTTGTCATGTCCACTCGAAAACTATGCTACCGTGGGAAAGGCTTAGCGGATGGGAATCTGTTCTCTCCCCTGCTTACCCCCTGTCTCTGTAGTTCTAGTCTGGATTTCCTGTAGGCTATAGCGATCACCTCCGTGCAACAAACCTCCACCAAGGATGATATTTTGACCTACCTGTTAAAACAGGGACAGGCCACAGCCCAGGAACTGGCTGATCAGTTTCAAGTGAGCGCCCAGGCTATTCGTCGTCATCTCAAGGACTTAGAGGCGGAGGCCCTGATCGAGCACCGTACTGTCCACGAAGGTATGGGTCGCCCTAACCATCTCTACCAACTCAGTTCTAAGGGACGGCACCGCTTCCCGGCACAGTACGATGAGTTCGCCATTTCTTTGCTCGATACCTTGGCGGAAACCGTTGGCCAAGAGCAGGTGGGCACGATTCTGCGCAAACAGTGGGAACGCAAAGCTCTGGAGTATCGTCACCATGTGGGAGCAGGCTCCCTGGCGGAGCGGGTGGCCGGGTTGGTTATACTGCGTAAGGCATAAGGCTACATGGCAGAATGGCATTTGGCAGCCCCCCCCCCCCTAGATCACCCGCCCCGCTATGTGATTACCGAATACAACTGCGCTATTTCCCAAATTGCCCAGTCCTTTCCCTCCGTCTGCGGCCACGAGCTAGAAATGTTTGAGCTGGCTTTGCCCGACTGTCAGGTCACCCGTACCCATTGGCTGGTAAACGGCGAACATCGCTGCGGCTACCTGATTGAACTGCGCCCAGTTCAGTAGTTCAATGATACCTGCACTTCTGTGGAAGCCCAAGCATATCTCAATCAAGATAGGTACAGCTACGAGTAACCGTTCATACCTCCCCCTTATTCGAACGAGGAATCAAGGGTTGTAGCCGTTTTGCCAGAGAGGAGTGAATTATTACCAGCTACGACAGCTACAAATCTTTAACAGAACCAGAAAAATTATGAAGAAAGCGTTAAGCCTTAAAACCTATCCGGATTCACGCTGGGGACTAAGTTTAGTATCTACTCAAGATCTACGTGATTTAGATCGCTACTAGTCCTGTCGGTCATCACACTTTTTCTTCAATCCGGTCTTCTTTTAAGATTTTTAGTTTTATCTTACATTCCGCAGACTGGCAGTAGGTTCCTGATACCGATATCAGGAGAAACTATGAAACAGTTTAGTCTGACATTCAAGATTGAGCTAGAGCAGTTCTCAGTTCAGTAAGATACCAATTTACCCAGCTTCAGTACCCCAGCTTTTCGTCTTCCAAGAGACATCCTTTAACTCGCTTAATAAGGGAGTTAGGGGGATCTCGCCGTGTAGTTCGTTGCTTAGGTAGAATCCGATTTTTGTAGTAATTTACAAATTTGACCAAGGAATTAATTCAATGGATTGGGCATTTGTTGCACGGTTTACTCAAAGTACAGAACAGCGCTGGTTAGCCGACTATGTGCCAGGAAATCGTCACCGCTTGCATGTTCTTCCGAACCAGTATTTAGTGAAGAGTTGGCATCAGCAAAGAAAGGTTTTAACCCAGCTACATGAATGGCTAGGCATCTGGCAACAAAGCCAACAGGCATTTAGGAATGATAGAGGTGTCATTACAGCTTTCCCCCAACTGGCTGCCACGGCAGGTATACAGCAGCAGTTAGCCCGTAAATCCATGCCTGTAGTGGCCTGGTGCTTTAACCTAGGAGCATGCTATTCAGGAGTGAAAGGTTTACTAGCTCGACAGGCAGTCAACAAGATCAACCGCTTTGTGGTTCACTCCCGCAGGGAACGCAAAAGCTACAGCGAATGGTTGCAGCTCCCCTTGGAGCACTTCGAATTTGTCCCTTATCAAATTCCTGAAATTCCTGTGATGGCTCCGGAGGAAGAGGATGATCCGTTTCTGCTGGCCATGGGTTCTGCCCAACGGGACTACCGTCTTCTGTTTGAGGTAGTTGAACAACTAGGGTTTCGAACCATTGTGGTAGCAGGTCAGCATGCCCTGGAAGGACTCACCATTCCGGCGAACGTTGAGATCCGCAATGGTCTAACTTTGAGGGATTGCTACCGTTTAGCTCAACAGGCCAGGGTCAACGTCGTACCCCTTTTAGACAAAGAAATTGCCACCGGCCCATCTACCATTGTGGCAACCTTGCGAATGGGACGGGCAGTAGTCGCCACCCGTACCACAGGCTCGGAAGACTACATTATCGATGGAGAAACTGGATTGCTCACTGTTCCTGGGGCGGCCGAGGAATTAAGCGAAAGTATTGAACGATTATGGTTTGATTCAGACCTTCGGCAACGTTTAGGGAATGGGGCTGCCCGTTATGCGGCGGAGCACTTTTCTGATGAAGCGGCTGGATCCGCTTTAGGTCGTATCTTAGATGAGGTTGCGGATGAAATAGGTCAGTACTAACCGACTCATGTTAACTTTTGGTGATCCAGAAATAAATTTGAATTTTAATCACTCGCAGGTTACTGAAAGCCTGGATTTTATTGAGTCCGCAGCGACGGAGGTGGTTTGTGTAGTAGCGGTTTTAACCGCTGAATACGTTTCAAACGTCCTCCTAGGAGACATGAAATGGTTCAGCTTTTCCCAGCAGATCTCCGGGTTCACACTAGCTCTTTAATAGCTCATCGACTGTAACCGTTCACACTTCCCGCACTTGTCAACGAGACATCAGGGGCTTCGGTCACTTTGCCAGAGGTGTGTGTGAATTATTACCATCGACTAGTTTGTCGGGAATGGTAAGATTAAAAAGAAACGTAGGGTCCCTAGGCCAGGTTATAGTCGTAGCCATCTGCAAGGGGCCGAGGCGAGCCAGAACACCTATCCAGTATTAGCTAACTTTAACCGATTGACCGTGTCTTAGGCGTTCTGGCCAAAGCTATATGTCATGGAAATACCGACCGGTCCAAATTGAGACGACGAGGGCAGTTATACAAAGATTTTGGCGAGTGGTGAGAGGTCTGGTAAATAGAAGAATGGATCAATCCCTACAGTTTTTAACCGAGGCCGAGTCAGTGGCGGTGGATGCCGCCCTACTATCCTCCCCAGAAAAGTTTCTAGCCCGACTTACCATTTCCACCGCCAAGCTGTTAACTTATATGGCGGCGGACTTGGGGATCACGGTGGAGGACCTCACCCCAGAGCACATCATTGGCTGGCTAGAGCAGGATGCCAAACGCAAGCGGGAACAGGGGATAGGGGCAGCGGTGCTGAAGTGGCAGAATGAATGAAGCCGGACTAGTATTGCGCGTCCTAGGTGGGACGATTCTGACAGGGAGAGGCAGAACTCAGGAGCAGTATAGCCTACATTCCACAGCTTGGCAGGGAATAAAAGATATTGGGAGTAACAGCGCAAGGCGAAACATTTTATGGCTATAGAAGTAGTGAAAAGCAAGAATGCCGCCAAACTCCTGACTCCTGACAGCTGGCTTCTGAATTCCTGACCGATCAGCACGTCCCGGCTTAAGTGAATACTCGGCCAAAGGGTAGTCCTTCTAGCGGTAGATCCCTCCCTTGCAAATCGAGAATTTAGACCATCTTGGCTTAGGGCCGGCATAATTGACGAATTGGGCCTGGTGGAGCTGCCAAGCATTAGTTCTCCGCATTAATTAATAGGCAACCGGGTGGTGTCCTCAGGATTGATGCGGCATGATCTGGCTAACCGCCTGCTGGTAGGGGGCTAAGGCCCGGTCCAGGGCGGGAAAAAACACCGGTGAGGGGAAGACTGTCTCAAAGAACTTGACGATCGCCACATTTTCCACCCGGGGATAAAAGTCAGAAGGGTTGGGACCGTCAATGTGGCGAGTGAGCACCCCAAAGCCCAGGCGGCCACTGCGGGGCTCCCAGCTGGGGGCGGTGCGGTGTAGCCAGTCCTCAAAGCGGGTGGCCCCGGCCATGCTCTCCACCAGGCGTTGGATCATGGGCGGCGGCGGCAGGCTTTCCGCCAGTTGGGGAAGATCCTCCGGTTGGCTGAGCCAGGCCCACCTCAGCCATTGGGATCGTTGCTCTGGCTGTTGCCAAGCCAGGATGGCGTACTTAGCGGGGCCCTCCGGTAAGGTGGTGGGATTGACCAGCTTGCCCAGGTTCAGGTCCAGCAAAGCGGTCTGGATGGGGCCACCAGCGATGGCCCAGTCCAGACGGGCCCCATCCCCATCCCCTCGCCACCAGCGCAGCGCCCCCCGACCCTGGTGTAGGAAGGATTCCAGGGTAGATCCGGAGGGGGCGGTGGCCAACAGTTCGCCGTAGAGCTGGTCCAGCTGGTCCACCAGATCGGGGTAGAGGGGAGCCAGGGGGCCGCCTTGCCAGACCGGGCTGGTGAGCAGGCTGGGGTGGCGCAGAATTTCTAAGCCCAGGGCGGCGATCGCCCGGGGCCGGTCCCCCGATCTCAGGGCACTGAAGCCCAGCCCAAAGAACACCCCCGGCTTAGCCGGCACTAGGCTGATCGACCGTTGAAATGACGCCAGCGACGCTTGGGGTTGGCCCGACTCCAACTGCAGCCAACCCAGGTTACTGTGGCCAAATTCCTGGTAGGGCCCCACCTGGGTGCCCCACCCTAGCCAATGGGTAGCCTGCGCCAGCAGGGAGTCCCTCAGGTCAGGACGCTGGTGGGCCTGGTAACTTAACTCACCTAAGTTCCAACCCAATTGGTAAGGGTAGTAGGGTTCCCAGGGGGCCAATTGGTGGGCCCGCTCCAGATTCTGGACAAAGCTCGGTACCTGGCCCTGGCCAAGGGCAGCAAAGCCCTGACTGGAGAGGGCCCAGGCCCGGTGGATGGGCACCAACCAGAGCAGGGCCGCCAGGGTTAGCCCCAGGGCCGCCAGCACCCCGCCCCGCCGCCATCGAGGATGGTCAGGGCAGGAGGGAGGCGGCATCACACTACTGGCCAGGGTGGCGATGTAGAGACACAGTACCCCGACGAGGGCGGGGATATCCAGCTGGTAATCGGTCAGGCTCACCAGGCTAAAGCCCAACAGCCCCAACACCAGGGACCAGGCTAGCACCGCCGGTAGGCCTGAGGCGGTGCGTCGGCCATCCACCCGCACCCATCGCAGTACCATGGTGGCTAACACCAGGGTCAGAGCTAGGGATACCCCTATGCCCCCCAGCCCCAATTCCCCCCACAGTTGGGCGGGGGTGCTGTGGAGCTGAAATTGCAGTTCCGCCTCCCGGCCGGCCCAGAGGGGCCGATAGCGCTGGTAAACCAGGGGCACACTGCCGGGCCCCAACCCGGTAAAGGGGTGGCTACGGCCCATGTGCCAGCCCACCGCATTGGTCACCAGCCGATAGGACAGTTCGCCACCGGCCAGGTTACCCCGGGCCAGGTTGCCCAGCACCAGGCGCAGTCGGCTGTTACTGAGGATCACCAGCAGGCTGGCGCCAGTGGCGATCGCCCCCACCCCCAGCAGCCAGGGTCGGGGTAAGGGGCTATAAACCAGGGCCACCAGCAATCCCACCAGGCCCACCACCACCAGGGCTAACCACCCCGCCCGAGAACTAGTGGTGTAGAGGTCAACTAATCCCAGCAGGGTACCTAGACTCCAGAGCCAGCGCCGCCAGCCGCGATCGCCAATGGCCAGGCCCAACAGCAGGGGCAACACCAGCACCAGGTAGCCGGCCACGTAGTTTTGGTGCCCCAGGGGCTGCCAATTCCGCAGGCTGGTGAACTGAAAACTAAAGGTCGCCTCCACCCCATAGGCCCGCAACTGTTGCAAGCGGGCCAGCTCCGGTTGATAGATTTGCACCCCCCAAAGGGCCAGACTCAGCCCGATGAAGGCCAGGCTAAGGTAACCCTGAACCTTTAACAGCCCAAGGGCTCGCTGGCTATCCTGCAACCAGCCCCGCAGGGCGTAGAGGCTAGCCCCACCGGTGAGAGCAGCCCAGCCATACCAACGGGCGGGTTGGGGAAATTCCGCCCCGGCGATCGACAACCCCAGGCTAATCAGGGCTAGGACTACTACCCCATCCAACCCCTGGCCCAGGGCCAGGCCCCCCCAGGGTTTGTGCCAGAGCTGCCAGAGTAGCCATACCCAGGGCACCATCAACGCCCCCTGCCACACCACCACCCAGGGCCAGGACACCATCAGGGTGCTGCTGCCCGGTAGCAGGGTCCAGAGGGCATAGAGCCCAATCGCTAACAGACCCAGGAGATGACCCTCCCCTAGCGGGACCGGGTTAGCCGATCCGGCGGTACCCGTGGGAAATTTCATGGCATGGCCTCCACATCAAAAGGCCTAGGAAGGGGCTAGACAAAAACCAGGGGAACGATTAGCCAAGCGGGGCAGATTGGGAAGACCCGATGATCTGCTCCACTATAGCGCTAGCTGACCGAGTTGGATCGTTGTGTGCCATGGGGTAAACAGGACAAAGATTGTGAAAAGAACTGGCGGGTTGTAATGATTCACTTCGCCCCCAGCTAAACCGCTACAACCCTTGATTCCTCCTTCGAATGAGGGGGAGATATAAACGGTTACATAGAACTAGTGAAAGGTCAGAACGCCGCCAAACTCCTGACAACTGGCTCCTGAATTCCTGACCGATGCTGCCCGTCCCGGCTTAAGTGGATACCCAAGCCAGTCTATCGGCTTCAGCGGCAGGACGGGCAGCATCGGCAAAGCGGCGATCGGCCTGAGCTTGGAAGGCTTTAAAGAAGGCCTAGATATTACATTCAGGGTAATGGATTCAGCCATGGGAGGAGAGAAAGTGATAGTTCTATAATAAATAATAGTAGCGGGGAGGTCTGCTCCCCCTTGTGTCTGACGACTTGACTATTACAAGTGTCTTAAGTCCCTTGAGGAAATCCTCCATGCCATTCACGATTGATTCAGCCCGCAATATTTTCCCCAGCACCCTATCTGCTGACGCAGTACCAGCCACCATTGCTCGATTTACCCAACTGAGTGCGGAAGATCAACTAGCCCTGATCTGGTTTGCCTATCTTGAGATGGGTAAAACCATCACCATCGCGGCACCTGGCGCCGCCAACATGCAATTCGCGGAGGGCACGCTAGATCAAATTCGGCAGATGTCATTTCGTGATCAATCCCAGGTCATGTGTGACCTGGCCAATCGGGCCGATACCCCGATTAGTAGAACCTACGCCACCTGGTCGGCTAACATCAAGTTAGGATTTTGGTACCGTCTAGGGCAGTGGATGGAACAGGGCTTTGTCGCCCCTATTCCAGATGGCTATCAGCTTTCTGCCAATGCCTCGGCAGTGCTGCAGGCGATTCGCAGTCTGGATTCTGGCCAACAGATTACGGTCCTACGCAACGCCGTAGTTGACATGGGGTTCGATTCAGCCAAGTTAGATAATGTCCGTCGAGTCAGTGAACCAGTGGTTGTACCCCAGGCCGTCGCCCAACGCAGTCGGGTCACCATTGAAGGGGTAGATAACCCGACGGTGCTGAGCTACATGGATAATATGAATGCGAATGATTTTGAAACCCTAATTGAATTGTTCACCTCCGATGGGGCTCTACAGCCACCCTTCCAAAAGCCAATTATCGGTAAAGAGTCTGTACTTCGCTTTTTCAAGGAAGATTGTCAGAACCTGAAACTACTGCCCGAGCGAGGTGTGGTGGTGCCAGCCCAGGACGGCTATACCCAGATTAAGGTCACTGGCAAGGTCCAAACCCCCTGGTTCGGTGCTGGTGTGGGGATGAATATGGCCTGGAGATTTTTATTGACTCCAGAGAATAAAATTTTCTTTGTTGCCATTGATTTACTGGCTTCCCCGAAGGAGTTAATTAATTTAGTACGCTAGGGAGAGCTGACCGGGGCTGTCTTTGAAATAAGACGAACCAACTTCTAGGAACGCTCTCAGGGGAGAGCGTTTTTTTATCTTTGGTTATAGAAGTTCCTGAACCGATGAGATACACCTGAACTGAAAAGAAGCTTTCAGCTAATAGCTTTAGGAAATTCCATTGTATTTCATCAGAGCAAGAACCGCTACACAGATGCTGTTCAATAATCCAATTTCTGGTTAAGGGTGGGAAGGACAAATGAGTGATGTATCCTGGTCTGACGCTGAGAAAGAAATCGCCCAGACTGCCTTTGAAAAGGCCTATGGACGCGAAATTGCAGTACTGATTCAAGAGGTTAGGGCCCAGGCAACCTCCCTTTCTGAGTTGGAGGATCTGTGGCGCCTCCATGATTTCTTAAGTACTAGAAGACACGATGTGGACGGCAAATACGACTATCGCTATTCAATGCTAGTTTTTGTTTTCTCTCGCCTGGTAAAGGAGGGCTGGCTTGATTTGGATGAGCTAGCCGGCTTAGAGGAGAGTAAATTGGCAAAAATAGCTGCCCTAACTCGTATGTAGGTTAGACTGATGCCCCTTTGCCTTAAGGCAAAGGGGCATCAGTCTGGGTGCTAGTTCTGAATTCTGACTACCGGTGGCGGAGGTCCAATCGCTAAATCTGCGCCAATCAAGACCCAATTAGGCCGGGGTCATCATTAGTACCAGGGCGCGTTTATCCAGGGCCTGCACCTTGCCGGCATCGCCAATATCCTGAACAATCCGATCCAGAAGTTCCCCGGCCCGGTCACGGTGTTGGTGCTCCCGGCCCCGCAGGCGAATTAAAAACTTGACGGAGTCACCCTTGGAGAGCCACTCAATGGATCGTTTGATCCTCAACTGGTAGTCGGATTCCCCTACGTTAGGCCGCAGCTTGACTTCCTTAAGAGTAGGCTTTGCACTCTGCTTTTGCCGCTTGCTTTGCTGGTACTGCAGTTTGCCATAGTCTAGAATTTTCGCCACTGGGGCATCTTTGCCATCGGAAACCACCACCAGATCCAGCCCCTCATCTTCCGCCAGTTTGAGGGCATCACGAGTATCAATCAGGCCTCGGTTTTGGTTTTCATGGTCGATCAGGAGCACCTGCGGTGCACGGATTTGCCGGTTTACCAGTTGAGTCTTAGAAATAAGTCCTTCCTCCAAGAATTCGACAGTCTAATCGAGGGGTGGGAAAATGGATGGGTTGGTCAGCTGATTTCGCAACCCGGCCTCTCTGCCTCAAGCCTCTCCCAGCGAGGAGACACTTACCCCGCTCGACTAGGGTTATTACTACCATAGCCTAGCTTTTGTGGGATGGTGGTATGGCCATAGCAGGTCTTAACAAAATAGTGGCTGTCAGGTCCAGAGAGAACAGCACCAGGGGGTTGGCGATGGCAAACGTTACCAGCACTGCCTCCTCTAACGTTACTTTTCGATGCGGGTAAAGCGCTCAATGGTTAGGGTTGGGCCATGGCCTTTTGGTAGGTGGCCGCCAGGACAGAGCGCAACCGATCAGCCTGAGGATAGAGTTTCGCCCATTGTGATTCATACTCGATTAGCAGGACCTGTAACTTCTGCAGCAGAGCGGACTTTTCGTCCACCGTCAACACAATCCACTCTTGCACCACCAATTGACCATTCAAAGACTCCGACAACTCTGCAATCTGATATATCAATGCCGGAGGAAGCCAGGGGCATTGAGCCTGCATCCCCGAGTTCTCCACCTTAGAAAACCTCAGCCGCGCCACCAAAATCACCGCCATCATACCAATTAGCAAAGTGCTAGTGCTATGGCTATCCATAGCTAATAATACCGTCCTCGGAGACTCCGGTTTTCTAGCCCTAACCTAAAATTTGGGCATATCCCTACCCAGTTCCAGGAGGAGTGCAGCTATGGCTACCCCCATCCCTCACCACAACGGCATCTTTGCCGAGGCGGTTTTCACCCGCCCCCCTGACAGGGCCGAGCTCAGTAGCCCCATCCTGGTGGTGGGGGGCTCAACGGCGGCCTACAGTGCTACCCTGACCGCACTAGATTTGAAGCTGGCGGTCTGTTTGGTGCAACCCCAGGCGGTGGTGGGGGGCCAGTTTACCGCCCAGGCCCTACCCGCCTCGGACGATGGCGATCTCCTACCCGCTAAAGCCAGTCTATACACCGTGGCTGGGGAAGAGTTTGCCATTTCCCGCCGCCAGCGGCAATTTCGTCAGCGCCTGCGGCAGTTACAACCGGTGGCTAACCGGCAGGTGGAGAACCCGGGCGGGGGTTGGGTTAGCCCCCTGTCCACCACCCCGGTGGTGGCGGCAACCGCCATGAATGAGGCCTTAATCCCCTACCTGCGCAGTGGTCAGCTGCGGCTGATTCCCTTCGCCGAACCGGAGGAGGGGGTGATGGATAACAGCGGTGATCGGCCCCGGTTGGTGGGGGTGGTCTGTCGCGATCACCAGACAGGACATCGGTTTACGGTAAGGGCCCAGGTCACCATTGAGGCCACGGATTTGGGGGATCTGCTGGAGGTCGCCAACATCCCCTCCCGGGTGGGGCAAGAGGCCCGCCAGGATACCAGCGAGGCGATTTTACCGGAGGAGGCCCGACCCGCCTGTCAACAGTCCTTTACCTTTGATGTGGTGGTGGAATACACGGAGAAGGGAAAGGGGGTGCCGATCGGTAAGCCCGATGGCTTTGGCCAGATGGCCTGGCTGAACCTGCAGGAGTTTACCGGTAATTTTTGGATCAAGGCTCAACCAGACAAGTGGCAAAAGTGGGACTTTTTGAGTGACTTCGGGATTTTTCGCTACCGTCGCCTGCTGCGGGTCAAACCCCAGGAAAAAACAGTCTGTCCGGGGGATGTGGCGGTACTGAACTGGGGCACCTCCAGCGAACCCGATCGCTCCCTCTGCTGCGGTAATGACTACCGGGCAGGGCGGCTGGTGGGGGTCAGCCGGGAGGAACGTCAGTTGCACATCCAACGGGCTCGCCAGCGAGCCCAGGCCTACGTCCATTATCTGCAAACCCATGGAGTGCCGGACCTCAAGCCCCGGGGGGACCTCACCTGGACTCCGGATGGCATTGCCCTGGAGCCCTACATTCGGGAGGCTCGACGCGGCATTGCCCTGACCACTATCCGCCATGAGGACGTGGCGGAGCGGTTTTTCCCCAATCAAGCCCGGGCCCGTTGCTTTAAGGACTCCGTTGGCATCGGCCAGTACCACTACCTGGACCTGCACGGCAACGAGGCTAAGGGCCATGTCAGCCCTAAGGGTAGGGATGTGGCAGCCCTGCCCTTTACCCTGCCCCTGGGGGCGTTGGTGCCCTTGTCCACCGATGGTCTGGTGCTATCGGCCAAGAGCATTGGCACCACCCACATCACCAATGCGGCCTATCGCATGCACCCGATCGAGTGGGGCATTGGCGAAGCCAGTGGGGTACTGGCGGCGGTGGCGGTCCAGACCGGGTTGTCGCCCCGCACCCTAGCCACCTCAGAGGTCCATGTCCGCACCATCCAGGGCATGGCCACCCGCCAGGGCATACCCATTTTTTGGTTCAATGACATCAGCCACGATGACCCAGATTTTGAGGCGATTCAGGTACTGGCGGCGGCGGATATCATCCGCAGTGAAAATGCCGAAAACCTTAACTTCCGCCCCTACGGCCAGGTTAGCCGGGCGGTGGTGGCGGCGGCCCTGGTGAAGGTGCTGAAGTTGCCCCCCCATAGCCCCTCCCAACCCAGCTTTAGGGATGTGGGGCGGGGGCAACACTGGGCCTATGGGGCGATCGAAACCCTCTACGCCCACGGGTTAGTAGCAGGGGTGGGGGGAAACCAGTTCGCCCCCGATCGCCCCATCACCCGGGCCCAGATGGCCGTCCTGCTGCAACAGGCCATGCCGGAGTTGGGGACCCGGGCCTGGCAGGGAATCCCCAGGGATCAGCAGCATCTGCAGCGCCGGGAACTCTCCCGACTGTTGTACGAACTGCTGAAGCAACGGCTAGGGCTGCAGCCGGTGGATCAGGGCGATCGCCAGGGGAGCTAGCCCCAGGGCGGGTAAAAAGGAGGCCAGCCGGATCTGCACTACCTGCAGCAGGGTCAGACCCAGGGCCACAATCATCAAGCCCCCCACCCCGGTAATGATCAGAATATAGGGGTTGGTGGCGGGGTCGGTCACCGCCCAACCAGAGACGCTGGCCAGCATAGACAGGCTGCCCTGCACCACCAGTACCGACAGGGCGGAGAACCCCACTCCCACCCCGTAGCTACTGGTCAAGGCAATGGCGGCCAGCCCATCCATGGTGGCCTTCAGGGTGAGCAGGGTAGGGTCCCCCGCCAGGCCATTGTTGAGGCTCCCCAAAATCGCCATGGGGCCAATGCAAAACAGCAGGCTGGCGGAGACAAACCCCTCGGTAAACTGACCGCCCCCCTTGAGCCGGGCCTTGAGGCCATCGCCAAGGGCGGTGAGGCGGCCCTCCAATTGCCCCCACTCCCCCAGGCTGCCCCCCGCCACCAGGGCTAGCAACCCGAGCAGGAGCCCGTCCATGGGGCCCGCCTTAAGCCGGGATAGGCTCTGACCCATAGTTACCCCCAGCACCAGGGTGACCAGGCCCAGGGCCTGGGTAATCAGGGTTTGGGTGGCGGGGGAGAGACGGCGTCGCAGGGTCAAGCCCAGCACCGTTCCCAGGATAATAGTCAGCAGATTAATCCAGGTGCCGCTGGTTTTGGCCCACAGGCTCAGCATAGGGTTGCTTCCGGTAGTCGTTGTTGTGGCCTTGGGGATAGGCCTTACCCTCCCACCCTACCCCGCCTCCATCCCCCTGTCATAGAGCAGGGCCGTATCGGTGTAGCCCTGGCCAGCACTGTGGGGATGGGCTATATCGGTGAAAGCTAGGACGGGCTAGGGGTTTTGGCTGACCGCTGCCCCCTTGCAGGGGGCTAGGGCTATAGTAAGATGATTAAACGTTAATCTTTGTAACATGAGCCCTGGTGCTCAGGGTAGGAGTCAACATGGGCCGCAAGCAGGCGATCGTCATCGGGGCAGGAATGGGTGGGCTAGCCATGGGCATTCGCCTGCAAAGTCTGGGCTTTGACACCACCCTGGTGGAAAAGCTCGACGCCCCCGGGGGGCGGGCCTACGTCCGTCATCAGGAGGGCTTTACCTTCGACATGGGGCCGACGGTGATTACGGTGCCCCACTTTATTGAAGAGCTCTTCGCCCTGGAGCGGGACTGCGCCGACCTGACCAGCCCCGACTTTCCGGCGGCCATCGTCGATGAGAGCAAGCGCATCACCAGCGGCGTATCCGGCGGGCCCCACACCAGCCGCTACGTCAAAATCGTGCCCATTCTGCCCTTCTACCGCATCTATTTTGACGATGGCAGCTACTTTGACTACGATGGGGACCCAGACCACACCCGCGAACAAATTCAAGCCCTGGGGGAACCGGGGGATCTGGAGGGCTACGCCCAGTTTGAGAAGGCGGCCCGGGCGATTTTTGAGCGGGGCTTTTTAGAGCTGGGCTACACCCACTTTGGCACCATGGGCGACATGCTGAAGGTGGCCCCGGATCTGCTGCGGCTGGACGCGGTGCGCAACCTGTTTCGGTTTAGTAGTCGCTACTTTAAGAGCGACAAACTACGCCAGGTGTTTAGCTTTGAAACCCTACTGGTGGGGGGTAACCCCCTGTCGGTGCCGGCCATCTACGCCATGATCCACTTCGTGGAAAAGACCTGGGGCATTCACTTCGCCATGGGGGGCACAGGGGCCCTGGTACAGGGCTTTGTCAAGAAGTTTCAAGACCTGGGGGGCACGGTGCTCTACAATGCCCCGGTCATCCAGATCAATGTCCGTCGCCAGGGCAAACAGAAACTCGCCACCGGGGTCACCCTGGCGGATGGTCGGGTGCTCGGGGCGGATCTGGTGGTATCTAATGCTGACTGGGCCAACACCTACCGCCAGATGATCGATCCCCAGTATCGCTTCTGGAACAGTAACCTGCGGGTCAAGTTAACCCAACAGTCCATGTCCCTGTTTGTGATCTATTTCGGCTTCAGGGCCAACGGGGAGGAGGAGGAGAAACTACGCCACCACACCATCATCCTGGGGCCCCGCTACGAGGAACTGCTGCGGGATATCTTTGGCCGCAAGGTCCTAGCCAAGGACTTCTCCCAGTACCTACACCTGCCCACCCTGACTGACCCCTCTCTGGCGCCGCCGGGGCACCATGCCGCCTATACCCTGCTGCCGGTGCCCCACAATGGCTCGGGGCTAGATTGGTCCCAGGTGGGCGATCGCCTGGTGGATACCGTCTTCACCTTCCTGGAGGAGCGCGGCTACCTACCCAACCTGAGGCAGCGTCTGGTTTGTCACAGTTACATCACCCCTGACTACTTTGAGGAGCACCTCAGCTCCTACCTGGGTAACGCCTTTGGTCCCGAACCCTTGCTGGTGCAGTCTGCCTTTTTCCGGCCCCACAACCGCAGCGAAGACATTGCCAACCTCTACCTGGTGGGGGCCGGCACCCAGCCCGGGGCCGGTACCCCCAGTGTAATGATGTCAGCCAAGATGGCCGCCCGCCTGGTGGCGGAGGACTTCGCCATTGAACCGGCGATCGTCGGTGGCCGGGCCCAGGCCGAACTTAACTACCGCTAGGCGATGCCATAGCTACCCTGGAAGGGTTGCCAGGAGTCAGAACTCAGAACTCAGAAACCAGGAGAAGTTGATAGCTTTATGCCAGGGTCTACTAAGCGATTCTATGGCTACCCTACCCCGCCGTTGTTGACCGACCTGCGTCGCTTTGTCGGGATCTACCTGATGTATTTTCTACCGGTCGGGTTTCTAGTTTACCTGATGCTGGAAAGTTATCAGATCGACTTCCGCAGTTTTCATCTGGCGGGTAAGTCGGTGGTGCTTGGCCTGGATCCATACCTCAACTACGTTGGCCTGCGGCCCGAGTTCTACGGGCCGATGAACTCGGAAACCGCCCCCTTCTCAGGCTTTCGTTACCCCCCCCTGGCGGCCCTCGCCTTTGCTCCCCTGGGAGCACTACCCTACCCCGTGGCCAAGGGGGTTTTCACCCTGGTCATGGTGCTACTGCTGGGGTTAATTAGCTTTGGCATGGTGCGACGCAGTCAGTTCACCCTGCCAGGGGAAGCCCTTTTGTTTATGCTGGTGAGCTTTCCGGTGCTGGCCACGGTGGAGCGGGGCCAGGTGGATAGTCTGGTACTCTACCTCACCCTGCTGGCCTACTGGGGCGGGGGTCGGCGACCCACACTGCCTGCCCTAGCCCTGGCCCTAGCCAGCCTGCTGAAGCTGTTTCCCCTCCTGGTGTTATTGTTCTATGGTTGGCGCCGACAGTGGGGCATGGTGCTGTCTACCCTGGCCTGGATTGGGGGACTACTCGCCCTCCCTTACCTCTACTTTGGCCCCAATGTCTATCGGCACTTTCTACAACGGACCTTGCCAGCCCAACTGGGGCAAATCACCAACGATCTACCCGTGACTCTGCACGGTCAGGGCATTGTGCTGGGGAAAATTGTGCAGTCCATTGATGCCCCCGATCTGCTGGTTAGCCATGACTTTGTCAATGGTTTTATGAACCCCCTGCTCAGCAGTAGTACCGGCGGAGCGATAGTGGCCGGGGCGATCGCCACGGTTCTGCTCCTGTGGTCGGCAAGAAAATCTCCAAGGGATCTACAGTTCTACGCCTTTTTGACGGTGATCAATCTCTACAATCCGGTGGCCTGGATCATGGGTCTGGTGTGGTATTTGCCCCTGTTCCTCCACCTCTATCCGAACCTCAGAAAGGGAGGACAGGTGGTGGTGTTACTACCCCTATTCATGCCCCCCTTTCTGAACAGTAACGCTATCCTGGCCTACTTGGTGGCTCTGTTAATGGTCCTGACCTACCAATTGCCGAAGCTACGGCGTGCCCTGATCGTCCCTTCACCGCCAGTCGCCCAGCCCAGCTAGCCCGGGTTCAACCGGTGTTGCGCATGCCAGCAGCAATGCCGTTGATGGTCAACAACGCCCCCCGCAGCAGTTCACTCTGGCTGTAGCGGGATCGGATAATACCGGTGGCCGCCTGATCCTTGTACTGGCGGAGCCGTTTCAGCAGCGCCACCTGCAGAAACCCGAGAGGAACAATGGTGCCATTGCGCAGGTAAACCGATCGCTGCAGTTCGGGAGAGCCATCCAACAGCCGTTCGTGGCCGGTGATCTGGAGAACCTTATCCCGAGTCAGGTAAAACTCCTGGGAAATGGCGTTAAACAAATGGGCAAACCGTTCCAGGTCCTTGGGGTTGGTCAACTCCCGCATGTAGTGTTCGGCGATCTGCAAATCCACCTTAGCCAGGGTCATTTCCGCCTTGGAGATCACCATTTTGAAAAAGGACCACTTGTGGTAAAAGTACCGCAGCAGCTTCAGGTGTTGTTCCGGCTCCTCCTGCAAAAATTCCTCCAGGGCCGTACCTACCCCATACCAGGAGGGCAGCAGGAAGCGGGCTTGGGTCCAGCTAAACACCCAGGGAATGGCCCGCAGGCTACCCAGGTCTTTGCGACCACCGCGGCGGGAGGGTCGGGAACTGATTTGCAGCTGGCTAATTTCCTGGATGGGGGTAACCTGATGGAAGAAGTCCACCAGGTCGGGTTGTTCATAAATCAACTCGCGGTAGTGACGGCGGGACCGGGCCGCCAGTTCCTCCATGGTCTCATTCCAGGGTTGGATGTCGTCAAAGCTATTGCCCAGAATACTGGCCTGCAAAACGGCGGAGGTGACGGTTTCCAGGTTGTAGAGGGCCAGGTCGGCCAGGTTGTACTTGGAGGCCAGCACCTCCCCCTGCTCGGTAATTTTAATCCGACCCTTAATGCTGCGCCCTGGTTGGGCCAGAATTGCCTCATAAGCGGGGCCGCCCCCTCGACCGACCGACCCGCCCCGACCATGGAAAATTCGCAGGGCGACGCCAAAGCGATCGGCGGCAGATTGCAGAGCCTGCTGGGCTTTGTGAATTTCCCAGTTACTACTGAGAAAGCCAGAGTCCTTATTGCTGTCGGAGTAGCCCAACATCACCTCCTGTAGGGGTACGATCCGGGCTCCAGGACTGGAGTCGGTGGCAAATTGGTTAGCCTGCCCCTTTAAAAGCTCCAGGTAGAAGGGTAAGTCAAACAGCTCCTGCATCACCGCAGGGGCCCGTTGCAGATCCTCCACCGTCTCAAACAGGGGCACCGGCTGAATACTCGCCAGACCACTAACGGGATCGTAGAGCCCCGCTTCCTTAGCCAGTAACAGCACCTCCAACAGATCACTGAGGTGATGGCTCATGCTGATCACGTAGCTAAAGCAAATGTCGGGGCCAAATTCCTGGTGTAGCTGCCGCACCATGCGGAGGGTGGCCACGGTTTCCCGGGTTGTATCGGAGAAGGGCAACTCGGCGGGAATCAGAGGACGGCGGGTTTTCAGCTCAGCCACCAACCAGGCGGTTTTCTCCGCCTCCGATAGCTGGTTATAGGGGCGGGGCAGTATCTGGAGATACTCGGTGATCTCCTCTAGGGCATCGGAGTGGTGTGAACTTTCCTGGCGCAGGTCTAATTGGGCCAGGTTAAAGCCAAAGATTTGCACCTGACAAATCAGAGTATCCAACTCCTGGCAGTGTAACCCCGTGGCCTCCAGGTTACGCTGAATCAGCTGTAACTCCGCCAGGAACTCCTGGCCACCGCGGTAGACCGAAGCAGGGGGAACATCTTTAAAGCTTTCGGTGAAGGCATCGCCCTGGTAGAGTCTGAGGCTGCGATCTCGGGTATGCTGAAGGCGTTGCTTAACATAGGCCAGTTTTAACCGGTAGGGTTCTTGTCGATAGCGGATCGCCAGCTCATCGTAGATTTCCGGCATTTTTACCTGATCCTGCTCCAGGGACTCCAGCAGCTCGGGCAAGACTTCGCTCCAGTGGAGGGAGAGACTGAGCAACTCGGTGAGGCGATCGATGGAGTTGATGTACTTGCCCAGCACCAAGTTGCGCTGATAGCAGGCGGTTTTCCAGGTGACCTCTGGGGTCACCGAAGGGTTACCATCTCGATCTGCCCCCACCCAGGAGCCAAACCGACAAAACCGATGGCGGGGGGGATCCAGCTCAGGGAAGGTGGTGGCGATCGCCCGTTCAAAGCGTTGATAGAGCTGGGGTAAGGTATCAAACAGGACCACCTGAAAGTAGTGCAGGGTATAGTCCACCTCATCCAGTACGGAGGGCTTAAACTGGTGCAGCTCATCGGTCCGCCACCATAGGCGGATTTCCTGCATCAGCTGAGCCTTCAGATCTTCGATCTCCCAGGAGGAGGCGAGGCCCAGGGTACGAGCACTCTCCTCGGCCTGATCCATCTGGCGGAGAATATTGGCAATGCGACGCTGCTTATCACGGATGGTATGGCGCACAATTTCCGTAGGATGGGCGGTAAAGACTAACCGCACATCCAGCTGATCAATCAGGTTTTGAATAATCTGGGGCGGTACATTCAGCCGCTTCAAGGTTGGGAAGAGCCAATGAAAGGTACCAGCCTCTTGGCGAGGGTTACCAAAGTCCCCCATACTGCGGTGCAGGAGATTAGCCTGAAAACTCTGACTAGGGGCATCCTCGGGTTGACCAAGGCCCATCCCCAAAGGACCCACACCCGTGGCACGCCCCTGTTGGGCCAGTTCAGAGGTTTGATAGGCGGCTCGATACTGCTGTTGCTGTCCCCGTTGTTCGTAGTGTTGCTCAACAATGTTGATCAACTGAAAGTAGAGGGCAAAGGCTCGGGAGGCTCGGATAGCATCCTCCAGATCTAACGTCTCCACCACGTCTACGACGGCTTTGACCCTAGCCTCATCGGTGGTGGGAGCTTGCCCCTCGGGGGAACACATCTGTCGTAATAGCCGCAGCAACCTCAGCAGTTCTGGACCACAGGCATGGTCCAACACACTTTCCCAAACATCCTCTACTACCCGCAAACGATGACGCAACAACAAGTCTTGGGTGGAGGAGGCTGATAGGGGATCGGGCACCTCCAAACCATCGCCATAGGCCTTAGGGAGAAGATCACCGGAGGGGTGTAGGGTTGAACTCATGGACTTGGCAGAGAGAGAACAGCAACACTGCAATGATGTTATAGGATTACCCCCTATAGCAAGAGTAGTTTAATCAAGCTCAAGGGTTAAAACTGTTCCCTAAGATCACATCCTTCACAGGAGGGCGGAAAAATTGTCCTTTCCTGATGCTGAAAGATAGGAAATGAATGCTCTGGCCAGCGCTCTAAGGAGAATGCGGTTTGGTCGAAATCACAGTCCGGCACGGTCTTCTGAATCGCCTTTGCCTAATTTATCTGGGGCAATAAAAGCCCTATCTAGACTCCTAGTCGATGCCTAATCCCTTGGACACCAGCGAATAGTTGAAGTTGATGCCTAGGCTGAGGCTGCTGTTCTGCTCACTCCTGGTCTGTTAAGCTCCATCTGAAGGTGGAATATTCAGCTGGGGTAAGCGGTTTGACTGCAGTAGTTGTTCCCCAAGGTAGCCTAACTTCCCGTAGAGATCGGCGGAAGCCTTAGTGGTTAAAATAGCTAGTAAAATCGCTGGCATCAGGGCGCCCACTAGCATCTCAGTACCGTTGGAACCAACTAATGATAACGGCTGACGGTGACTGGTTCGACCTTGAGTAAATGCTAAGACTGCCATAGATAAACCTTCTAGTTCCAGGCTGAATCCGGCGAACTTTTTTTATCATATAGGATAGCTAAGGCGGTAGTAGCCCATCGGTGGAGCTCGCTTGGAAAACTGGGCCAAATGCCCTAACTTTTGAGACTGAATGGGCAGATTGCGCTATGCTTCACTGCTATGATCCATGGCGTCAGTCCCAGTTCTATGGTTGATCTATTCCCAGTTGCCGCCGTTACCCTAGGGCGACGGCTTGCCTGCCTGCCATTCCCATCTTCCTATTGCCATCCCATTCCATGACCAGTCCCCCATCAGGCCTGTTTAGCTGGTTAAAAGCGGCCCTAGGGCAACCTGAGGCGGTTCTCCACTGTAAGCTAAGAGGTAATATTCTCCATGTGCTGTGTGAAACGCCGGGGCCCTTAGAACAAACCTCAGCCCTGCTACAGCTGGTGCGTCATCTCCTGGAGTCCTCAGACCATCCTCACCTAAGTCAGGTTTATCCCCAGGTTTACCAGCTCTACCTCTATAGTCGTCGTCTGGGAGAAAGTAAGCCAGACTGGACGGCTCCGATCTACTTAAATCGGTTAGAGCGCCATCTAGCTCAGCTAGTTTTAGACCACCAGGATGGGGCCGACCTGCAGGCGGTCCAGTCACTGTTAGAGGACTACACTCGGGATCACCCAGACCTGGTGACCAGGGGCGACGTCAGTGGTCGAGCCATGGTGTTGTCTAACCTTAGTTTGGCTCGCAGGGGGGATCCGGAGGCGATTGCCTGGTACTTAAGTGAAACCCTTAGTGGTCTAGATGTGGGGGTTTGGGTGAGCATTAAGGCAATTCCAGGTCTGGCCCACCTGCATCGCCCGGAGGAGCCCTTGCCTGGGCATGAAACCCATCGCTATCCCACCGAGATGGAGCGGGCTGCCGGACTAATTCCGCGCCTCTGGATTTTGTGCGAGGCCACCTATAGCCCGGATCCTGGTCTGATCGCTCGCCCTACGGCGGAACGCCTGAGATCGCTCCATCTAACCCAGTACAAGGATGCGGTGCTGTTACTGCAGGTACGAGGCGAGACCAAGCCCGATTGGAGCCTGCGCATCGATCTTACCCCCGCCGAGGAAATGCTTCGGGAGTGGGGGCGCTGGGGCGACGTTGACGCCCTGGCCCGCCTGCTCACTATGGCCCTTACCCCCTATGGACTGACCGCCACCGCCACCATTAGCAACGGCACCCTCCACGGGTTTTGTCATGGCTCCTCCCCCCCTGGCGGCACCGGCGATCCCCCATCCCTCCCTGGTCAGGACACCCTGGTGCAGGTGCTTGTCCCCCTCCTGGAGAACCTTGCGCCCCAGGGGGTTGGTCGAGCCGTCCTCTATGGACCGACGCTGGCAGATCAGTCCCCCGCTTGGGTGCACTACCTGGGTTTGCCCGCCGCTGAGCACAGTGATTTAGCGGATACCCCAGAATACCTGGGGCAGCTAGGAGATCTGCCAGCTCTGGCCTTTTTATTAACTCGACAGCTTAACCCCAACCTGGATGACCGGTTGGCCACCGGTGGTATGCGGGTACAGATGCTGGTGCGGGATCGGTTGTTGCACATTATGATCGATAGCCCCCTGCTGCCCCAGCGGCGATTGATCGCCCCAGCCTTGCGCCAATACCTGGAGGACTTGAGTCCGGCTGGCCTGGAAGGGGTGCGTATCTACGGCCGCCGCTCTGGTCAGCCCCAGCCGGCCTGGAGCTACGGCCGTGACTTTCGGTCCCGGCACCGATTGGTGCCGGAAGCCACCCCGGAGTTTACCGCATCCCATGCCTACGTCAATGACCTACTGGTCAAGTCCGAACAGCCCCTCACCCTGGTTGGGGCGGGGCCAGGTCTGGAGGAGGGCCCCTCAGGACTGCAGGACTTGGGGCTGCAGGGCCTATGTAACTGGGGCCGGAGTTGGTTGCTGCGATCGCAACTCTTTAGCGATCACGCTACCAACCATCCCCTAGCTAGCCTCACCGGTACTGCCCAGGCCGAAGGTTTCAAAATTGCCCTGGTTTGGTCTGCAGTGGGGCTGCTGATCGCTTTGCAATTAGATTGGGTGGTGGGGCAGGTGTTAACCACCACCCCCAATGCCGCTAAGGCAGAGACCCTGGTGGTTAATGATCCCACCGCTGAAGCCCGGGGCGCTCAGACCTGGGAGGAAGCCCTGGCTGCCCTAGACTGGCCCCAGGGGTCCAGGGCCGATAGCGCCCCTGGAAATGACTCGGGTAGCTTCCTGAGCGGAGGCGACCCTGGCCCTGAGAATGGCGACCTGCCCCTAATCACCACCGCCGATCAGCCTATGGTGGACATCGACAAGCTAGTGGCAGCCTCCCCCAGCCCAACCTTTAATAGTCAACAGTTAAATGAGAAGGTCGCCCTCTATCGTCAGCGGATCAAGACAACAGGTCCCGCCGACGTCATGATTGTGGGCAGTTCCCGGGCCCTGCGGGGGGTAGACCCCGTTGCCCTGCGTAAACAACTGGCGGCCCTGGGCTACGCCGACATCAACATTTTTAACTTTGGCATCAACGGAGCCACCGCCCAGGTCGTTGACCTGGTGCTTCGTCAGGTTTTAGCTCCCCAGGAACTCCCCAAGCTGATTCTTTGGGCTGATGGGGCCCGGGCCTTTAACAGCGGACGAGAAGATGTGACCTACAATGCCATCGTCGCCTCCCCAGGCTATCGGGAGTTGATGGCTAGCCTGGTGGAGGAGGGGCGCTCTGGGGATAATCCGTCGACCTCCCCCTTAACGGCGGAGGTGGCTTCCCTGAGCAGCAGTTATAGAGCCCTCGATCAAGGTATCAGCGATCGTTTAGGTCGTCTATCGGCTACCCACGACCATCGCAGTCAACTCAAAACCTGGTTTCAAGACCGTTTGGCGGCCCTGGCCGGACCGGCTCTCACCAAGGAGCAGCTCGATGCCCCTATGCCGGCGGGTAGTGCCGTTGACTTTGACGGCTTTCTACCCCTATCGGTCCGGTTTAACCCGGCCACCTACTACCAAACCTACGCCAGGGTGCAGGGTAACTACGATGGCGACTACGATGGCTTTGGGCTGGAGGGGGAGCAATCGACTGCCTTCGCTGAATTAATTCGTTTTACCCAGGGGCAAAAAATTCCCATTGTCTTTATCAATACCCCCCTGACCGATGAGTATCTGGACGAGTACCGGCAACAGGCAGAAGCGCAGTTCCGGCAACACATGGTGACTCTATCCACCAGCCAAGCTGGATTTCTATTTCGAGACCTAGGTCAGGCATGGCCCCAGCGTTACGACTATTTCTCGGATCCCAGCCATCTCAATCGCTACGGCGCTTACCTGGTCTCCCAGCGCTTTGCTCAAGACCCCCTGATTGCCTGGCCTAGGGTACCATCTCCCGCCTCGCCATGATTTTGCCCTCCATCGTCTATCTACTGTTTTTACTTAGTGTCCTTGGCCTATTCTGGACCCTGCCATCCCTACAGGCTCGTCTCTGGCTGTTGACCATTGCCAGTCTGGTGTTCTATGCCTCTCTGCAGGTTGAGTACTTATTGTTAATGGTGATCCTCATGCTGGTCACCTTTTTCCTCGGTAACGCCATGGCCACCCCCCTGGACTGGCAGGGGGGCAATGCCCCCTGGCAACTGGCTGAACAGGGCTGGAACTGGCGGCGGCGCAGACTCCTATGGCTGGGCATTGGCATTAATGTAGTTTTGCTGCTGGGGTTTAAATATCTAGGCGGCGGTCTACGGTTGCTGGGCTGGAGCAGCGAAACAGGCCCCACCTCCGCTACCTGGGCTAACCTGGTGATGCCCCTGGGCTTGAGTTTTTTCTGTTTTGAATGTATCGCCTATCTGGTGGACATCTACCGAGGCTCCCCACCCGCCTTAAGTCTGGTTGATTTTAGCGCCTATAAGTTCTTCTTCCCCAAGTTGATCTCTGGGCCGATTACCCGCTTTCACCTGTTTATTGATCAGGTGGAACAACAGAAGGCCCCCGGGCTGACCGGCATGGTGGAGGGGGGCTGGTTGATTGCCTATGGGGCGGTGAAAAAGCTGCTGGTGGCAGACCATATCGCTATTCTGGTCAACCTTAGCTTTAGCAATCTGGCCCGGGCCGGCAGTGCCGATCTATGGTTAGCCACCTTTGCCTACGGCTTGCAACTTTACCTTGATTTTAGTGCCTACGTAGATATTGCCCGGGGGAGCGCCATGCTGCTGGGTATTACCCTACCGGAAAATTTTAATGCCCCCTACTTCAGTACCAGCCTGGCGGATTTCTGGCGGCGCTGGCATATTACTCTAGGAGATTGGCTACGGAACTATCTCTACTTTCCCTTGGGGGGGTCCCGCCAGGGGTTAGGCCGCACCTGTTTAAACCTGATGATCGTCATGCTGATAGCGGGGATATGGCATGGTAACAACTGGGGCTTTTTAATCTGGGGGGCCTTACATGGCGTCGGTTTAGTCCTCCACCGGTTAACCCAGGCCGCTACTAAGGCGGTTCCCCAGACTAAGCAGTTTTGGGCTAGTATCCCAGGCCTGCTGCTGGCCTGGATGCTAACTCAGGGATTGGTATTTTTCAGCTGGTTGTTCTTTCGTCTGCCGGACCCGAAGCAATTTACCCTGGCCCTGGGGCGGCTGGTGGGCACAGCCGCCGATCCCCAATTTATTCAAAAGGTTTATCTGGAGAGCCTGGGCTTTACCTACGGGGAGTTGCTGATCCTGTTGTTGGGGGTGGTGGGGTTGATGGCGATCGCCCAGTTGTTTCAACGCAGCTTGCAATTAGAAATCAGTTGGCCGGTGAAACTGTTACTGATTCCGGTTTTTGGTTTTTTAGCCTGGCTATTGGCCCCGGCAGAAACCTTACCCTATATCTACTTTGATTTCTAGAATGACCCATTTGCGATACCCTGGGAATAGTAAGGGATCAACCCTTACCTCTTTGTCCCCAACCCTGACGCTATGACTGAGTTAACCAATCCCCAGGTCTTTTTCGACATCACCATTGGTGGCGTTTCAGCCGGTCGCATCATTATGGAATTGGACGCCAATGTTACCCCCAAGACGGCGGAAAACTTCCGGTCCCTTTGCACCGGTGAGGCTGGTCTGGGTGGCTCTGGCAAGCCTTTACACTTCAAGGGCTCCAGTTTCCACCGCATTATTCCCGACTTCATGTGCCAGGGTGGAGACTTCACCCAGGGCAACGGTACCGGCGGCGAGTCGATCTACGGCATGAAATTTGGTGATGAGAACTTTACCCTCAAGCATACTGGCCCGGGACTGTTGAGCATGGCCAATGCAGGACCCAACACCAATGGCTCCCAATTTTTCCTTACCACCGTTCCCACCCCCTGGCTGGACGGTAAACACGTAGTTTTTGGCCGTGTGGTGGAGGGTATGGAGGTAGTAACCCTGATGGAGCAGGTAGGTAGCCCCAGCGGCCGCCCCTCCAAGGCGGTGGTGATTACCGACTGCGGTCAATTGTAAAATTATTGTAGTCCTAGCCATCTCTAATTGGCCGAGGCCAGCCAGAACGCCTACCCCTATTCGCTTTGACCCATCAATCAGGGCTTATGGGTTCTGGCTGAAGCTATATTTTCCCTCGTTAACGTCCTAAGGGGTGTAGGGCAGGGAAGAGTGGTGCAGAATAATCCGCAGGTTACCGTTATCGTCCTTCAGGAACTGCCAGGTCTTATCTACGGTGGTGACCTTGCCGTCTTTATTTGTCAAAAGGACGTTGCCCATGGTGGTGGCGGTATCGCCAGCGATAAAAATACCCGCATTCTTGATTTCTACCTTGCGCCAACCATTTAAGGCAAAGCCCGTATCGACGGGAAAGGTGGGATCACCGCCGACAAAGTAGGCCAGCGCCCCCTCCGGAGTGGTGCGAAAGGTTTGGGGATGCATGGTCAGGGTGGGCTTAAATAGAACCGCCCCAAACTGGTAGCCGTAGGCGCTGTCAATGATCTCTTCCGCCAGGGCCCGGGCCGCCTCTATCCCCTTGCTCTCGTAGGTGGTGGAGATGGCCACCAGGGCCTCTCCCCAAGCCTTCTGGGCCGCTAGCACCTCGGCTTCCGTAATGGCCCTATTCACCACTATCGTAGAGGAGCTAGTGGAGGGGACCACCGTGCTGGGTGAGTCGGCCATGGAAACATGGCCAACCAGGAAGGCTGAAGAGACCACGCTGGCCGCCACTAGAAAGGCAGGAATTTTGACTTTGGTCGATGGTATTCGCATAAATCTTTAATAGTTGGGTAAATAGGCAATAGTTAAAAAACTATTAATTTCAGGTTCCCATAAATCTGAACCTTTTTATCCATAAACCTATCAATCTATTGGATTGATAAAGCTCGCGCTATCCGGAACAGGAGAGGGAAACAGCACAATAAATTAGTTTCTCCATGGATTACTCTTGTTGTGCCTTCCCCCCTACCTGGCATGAATCCATTTCTAGAAACGTCGGAGCTCTGGTCAGACTTCCACAGCCGCATGATTGTGGCGATCGCCGATGCCCTGGCTGAGAGCCTCAGCCAGGGCTATCGGGTAGCGGTTGAGCAGCGGGTCCTTACTGACTACTAGTAGGGCCACTGCCAGTGGGTGATCTCTGGTTGGTCCTGGCCCTCCTCGTGGGCGTAGGTGAGGCACTCAATAATCCGGTTCTTCATCGTTTCCTTTACGTGGCCCGCCGCTGAGCCCAGCTTGGGCACCCGGTCGATCACATCGATCACCAGGTTAAAGCGATCGATCTGGTTGTTGATGGCCAATTCCAGGGGGGTGTTGATGTTGCCCTGCTCCTTATAACCTCGCACGTGGATACGTTCCTGGTTAGATCGGCGGTACACCAGTTTGTGGATCAGCCAGGGATAACCGTGGAAATTGAAGATCACCGGTTGATCAGGGGTGAACAGGGAGTCAAAGTCGAGATCGCTCAACCCGTGGGGATGTTCACCGTGGGACATGAGGGTGAACAGATCCACCACGTTAACAAACCGCACCTTCAGGTGGGGAAACTCCTGCCGCAGGATAGCGGTGGCCGCCAGAGACTCCTTGGTGACGATATCCCCGCAACAAGCCATCACCACATCGGGAATATCAGGCTCGGTGCCGCAGTCATCGTTACTGGCCCAATCCCAGATACCGATGCCCTTGGTGCAATGCTTCACCGCCTCCGCCATGGATAGGTACTGTAGGTGGCTTTGCTTGTCGGAGACGATCACATTGACGTAGTCAACACTGCGGAAACAGTGGTCCGCCACCGACAGCAAGCAGTTGGCATCGGGGGGGAAGTAGACCCGCACCACATCGGGGCTCTTGTTGGTGACCAGGTCCACATAACCTGGGTCCTGGTGGCTGAAGCCGTTGTGGTCCTGACGCCAGACCAGGGAGGACAGCAGAATATTCAAAGAGGACACCGATCGCCGCCAGGGCACATGGTTCTTGCAGATATCCAGCCACTTGGCGTGCTGGTTAAACATGGAGCTGACCACGTGGGCAAAGGCTTCGTAGGTGTGGAACAGGCCATGGCGACCGGTGAGCAGGTAGCCCTCCAGCCAGCCCTGCAGGGTGTGCTCACTGAGCATCTCCATCACCCGACCCTCGCGGGAGAGTTCGCTACCGTCCAGGTCCTCCGGTAGAAAGTCTGCCATCCAGGCCTTTTTGGTGACCTCGTAGACCGCATTCAGCCGGTTAGAAGCGGTTTCATCGGGCCCCATCAGCCGGAAGTTGGTGGGGTTATCCCGCATGATCTCCCGCAGGAAAATCCCCAGGGCCTTAGTATTTTCAAACTCCACCCTACCGGGGCGGGGCACATCAATGGCGTAGGTCCGGAAGTCGGGCATTTTTAGGGCCTTGCGCAGCATGCCTCCATTAGCATGGAGGTTGGCCCCCATGCGCCGTAGACCCACCGGTGCCAGATCCCGCAGTTCCGGCACCAGGGCGCCGTTGGCATCAAATAGCTGCTCGGGGCCGTAGCTGCGCATCCACTCCTCCAGGCGGCGCAGGTGGTCGGGGTTGCTGTGCATGCCCCCCATGGGCACCTGGTGCGATCGCCAAAAGCCCTCCACCTTATGACCGTCCACCTCCTGGGGCCCGGTCCACCCCTTGGGGGTGCGCAGCACGATCATGGGCCAGCGGGGCCGCTCCAGGTTACCGTGAACCCTAGCCTCTCGCTGGATTTCCTTGATTTTAAGGATGCACTCCTCCATCACCGCCGCCATGACCTGGTGCATGGCCATGGGGTCGCTGCCCTCCACAAAGTAGGGGGTATAGCCGTACCCCCGGAACAGGGATTCCAACTCCTCGGGGGAAATGCGGGAGAGGATGGTGGGGTTGGCAATCTTATAGCCATTCAGGTTAAGAATGGGCAACACCGCCCCATCCCGGGCCGGGTTGATGAACTTATTGGAGTGCCAGGAGGTGGCCAGGGGGCCGGTTTCCGCCTCCCCATCGCCGGCCACGCAGGTGACGATCAGGTCGGGGTTATCCAGCACGGCGCCGTAGGCATGGGAGATACTGTAGCCCAGTTCCCCCCCCTCGTGGATAGATCCGGGGGTTTCCGGCGTGACGTGGCTACCAATGTGGCCCGGGAAAGAGAACTGCTTAAAGAAGCGCTGCAGCCCTTCCCCATCCTGGCTCTTATCGGGGTAGATTTCGGAGTAAGTACCCTCCAGGTACACCGGCCCCAGCACCCCGGGGGCGCCATGGCCTGGCCCGGCCACAAAGATCATATCCAGGTCGTATTTTTTAATCAGCCGGTTGCAGTGAATATAGGTAAAACTGAGGGCCGGAGAAGCGCCCCAGTGACCCAGTAGGCGATACTTGACATGGTCAGGCCGCAGCGGTTCCCGCAGTAGGGGATTGTCCCGCAGGTAAATCATGCCCACCGCCAGGTAATTGCAGGCTCGCCAGTAGGCATGGAGCTTGCCCAATTCGTCGTCGGCAAGGGGGTGGGTGGGGGAAGGGGTGGCTACTACCATAGGATATTCCGGGGAAAGGGCAAGGAGTCAAGCCGTTGGATCCAGAATGGATGCCATTAGTCTAATCAGCATAGGCTACTCCCAAACCCTAGCCCACAGGTTTTAAGGAAGGATTAAGCCCCGGCGGCTATCCATCGCGGATAACAGCGTCGATTTGATCAGGAAATTGGGGGGGTAATCAGCGATATGATCAGAGAGCCCGTGATCCCCCTGGAGGAGCCGCGATGGATAGCAATGTAGAACGGTCAGGCCTGACCCTGGCGATCGCCACCATGCTGGCGATCGTTTCGACCCTGGTGGTCAACACCCTCTCTAATATCTACCCCCTGGGGGGGCAAAATGTGGGAGAGATTGCCAATACCCTACTGGCGGGGGTGCTGATCACCCCCGCCAACTATGCCTTCGCCATCTGGGGGGTGATTTACCTGGGGTTAATCGCCTACGGCCTCTACCAGTTTGCCCCGGGCCGCCGATGCCAACCCCGCCTGCAGCGGGTCAACGGCCTGCTGATCGTGGCCTGCCTGGCCCAGGTGTTGTGGATCCTCCTATTTACCCTCCGCCAGTTTGGCGGCTCAGTGCTGGCCATGCTGGCCATCCTGATTCCCCTGGTGGGGATTTACCTGACCTTGAGGACAGGGCAACACCACCGCTCCCGGCGGGAGCGGTGGTGTTGCCAGATCCCCTTCAGCATTTACCTGGCCTGGATTGCGGTGGCCACCGTGGTGAATGTGGCCTCCGCCCTCTACGCCGCTGGTTGGGGGAGCTGGGGCCTATCCCCCGTCGGCTGGACTATACTCATGACCGCCGTGGTCACCCTGCTGGGGGGCTGGGTACTCTGGCAACGGGGGGATTTGGCCTTTGTTTTGGTGTTTGTCTGGGCCCTGGGGGCGATCGCCCTGCGCCATAGCGGTAGCCTCCCGGCCTTGACCCTGACCGCCGGCGGAGCCGCCCTGGTGCTGTTAGGGTTGGTGGGGTTCGATCGTCTATTCAGCCGCGGGCGGGGGCACCCCACCGGTATCCAGTAGAGGGCCCATGGCTAGCTAAGCCAGGCGTCCAGGTCGCGATCGCGCAGATAGCCCACTAAAATCGGGCTGATGCCGGTGACCAGGGTAACAAAAACCACAATGACCCATTGGCCGGGGTTAAGTTGCCCCAGTAGACGGTCCAGGGCCAGGCTATCCCCATCGGTTCGACCCCCCACAAACCAGGCATTACAGGTGAGGGAAGTCCACAGGTCCATGAGGATCGCCATTAACCACACCAGGCGCAGCAGGGCCAGGGGCAGGATGCCCAGGCCGTAGGGTGGGCGCCCTTGCCAGAGAATCCGGGTGCTAAAGCTAAAAGCCACCACAATCAAGGTGCCGATCACCGCCAGGCTCACCGTCACCGGGTTAAGATTGTCAAGAATCAGCAGAATCCCCAACAGGGTGGTGACCAGATCCCACACCGTACTGAGTTGTAACGCCCCCATCAGGACGAGTCGTCTCAAACTGACCGCGGGCGGTGGTGGCATAGGGAACTCAGTTAGGGGACAGGGCTTTGGGTTAGCCGGTCAGACCAGCGATCACATCGGCCCCGTTATCTAAAGCTGATACTGGTGGATGTTTTAGCTGGGCTCCCCGTCTAGGTGGATTGTTTTGGCCAGTCGACTTAGGAAGGCCAACTCTGGTCAGACGGAGGGGCTCCCGGTGGGCTCAGATGCTCCCTGGGAGAATCCCCTAGGCGCCCCGGTTCAGGGCTGATTCCACCTGCTTGAGCTCCTGCTCCACCCGGGTCTTAAGTTTCTCGGGCAGGGGCCGGTTGGGATAGGCGCTATAGTGGCCAGCGATGGCATTCAGTGCCGTACGCATGGTGGTGAAGGAACTGAGGTTGGCGACGGCGCCATCTCGACGGTAACGGGAGGCAAAATCACTGATCATCACCTTGGCCTCCGCCTGGGCCGCCGGCTTTGCAGGGTCATCATCCGCCAGACTAATGGCGGTTCGCAGACTGTCCACCAACATCAGGGTATCCTGGCGGTAGTCTCCCGTCAGGGTTCCACTGGGGCCGGCGCTACAGCCGGTGAGCCCCACAACGGCCACCAGGACCAGGGCAAAAAGACGAGTGATTAGGGATTTCATAGGATTATTTAGCAAAGGTTATCTGGGCTATTCCCCATAGCCAGACCTATGGTAGTTCTGGCCATTACTCTAGTTTATATCCTTGCTGTCCCCTAGCCCCCATTCAGCTCTCGTCGGGTAACAGCCCCAGTCGGGAGATTTTATGGAGGCGGCAAGTTATTGGGGCGAGGCTTCAGAAGCCAAGGGCCAGAAACAAAAGACAGGATTCAGGAGATAACCAGGCTACTGAATCCCTTTCCTATCGGTATCTCCCAGCTTAAGCTAATCCCCGGTACTCTCCCTGGCCGCCGGTGTGGGGCAATACCGTAGGATCTGGGGGAGCCAGGGTTCGGCTTTCAATACCTCAACAGGCCCTGGGTTTGGCTCGAATCTCTGACAGAATGGAGCGGTAGGTGATCGGGCGGATGAACCAGCCGGAGGGTTGATGGATAGCGGTAGTTTTCTGCGACAGTTATTGATGATTGGGGTGGGCACCACCTCCCTGGTGGCGGAACGGCTCAAGCAGGTGACAGAAACCTGGGTGCGGGAGGGCCGGTTCGACCCAGATCAGGCCCGTAACCTGGTGGACGAGGTGATGGCCCAATTAAACATCAATAATGCCGGCCTGGAGGATCAGTTTCACCGTCTGTTGCGCCACACCCTGCAGGAGCTGGGGGTACCCCGTCAGGCGGAGATGGATGAGCTGCGGGGTCGCCTCGATCGCCTGGAACGCCAGCTGCGGGATCTGGAAAACAGGGCCTGGAAGTAGGGAGCAACCCCTAACTCTGAATAGTGGTGGGGTCAGGCCGGGACGCCGGTTGGGAGATGCTTAACTGGCGTAGCATGGCGGTCTTTTTGCGATGGTGGGCCTGCATACGCTGGGCCACATCCCGCAGGAACGTCATGGCGGATTGGATGTAGGGACCCTTGTTGAGCATCACACACTCCGCCCGGCTGGCCATGGCGGCGTCGGTAACCTCCGCCCGGGAGGGTAGCCCCCCCTGGGCCAGGGTTTCTAGCACCTGGGTAGCCCAAATCACCGGCACATGGGCAGCTTCACAGAGCCAGAGAATCTCCTCCTGGACCTCCGATAACCGTTCAAAGCCCACCTCCACCCCCAGGTCTCCCCGGGCTACCATCACCGCCGTGGGGGGGTGTTGCATGGCGGTGAGGAGCAGATCAGGCAGATGGTGAAAGGCCTGTTGGGTCTCTATTTTCAGAATAATCCCCAGGTTATCGGCGCCGAGGCGGCCCAACTCGCCGATCAGGGCTTCGATATCGCGGCGGTGTTGAACAAAGGACAGGGCCACTAGGTCGCCATGGCGGGCAATAAATTCCAAGTCCGCCCGGTCCTTAGCGGTGAGGGCGGGCAGGGTAAGGGGGGTGTCGGGCAGGTTAATGCCCTTTTCCCCCTTCAGCTTGGCTCGCCCCCCTTGCACCCCTAGTAATTCTAGGACCAGGCTGTGGGGGCTGACCTGACGGACCACCCCCGCAAAAACGCCATCGTCTAAAAAGATGCGATCGCCGGGGCGGACATCGACAAAAATCTCCTCCACCTGGCATCCCATGGTGGGTAGATCCCTCTCGGACGAGTCAGCCGGAGGGACACCTTCGGGACAGTTCACCAACCGCAGTTGGTCGCCGGTTTCCAGCCAGAGGCCCCGGGCCTTGGGGGGTAGGGGCCCCACCGGCTCCACCAGCAGGGGCTGCCCCTGGCGCACCAGGGTGAGGGGGGTGTGAGATCCCACCCGGCCCGATTGGGTAGCCTGGCAGGCGCAGCGATCGCCCTCCACCACCATCACCTCCAGGGTGTGGTGATTGCCCCGGTCGTCAATAAAACTCACCTGATCGCCGGGCTGAGCCCGGTGCAGCAGGGCCCCACCCACCGGCAGGCAGGGGGCCTCTCCTGTCGCCGCCGCCAGATTCTCCGCCAACCAGAGGGTGGTGGGGGTATCACCGCGGGCCCGCCACTTAACCAGGCCCGGCTGCTGATCCAGGGCAACGGTTCTGAGCTTTGGCCCCGCCAGGTCAAAGGATACCCGACAGCGCCGACCCAACCTGTTCTCCGCCTGCCGTAAATGGTCAACCATCCGTTGCCAGTCGGCGGGGCGATCGTGGGCGCAGTTAATCCGCATCACCGCCATATCCTGAGCCAACAAATCCTCCACCAACTGGGGCGACTGGCTGGCCAGACTGGGCATGGTCACCATGATCCGCAGGGGCGGATCGGCGGCCAGATAGCCAAACAGGGCGTTGGCATGATCCTGCAGCAGTCGGTGAGCCAGCTCAAAGGTAATTGGGGGATCGGGGCAGAGGGCCTGGGGCAGGGGCTGTTGGGCCAGGCAGTGGAGGGTTTGTAGGACGGCCTGCAGGGTGGCCATCACGTGGGCCTCCATCCGCCCCAGGGAACTCAACCCCAGCTGGCTCAGGTCCGCCTGCAGGGGGCGCAGATCGTGGCGTCGCACCGCCAGGTAGTGCACTAGATTGTAGGCACTCTCCCGCAGCACCGGAGAAATTTTACTCAGGACAGGAGCATATTCCTGCTCGGCGGCCAGGATCTCGCTCCACAGTTGGTTGACGGCCTGCAGTACCCGGTCAATCCTCAGGGTACGGGCCAGTTCGACAGCGGAAACCCGATCATCATGGGTTGACATAGCACCTCGGTTGAACCCCCTATCTCCATCTTAGGTAGCTAACCGGGGCCTGAAGATTAAGAGGCGGTGATGATCAGGGGAAGGCAGGGGATTTTCCCTAATTTGTTAACAACATCCCCCGGGAGGGGATGTTAGCCTGAAACCTATAGTTTTTTATTGCCAAACCCAGTCATGGTTACCACCCCCGATATCACCCCGATGCCCCCCTCGACCCTTCCCCCATCTGGCCAGAGCCGGGTGGCGGTCCTGCTGATGGGCTATGGCGAGGTGGAGAGCTACGATGATTTTGCCAATTACAACGAGCAGGCCCTTAACCTGCTGACCGCTAAGTTTGCCCCCGTCCCCACCTGGGTGTATCCCCCCTTGGCCAAACTCCTGGCCATGTTTGATCTGCACGAGTGGAGTCACCAGCACGGTAATTTTATCTCCCCTCACAATGCCATCTTTGAGGCCCAGCGGGCCGGCATTGAGGCCCACCTACAGGCCCGCTGGGGGGACCGGGTAAAGGTATTTAAAGCCTTTAACTTCTGTCAACCCTTTTTGCCCCACCAGGTTTTGGCCCAGGTCAAGCACCAGGGCTACGATAAGGTGCTGATCTATCCCCTGCTGGTGGTAGATTCGATCTTTACCAGTGGCATTGCGGTGGAACAGGTGAATGGCGCCCTGGCCCAGCTGGCGGATGGCCAGTCCCATTGGGTGCAGGGCATGCGCTACATTCCCTCCTTCTTTAATGCCCCTGAATACATTGATCTACTGGTGAACCTGGTGGAAGCCCAGATCCGCGATCGCCTGGCGGTGGCCCACCTGCCGTCCCAGACCGGCATTGTTTTGATGAACCATGGCTGCCCCTTTGAGGCTAAGGGGTTTACCTCCGGCATCGAGGAAAGTCAAAAACTCTATGACCGGGTCCGCGATCGCCTGATCCACAAATACCCCCTGATCTCCGTGGGCTGGCTCAACCACGATACCCCCCTGATTAAGTGGACCCAACCCAATGCCACCCTGGCGGGCCGCAACTTGATTGATCTGGGGGCCACCGCCCTGGTGTTTATGCCCATTGGCTTCGCCACGGAAAACCACGAAACCCTCCTGGATGTGGAGCACATCATCGCCGCCCTGCGCCGTCAACACCCCGAGATAACCTACGTGCAAATGCCCTGCGTTAACGACCATGCCGATTTCCTGGCCATGGCCGCAGGGTGGGCTGATCCCCTAATTGCCGATCTTCTGGAGGCGGAGGCCTTAGTGGTGAACCCTGCGCTGGCTACCCTTCAGGCCCAGATGGGGCAGGGGCACCACCATCACCACGACCATGATCATAGTCACGATCATCATCACCATCACTAAAGACAATATAATGGCCCGCCGGTGAGGTTAAATATCCAGGTCCTCTAGCTTCATGCGGGGGCCGTAGGTTTCAATGAACTCCCGGCGAGGAGCCACCCGATCTCCCATCAGGATGGTGAAGATGCGATCGGCCTCCGCCGCATCTTCAATTTCCACCCGTTTCATGGTGCGGGTTTCGGGGTTCATGGTGGTTTCCCAGAGCTGGGCCGGCATCATTTCCCCCAGGCCCTTAAAACGCTGTACCGTATAGTTAGCATTGCTGGGAAACTGCTCGGCAACCAGGTTCTGCAACTCGCGATCGTTATAGCAGTACCAGTGGTTACGACCCCGCTCCACCTTGTAGAGGGGGGGGCAGGCGATGTAGACGTAGCCCTGGTCCACCAGGTTGCGTTGGTAGCGATAAAAGAAGGTGAGCAGCAGGGTGCGAATGTGGGCGCCATCCACATCGGCGTCGGTCATCAGGCAGATGCGGTGATAGCGCAGCTGGGAGGCGTCAAACTCCTCCCCCTTGATGCCCAGGCCCAGGGCGGTGATTAGCGCCTGGATTTCGGTGTTTTTGTAAATCTTAGAGTCATCGGTTTTCTCAATGTTGAGAATTTTACCCCGCAGGGGCAAAATTGCCTGGAAGCGGCGATCACGGCCCTGCTTGGCGCTACCACCGGCGGAATCCCCCTCCACGATGAAGATCTCCGATTCCCCAGGATCACGGCTGCTGCAATCCGCCAGTTTACCCGGCAGAGTAGAGGACTCTAACACCGATTTACGGCGCACCAGTTCCCGGGCGCGCCGGGCCGCCTCCGCCGCATTAAAGGCCTGGATGGCCTTTTCTAAAATCGAATCCGCCACCCCGGGGTGAAAATCCAGATATTCGGCGAGGGCCTCCCCCACCAGAGAATCCACAATCCCCCGCACCTCAGTGTTGCCCAGTTTGGTCTTGGTCTGCCCCTCAAACTCCGGTTCCGGCACCTTCACCGACACGATCGCCGTCAACCCCTCCCGGATATTTTCCCCCGCCAGGTTGGATTCAGCATCCTTCCGCTTGTTGCGCTTGCGGGCAAAGTTGTTGAGGGTGCGGGTGAGCACCGCCTTCAAACCCTCCAGGTGGGTGCCACCGTCGATGGTGCGAATGTTGTTGGCAAACCCCAGCAGGTTGTCAGAGTAGGCATCCACACACCACTGCAGGGCCGCCTCCACCTGCACCCCATCCCGCTCGGCGGCGATGTGGATAATTTCATCGTGGATCGGCTGTTTGTCACTATTAATATATTCAATGTACTCACTGATGCCACCGGCATAGTGGTAGGTGGAGACCCGCGGCTGATCACTCTTCAGCAGGGCCAGGCGGTAATCAGTGAAGATAATTTCAATCCCCGCATTCAGGTAGGCCAGCTCCCGCAGGCGACCCGCCAAGGTATCGTAGTCAAACTCAATACCGGTGGAGAAAATTTGCGTGTCGGGCAAAAAACACACCCGAGTACCCTGACGCGACTCCGCCAGGGAAGTGACGGCCAGGTCCCCCATGGCAATACCGCGCTCGTAGCGTTGCCGGTGTTCCTTACCGTCGCGCCAAACCGTCACCTCCACCCATTCTGACAGGGCGTTGACCACGGAAATACCAACGCCGTGGAGCCCCCCGGACACCTTATAGCCACCGCCGCCAAATTTACCGCCAGCGTGCAGCACCGTCATCACCGTTTCCAGGGCCGACTTGCCGGTGCGAGGATGAATATCGGTGGGGATGCCGCGGCCATCGTCGGTAACAGTGACGGAGCCATCGGCATTGAGGGAAATGTCAATGCGCTGGCAGTGGCCCGCCAGGGCCTCATCCACGGAATTGTCGACCACCTCGTACACCAGGTGGTGCAACCCCCGGGGACCCGTGCTACCAATGTACATACCGGGGCGCTTCCGCACCGGCTCCAGACCCTCCAGAACCTGAATCTGCTCCGCACCGTAGTTGGTTGTCATATATCAGCTCCCGAAAAGGTATGCTCCAGAGAAGGGCCTTAGGCCGTCAAGACGGGTAAAAGGTCAAAATATCTTAAAATTATAGCACAAACCGACCACAGAGGATTCTAAAGGGAACTGAGATGAAAAATCGACCGGGGGTGGAACCCCCCATTTCCATCGCCCCATCTCCTCCCTCTCTCTATAATACAGGTGAACCAAGCCTGTGGGTGATTGGTGGCCCCACCGCCACGGGCAAGTCCGCCCTGGCCCTGGCCCTGGCAGACCGCTGGCCCGGGGCGATTCTCAGTGCGGACTCCCGCCAGCTATACCGGGGCTTTGATCTGGGCACCGCCAAACCCAACTACAGCGATCGCCAACGGGTGCCCCACTACTTAATCGATTGCTGCGACCCCCGCCAGCAGTTCACCCTGGCGCAATACCAGCACCAGGCCCAGGCGCTGATCGACCAAATTCATCAGGGGGGGGAGGTCATGCCCCTGCTAGTGGGGGGCACCGGGCTCTACATTGAGGCGGTGGTTAAGGGGGCTGCGGATTCCCCCCGTTGCCCCCCAACCGGAGCTACGCCGCCAACTACAGGCCCTGGGGCAGGCGCACAACTTTGCCCTGCTGCAGGCGGTGGACCCGATCGCCGCCCAGCGCATCCAACCCCGAGATCCGGTAAGAACCCTGCGGGCCCTGGAGGTGTTCTACGTCAGCGGCCAGCCCCTCTCCAGCCTGCAGGGGGAGGCGCCACCCGCCTACCCAATTGTCTACCTGGGGCTGGACTGTGACCCACTGGTGCTGGAGCGGCGCATTGCCCGTCGCACCGAAGCCATGGTGGCGGAGGGATTGGTGGCGGAGGTGGAGGGGCTGGCCCAGCGCTATGGGCCAGATCTGCCCCTGTTGCAAACCCTGGGCTATGGCGAAATCCTCCGGTACCTGCAGGGGGATTGGCGGTTAGATCAGGCGATCGCCGCGATCGTCACCCACACCCGCCAGTTCGCCAAACGTCAGCGCACCTGGTTTCGGCACCGGGCCCAGGTGCACTGGCTCAACGCTGCCGCCCCCGATCTGGTGGACCAGGCCTGGACCATCCTGACTAGTCCACTCAGCCCAACGGCACCCAAGGGCAGCAACGGTTAATTTCTGCTGCTAGTTTCTACTGCTAATTTCTGAGTTCAGCTTCCTGCCCCCTAGCCCAGCAGTGCCCGGCGCTGTCACCCGGATTCCACCGATCAATCCTGGCCTAAGCGCTCTGACCAAAGCTATACTAGGGTACTACAAGTAACACCGTCACTCCTAAACTCCTATGACCTTGGTGGTTTATGGCATTCCCACCTGTGACACCTGTAAAAAAGCCCTGGCCTGGCTCGATCACCAGGGGGTGATCTACGACATCATCAATACCAAACTCTACCCCCCCAGTCGCGATATCCTCCAGGGGTGGGTGCAAAGCCTGGGGGTAAAACCCCTGCTCAACACCTCTGGGCGAGTCTATCGAGGCTTGCCCGCCGCCAAGCAAACCTGGACGGAGGCCCAATGGATTGAAGCCCTAGCCACTGACGCTATGCTATTGAAGCGGCCCCTATTTGTGCGGGATGGAGAAGCGGTGATGGCGGGGTTTCGCCCCCAGCAGCCTGATTTGAGGGCACGCCTGGGTCTGGAGAGTGATGAGGGCTAATTATCCCGCGGGTTACCATCGTTTAGTTCTAGACCATGGCCTGACTTTGGTGCATCAACAGGTGACGGCGGCCCCAGTGGTGATGATGGATGTGTGGCTGCGGGCGGGGGCAGGGATGGAGCCCCTGGAGTGGGCAGGGATGGCCCATTTCCTTGAGCATATGGTGTTTAAGGGTACCGATCGCCTACCCCCCGGAGCCTTCGATCAGGTGATCGAGACCCAGGGGGGTATGGCCAACGCCGCCACCAGCCACGACTATGCCCACTTTTTCATCATTGTGGCCGCCCACCAGCTCCCCCACACCCTGCCCTACCTGGCGGATTTACTCCTCTGTGCCGCCATTCCGGAAGAGGAGTTTGATCGGGAGCGACAGGTGGTGCTGGAGGAAATTCGTCAGGCGGAGGATGACTTGGACTGGGTGGGGTTTCAAGCCATGGCGGAGTTAGTCTACCAGGACCATGCCTACGGCCGACCGGTGTTGGGCTGGGCTGACCGGTTGCAATCCCAATCGGTGGCAGAAATGCGTTGCTTTCATCAGGCCCACTACCAGCCCCAGAACATGACCGTGGTGCTGACCGGGGACCTTTCCCTGGAGACAGCGGTGGACCTGGTCGGTCGGGCCTTTCAGACTTTCCCTGCCCCCTGCCCCTGTCCGGCGCCGGCCACCGCCCCCCTACCCCAACTGCAGGGGGTGCGGCGGGAAATTCTGGAGTTGCCGCGGCTGGAGCAATCTCGCCTGACCATGGCCTGGTTGGGGCCGGGGATGGAGGACCTAACCACCGCCTATGGCCTGGATTTGTTGGCGGCGGTGTTGGGCCAGGGGCGTCGTTCCCGGCTGGTGCGAGAACTGCTGGAGGAGCGGCAGTTGGTGCAGGATATTACCGCCAGCCTCTCCCTGCAGCGGGATTGCAGCCTATTCACGGTGCAGGTCTGGTTGGATCGGTCTCTGGTGGACCGGGTGGAGGCGATCATCTGCGATCGCCTCAGCACCCTGGCCCAGCAACCGATCCCGTCGGTGGAGCTGCACCGGGCCCAGCGGCTGCTCTGCAACGATTACGCCTTTGGCCTCGAGACCCCCGGCCAACTGGCCGGCCTCTACGGCTACTACAGTACCCTGAGCGACGCCGATCACTGTTTCACTTACCTTCCCACCATCCAGCAATACGCCGCCCCCCCACTCCAGCAGCTGGCCAGTCAATACCTCACCCCCCTTCACTATGTCTCCACCGTTCTCCACCCCGCCTAGCCCCAGCGCCCCCATCACCCCTTCCCTGGGCCATTCCCCCGGTCTGCACCGCACCGTCTTCCCCAACGGTCTTACCCTGGTGGTGCTAGAAAATCCCCTGGCGGACATTGTCTCAGCCCGCCTATTTATAGCTAGTGGCTACTCCCTGGAAACCTCCGCCAATAGGGGGCTGATGAGTTTCTTGATGACTCTGTTGACCAAGGGCACCAGTCAACTCAGCGCCGCCGCCATTGCCGAGACGGTGGAGTCGGTGGGTGCCCACCTCAGTACCGATGCCGCCGCCGACTACAGTGTGGTGAGCCTGAAAACCGTATCGGCGGACTTGGAAGCGATCTTCACCCTGGCCACTGAACTGCTGCGAGATCCCAGCTTTCCCGAGGCGGAAATTGACCTGGAACGGCGTCTCACCCTGCAGTACCTGAGATCGCTGCAGGAGCAGCCCTTTACCGTGGCCTTTAACCAGTTGCGCCAGCAAATGTACGGTAACCACCCCTACGCCCTACCGGGGTTGGGCAGTGAGACCAGTTTGACAGCCCTACAGCAGCCTGACCTGGTGGCCTGGCACCGTCAGCAGGTACGACCCGACAACCTGGTGATCACCATGGTGGGGAACATCCGTCTTGAGGTGGCAGTTGCCCTGGTGAAACGCACCCTGGGGGATTGGTGCTGCCCCCAGAACCCCCGGTCCCAGGTAACCTTTCCCCCGATTACGCCGGGTAGCCCCTGGGCGGTGGTGCCCCAATCTACTAAACAGGCGGTGGTGATGGTGGGCTATGGGGCGGCCCCGGTTCAGGATGCTAGCTTTGCCCCCCTGAAGCTGCTCAACACCCACCTGGGCAATGGCCTGTCCAGCCGCTTGTTTGTAGAACTGCGGGAGAAACGGGGCCTGGCCTACGATGTTTCTGCCCTCTACCCCACCCGGCTGGGGCGATCGCAGTTTGTCGCCTACATCGGTACGGCTCCGGAAAATACCGCCACCGCCCTGCAGGGGCTGCGCCAGGAACTGGATCGGCTCCGGCACCACCCCCTGACGCAGGTGGAATTGCAGACCGCTAAAAATAAGTTGCTGGGACAATACGCCCTGGGCAAGCAGACCAACGCCCAAATGGCCCAACTCTTGGGCTGGTATGAGGTGCTGGGCCTGGGCATTGACTTTGACCAGGCGTTTCAAGAGCAGGTATCTGCCGTGACGGCGGCAGATACCACGGCGGCGGCCCAGGCTTTTTTTGAGGAGCCCTTTGTCACCCTGTTGGGGCCAGAGGCGGTGGTGTCCGCAGTGCAACCGATCGATGCTGGGGAGGCAACATGGTAAAGATTGCAGTGATTGACTACGATATGGGCAACCTGCACTCCGCCTGTAAGGGGCTGGCCATCGCCGGTGGGGAACCCTACATCACCGATCAGGCGGCGGATCTGGAGCGGGCCGATGCCCTGGTGCTGCCGGGGGATGGGGCCTTTGACCCGGCCATACAACACCTGCGATCGCGCCACCTGGTGGAGCCCATTTGTCAGGCGGTGGACGCTGGTAAACCCTTCCTGGGCATCTGTCTGGGGCTGCAACTGCTGTTTGAGGCCAGCGACGAAGGCCAGGAGTCAGGCCTGGGAATTTTCGCCGGGCGGATTCGCCGCTTCCAGCCAGAACCGGAGTTGACCATTCCCCACATGGGCTGGAACCAACTCACCCTCACCCAACCCCATCACCCCCTCTGGCAGGGGATTGAGCCGCAGGCCTGGGTCTATTTCGTCCATTCCTACTACGCCAAACCGCAGGACCCAACGGTGGTGGCCGCCACCACCACCCACGGTCAGCAAACCGTCACCGCCGCCGTGGCCCAGGGGCGGGTGGTGGCCATGCAGTACCATCCCGAGAAGTCCGCCCCAGCTGGGTTGAAAATGTTGGCTAATTTTGTCCAGTGGGTACGGCAGGGCTGTCCCTAATACAAGAGGGGTCAGGAGTCAGTTCTCAGGAGCCAGGAGAAGTCGGTAGGTTTACACCAGAGTCTACTACTAGCCCTATCTAGGGGACCGTGGCAAACTGCTGGGCATAGAAGCGGGCGTAGCGTTGTTGCTGGGCCAACAGTTCACTGTGGGTACCGGACTCAATAATTTGCCCCTTTTCCACCACCAGAATCCGATCGGCCCGCCGAACCGTGGCCAGACGGTGGGCGATGATAAATACAGTGCGGTCCGCCATCAGCCGGTCCAGGGCCTCCTGCACCAGGGCCTCCGACTCGGCGTCAAGGGCGGAGGTGGCTTCATCCAGGATGAGGATGCGGGGATTGAGCAGCACGGCGCGGGCGATCGCCACCCGCTGGCGCTGACCCCCCGATAGGTTTACCCCCCGTTCCCCCATCCAGGTATGGTACCCCTGAGGAAACTGGCTGATAAAGGTGTGGGCGTTGGCGATGCGGGCGGCGGCCTCCACCGCGTCCTGGTCAACCTGTTTCTGGCCGAAGGCAATATTTTGGGCGATGGTACCGGAAAATAGACTGGTTTCCTGGGGTACAATGCCAATCTGACGCCGCAGACTCTGAAGGGTGACGGTGGCGATATCCACTCCGTCGATCAGGATTTGCCCCGCCTGGGGATCGTAAAACCGAGGTAGCAGGTTAACCAGGGTAGATTTACCCGCCCCCGAGGCCCCCACCAGGGCGATTTTTTCCCCCGGCAGGGCCAGCAGGTCGAGGTTATGCAACACCGGTTCATCGGTGTCGTAGCCAAAGGTGACCTGGCGGTATTCCACCCGGCCGGTGACCGGCGGCAGCTCGCTGGCGTTGGGCAGTTCTCGCACGGCGGGCTCAATTTCCAACAACTCCACAATCCGATCAACGGAGGCTTCCCCCTGCTTAAACTCCCCGTAGTTGTGGATGAAGTGGTTGACCGGATCAATCAACATCAAGGCCGCCGCCACGTAGCTGCCAAAGGCGGCGGCGGTAAGGTTACCCTGGGAAATTTGCCAGGTGCCCATCAGCAGGATCAACATCACTACCAGGGCGTAGAGAAACCCCACCACCGGATACTGCACCGCCTTGAGCCAGGCGGCCCGATACTTGGCCTGCCGGTTTTTCTCCGCCTCCACCGTGAAGCGATCAATTTCGTAACCCTCCGCCGCAAAGGCTCGCACCAGGAGGATACCGCCAAACACCTCGGTGACCAGAGAGGAGAGATCCGACACCAGGTTTTGGCTACGCCGGGAAAAGCGCAACATCTGGTTGCCAAACCAGCCGGCCAGCAGCGCCAGCACCGGGATCAGCACCAGGGCGGTGAGGGTGAGTTGCCAGTTGAGGTAAACCATGTAGCCTACCACCACCACCAGTTGTAGCAGGGAAGGAAGGAAGTCGTGGAAGAGCTTGAGCACCACCTCGCCGATGCGATCGATATCCTCCGTCAGTCGGTAGGCCAGATCTCCGGTTTGGCTGCGCTCAAAGTAGGCCAGGCTGAGGCGATGGATATGGGCATAGACATCCCGACGGACCTGAAAGGCTACCTGCAGTGCGGCCTTAGACATCAGGGCATCCTGCACGTACTGCCCTACCTTTTGGACCGCAAAGCCCCCCATGGTAATGGCAATAAACCGGGAGACGGCGGCCACATCCCCCGCCGATAGTAGGGCTAAAATCCGTCCGGCTAACCAGGCTAAAATCGGCCAATAGGCCACAAAGATAACGGTGCCCACCAGAGCCTGCAGAATCGTGGGCCATTGTTGCCGCACGTAGGGAACTAGGACCCAGTAGTTTGAAGATTTAGAGTGGCGATGGGCAGTCAAGGGCTAAACCGGTAGGGGAGACTGATTAACAAGGGTAGGGACAAATCCGTGATCCGGTGGGGGAAACTCCCGGGAAATAGGTCAGAGCTGCCGCCCCGGCGGGCGGGAAAATTAAACTGGGACTGGCGCTAGGGGCAACCCCTAGGCGCTGCGGCCCCGGTAGATGCGGCCCGCCTGTTGCGGACTGAGGCGGTTCACCCCAGGCCAGTAGGGTTGGGGCGGTTCTGACACCTGAGCCTGAACCACCGCGCCTGGAGGCACCGATAGCCCCCCGGGCTTCAGGGCCTGGTTGCCTGCAGCCGTGGTGGAAATCTTGCTATGGGGGGGGACAAAATCCTCTGCATCCTCATCGTAGGCCAACATTTGGGCATTGGCGATGTTATAGATCCAACCGTGGATGGAGAGGGTGTCGGTGTGCAGGCGGGAGTGGATCGAGGGGTAGGTGCGCAGATTATCAATTTGAGTCAACACATTTTGCGCCACCAGCACATCCAGCTTGGCTTTCTTGTCTAGGTGTCCGTAGTGATCCTCCACCAACTTACGGGTGGCCTGGGTGTGGCGCAGCCAGCCATAGACCAGGGGCATTTTCTCCTCCAGTTCCCCCAGTTGTAGCAAGCCCTTCATGGCACCACATTGGGTATGGCCACAAACGATCACCTGGTTAATATTGAGGGCCTCGATGGCGTATTCGATGGTGGCCCCTTCCCCGCCATTGGTGGCTTCAAAGGGGGGAATAATGTTGCCAGCATTACGAATTACAAACAGGTCACCGATCTCAGCCTGGGTGATAATGGTGGGGTCCACCCGGGAGTCGGAGCAGCCGATAAATAACACCCGGGGATGCTGTCCCTGAGCTAACTGGTTAATCAGTTCCTGGTGGCTGGGAATGTAATGCTCCTGAAACTCACGCAGACCCCGCAGCAGCTTTTCCATAGGGCAGTATCCAATCGATACTATTGTTATCCCACATCTCTGCCCCCTTCACCAAAAGGATTGGGGCCAACGGGTTAGTGCTGTCGCTGGAGCCGGGGGTAACGACGTAGAGGCGCACCAGCACGCCTACCCAGTAACCTAATCAAAGCTATACCTTGATCAGGCCTATCCCTACATTTCCCCTTCCCACCGCCGTCCCACCTGGGCAATGAAAAACTCCTCCAGGCTAGGTCTGGCTTGCTGCAGGCTGATCAGTCGGCCCCCCAACTGGGGCAATTGCTGGACAAAGCCGTAGGGGTCGCCCTGTACCTGGCCCGACCAGTGATCGTCCTCCCAGGTGAGGGGGGATAACCAACCTTGTAGCTGGGCCCGGTCCCCTCCTTGCCCCCGGGCCAGGTAGTGATCAGCGGGGCCCAACAGTTGATGGAGGGAGCCGCTGCAGATCAGTTCCCCCTGATCCAGGATGGCGATGCGATCGCAGATCAGCTCCACATCCGCCAAAACATGACTGTTAAAAAAAATAGTCTTGCCCTGTCGTTGCAGGGTCAGAATAATGTCCCGCACCTGTACCCGACCGGTGGGGTCCAGCCCCGCCATCGGCTCATCGAGAAACACCAGCTGGGGGTCGTTAATCAGGGCCTGGGCCAGGCCAATCCGCTGCAGCATTCCCTTGGAGTAGTGGCGCAGGCGCTTGTTTTCCGCCACCACTCGAGACAAGCCCACCAGATCCAGCAGTTGGTGTTGGCGGATGGCGGGTAGGGACTGGCCAAACAGGCCGGCGCTATACTGCAGAAACTCCGCGCCGGTGAGGAAGTCATAGAAGTAGGGGTTTTCGGGTAGGTAGCCAAGCTGACTTCGACCCCGGCGATCGCCCAGGGGGTGACTTAACACCGTGGCGGTGCCGGCACTGGGGGGCGAAATCCCCAATAATATCTTCAAAAGGGTAGTCTTCCCCGCCCCGTTGGGGCCCAGCAACCCAAAGGTCTCACCGCTATAAACCGTTAAACTACAGTCCCGCAGGGAAGTAACCCGCTGGTTTAGCCAAAACCCGGCCCGGTAGGTTTTGCTGAGCCCCTGGGTTTGCACTGCGATTGCCCTGGCAGCAGGAGGTAGGGGACGGTTAAGTGAAGGCGGTACAGGCGTCATAGATAGGGATCATCGGCTAAGGGCTAGCCTCCGGGAAAACCTCCACCGGAGTTCTTAAACACCCCCGTAAACAGGGTAGTATGGCCTGATAGACCACGGTAGCGAAGTCAGAACCACTTTTCCACCCCATCGCCCTGGGAGGGGTGTTTTTGTGGCAATGTAAATAAAGGTAAAGATATCATGGTCCTAACGGCCACCCCCTTCCCCTAATTCAAAAGTCCTATGGATCGTTCTAAACTGGTTGCAATTCTCACTGGGGCGATTTCCCTGGCCCTGGCCCTGGGTTACCTGCTCCTGGTTCAGCTCCTAGACTTTCGGGGCGATATGTTACCCGCTCCCCCGGCGATTCTCTGGTTGGCCCCATGCTTCAGCCTGTGGCGGTGCTAGCCCCTCGGATGGCGACTGGATTTAGGGCTTAGGTGAGCAGGTGGGGTTTTTGAGAGACTGCATTGAGGACGTATACCACATTGGGCTGGCAAAGGATTAGGGCTGTTTCTATGGCTATGGGCTGGGTTGTGGCATTCTCCCGCAGACTTGGGGAGATCGGCGCCCCCCAAGCAACGGCTAGGCATGGGAGGTGAGCAGGTCATGACACAGCTATCTGTGGCGGCGACTACCCTGGTGGAGATCCTCGATCAACGGGCAGAACAGACCCCCAATCGACTGCTCTATCGATTCCTAGCCGATGGTACTCCGACCACGGCCCAGGATCTGACCTACGCCGATCTGCGCCAACGGGCCCAGGCTATCGCCGTCTTGCTGCAGGATCTGCGCTGTCAGGATCAACCGGTGCTGCTGCTCTATCCCGCCGGGCTGGATTACATCGCCGCCTTTTTTGGTTGCCTCTACGCCGGGGCCCTGGCGGTGCCGGCCTATCCCCCCCGCCCCAACCGATCCCTTGATCGAATTCAGGCCATTGTGGAGGACACCGGGGCAACGGTGGCCCTCACCGATGGAGGCACCCTGGAGAAACTAGAGCGCCAATTACTCCAGTCCCCGGGGCTGAAGTCCCTGTATTGCCTCAGTACCGATGGCTTAGAAAGCAGCCTGGCATCAGACTGGCGGCCCCACCGGCCACGTCCCGACCAACTGGCCCTGCTGCAGTATACCTCCGGCTCCACCGCCGCTCCTAAGGGGGTGATGGTCAGCCATGGCAACCTATCGCATAACTCAGAATTGATCAGTCGTCGCTTTGGCAACACCGCTAGCAGCCGGGGGGTATCCTGGTTGCCGCCCTATCACGACATGGGGCTGGTGGGGGGCATTCTCCAACCCCTTTACGTTGGCGCCGAGATGACTTTGATGGCGCCGGTGGCCTTTCTGCAACGCCCCCTCCATTGGTTAGCCGCGATCGCCCACTACCAGGCCACCACCAGTGGGGCCCCCAACTTTGCCTACGACCTCTGTGTGCGTAAAACCACTCCCGAGCAGCGGCAGGCCCTGGATCTCAGCAGCTGGCAACTGGCCTTCACCGGTGCTGAGCCAATTCACCCCGACACCCTCAGGACCTTTGCCCGCGCCTTTGCTCCCAGCGGGTTTCGGCTTGAGTCCTTCTACCCCTGCTACGGCATGGCGGAGACCACCCTGATGGTGACCGGCGAGGTGCTGGGCCAGACTCCCACCCATCTGGTGCTGGATGCCAACGCCCTGGAGGGTAACCGGGTGACCGTCCTCGACCAGGCTGATTTGCCCCAGGTTGACCTGGCAGCGGTCTCTCGATCAGAGATCACTGCCGCTCCGCGTCAGGTCAAGCTGGTTAGCTGTGGCCAGGCTGATAGCCCCGATCAGGTTTGGATTGTCGATCCCGAGACCCACCGGCCCTGTCCCCCCGATCGGGTGGGGGAAATCTGGATACGCCCCTCCCCTAGCCTGGCCCAAGGCTACTGGCGACGCCCCACCGCCACCCAGGAAACCTTTCAGGCCCAGTTGACGGAGGGCCAGGCGGGTTGTTTTTTGCGCACCGGCGACCTGGGCTTTTTGCGGGGGGGTAACCTCTACGTCACCGGTCGCCTCAAGGACCTAATTATCATCCGGGGCCGTAACCACTATCCCCAAGACATTGAGGCCACGGTGATGGCGGCCCACCCGGCCCTGACCCGGGGGGCCTGTGCGGCCTTTGCCCTCCGCCTCGACGGCCCTACCCCGGAGCGGGGCGAGCAGTTGGTGATTGTCCAGGAACTGGAGCGTACCGCCCTACGGTCCCTCGATGGGGAGGCGGTGTTGGCGGCGATTCGGCGGCGGGTGGCGGAACAGCATGATGTGCAGGTGGGGGCGATCGCCCTGCTGCGTCCCAACGCCATCCCCAAAACCTCCAGTGGCAAAATCCAGCGCCATCGCTGCCGGGCCGACTTTCTAGCCGATGATCTGCCGGTGGTGCATAGCTGGCAGGCCAGCCAGGCGACGGTGGCCGCCCCCTCGACCGCTGAGGTTAACGCTGGGGCGGAGCTAACTCCAGCGTTGGCCACACCCCCGCCCCCCCCGCCCCAACTCTCCCGTTCCGCCCTGATGGCCTGGATGGTGGAGTGGCTGGCCCAAACCCTGAAGCAGTCCACCGCCGCCATCGATGTGCAGCGGCCCCTGGCGGAATACGGCCTGGACTCCATTGCCGCCGTAGAACTGGCGGAGGCCCTACAATCCACCCTGGGGGTGCCCCTCTCCCCCACCCTAGCCTACGAATATCCCACCATTGCCGCCCTCTCTGCCTACCTGACCGCTGATTCAGTGCCCCTAGCGGGGCCCCCGCCCACCTCAGTGCCCGATCCCCTGCAGGATGGGGAAGTAGACCAGTTGCTAGAGCAGCTGGTCCACCTTTCCGGGACGGAACTGCAGGCCCTGTTGGGTACATCAAGCATTGAGTGGAACTAGGAGGTAGGCCTGTGAACGATCTGGCCCAACGAATTGCCCAGCTTTCTCCCCGGCAAAAATGTCTGCTGGATCTGCGTCTGGGGGCCCAGCGGGGGGTGCCAGAACCGATCGCCATTGTGGGTATGGGCTGTCGCTTCCCCGGTGCCCCCCAACTGGCCGCCTACTGGCAGCTCCTCATCCAGGGACAGGATGCGATTGGGGATATTCCCAGCGATCGCTGGTCCCTCGAGGAGTTTTACGATGCCGATCCAAATCAACCGGGTAAACACTACTGCCGTCAGGGCGGGTTTCTCGATCATATTGACCGGTTTGACCCGGATTTCTTCGGTATTGCCCCCCGGGAGGCTCCCTACATTGACCCCCAGCAACGGTTGCTGCTAGAGGTGATGTGGGAGGCCCTGGAGGACGGGGGAATTTTGCCCCACACCCTGGGGGGAACCCAGGCCGGTGTATTTGTGGGTGCCTCCACCCTTGACTACGGTCAGCATCTGCTGCTGCAGGCCGATCAGATTGGCCCCTACACCGCTACGGGTCTGGCCTCCACCATGCTGGCCAATCGTCTCTCCTACCTATTAAATTTGCAGGGCCCCAGCCTAACGGTGGATACCGCCTGTTCCTCCAGCCTGGTGGCGGTGCACCTGGCCTGTCAGAGCCTCTGGCGGGGAGAGTCCAGCCTGGCCCTGGCGGCGGGGGTCAACGTCATCCTCACCCCCGCCCTCACCATTGGCTTTAGTAAGCTCACGGCTCTCTCCCCCGACAGTCGCTGCCGGGCCTTTGATGGGGCAGCCAACGGCTTTGTCCGGGCTGAGGGGGCGGGGGTGGTAGTGTTAAAGCCTCTCTCCCAGGCCCTGGCCCAGGGCGATCGCATCTATGCCCTGATCCGGGGCGGGGCCATCAACCAGGATGGCCGCAGTAATGGCCTGACCGCCCCTAATCGCAAAGCCCAGGCCGCGGTGGTGCGACAGGCCTACCACCAGGCGCGGGTGCCCCTGGCCCAGGTTAGCTATATTGAGGCCCATGGCACCGGCACCCTACTGGGGGATCCAATTGAGGCCAAGGCTCTGGGCGAGGTGTTTGGCTCGAGCCATGATCAAGCCCCCCCAATCCGTCTGGGATCGGTGAAAACCAACATTGGCCATACCGAGGCCGCCGCCGGCATCGCCGGGTTAATCAAGGCGGCCCTCTGTCTGCACCACCGGACCTGGGTGCCCAGTCTCCATTTCCACCAGCCCAATCCCTATATTCCCTTTGAGCAGTTGCCGCTGCAGGTGCAGACCCAGGTGGAACCCTGGGCGCAGTTTTCCCCCCAGGCGATCGCCGGAGTCAGCTCCTTTGGTTTTGGTGGCACCAATGCCCACCTGGTGTTGCAGGCCGCGCCGTCAGCGACGCCCCAGATGATCTCCCCGGTGGCAACTCCGCAGCGCCCCGGCCATCTGTTTACCCTCTCCGCCCGTAGCCCCGCCGCCCTCCGCCAACTGGCTCGCCAGTATGGAGAATGCCTCTCCCGCCTAGCCCCTGATCAATTGGGGGATTTCTGCTATAGCGCCAACAGCGATCGCACCGCCTTTACCTACCGTTGCGCCGCCTGGGTGAGGGACCCCGCCACCCTGGTGGAGTCCCTGAGGGCCCTGGCGGCGGGCCAGCCAGTTAGCAGCCTGCAAACCGCATTGCCTTGCCCCTCGGAGGCGCCCCCCCTGGTCTGGCTGTTCACCGGTCAGGGCAGTCAATACCCTGACATGGGCCGCCAGCTTTACGAAACCCAGCCGGTATTTCGGGCTACCCTGGACCGCTGCGATGAAATCCTGCGGCCCTACCTGGAGGACTCCCTGCTGGCGGTGATCTACCCCGACTCTCCGGAGGACTATCGCCTGCACCAAACCCTCTACACCCAGCCAGCCCTGTTTGCCCTCGAGTATGCCCTGGCCACCCTGTGGCGGTCCTGGGGGGTGCAACCGGCGGCGGTGCTGGGCCACAGCGTTGGGGAATACGTGGCGGCCTGTGTAGCCGGGGTGTTTGACCTGGAAACCGGGCTTAAACTGATGGCCCAGCGGGGACAGTTGATGCAGTCCCTACCGGCGGATGGCATGATGGCGGCGATCCTGGCGGATGGGGAGACGGTGGCGGCGATGCTGGCGCCCTTCGGCGAGGCGGTGGCGATCGCCGCCCTCAACGGTCCCCAGAACACGGTAGTGGCGGGGGAACGGGAGGCGGTGAAGGCCCTGCTGGAGGTCTGTCACGATTGCCAGCTGATGGTCACCCCCCTGACCGTGTCCCATGGGTTTCACTCAGCCCAGATGGATCCTATCCTGAATGTATTCGAACACCTAGCCCGCCAGATAACCTTTCAGCCTCCCCAAGTTCCCCTGGTCGCCAATCTCACCGGTCAACTGTTTGGCCCCGGAGAAGTGCCCGATGCCACCTATTGGCGGCACCATGCCCGACAGCCGGTGCAGTTTGCCGCCGGTATAGCCACCCTCTACCAGCAAGGCTATCGCCATTTCCTAGAAATCGGTCCCCATCCCGTCCTCTCTGGCCTGGGTCAACAATGCCTAGCAGCGGCTGAAACCCAGTGGTTTCCCTGTCTGGCCCGCCAGCGTCAGGATTGGGTAGTACTGGGTACTACCCTGGCTCAGCTATACCTGGCGGGGGTAGCAATCGACGGCCAGGACTTTGATCGACCCTATGGCCGCCGTAGGGTCGATTTACCCACCTATGCCTTTCAGCGCCAGCGTTATTGGATCGACCCGCCGGAGATCGCCCCCGCCTCCCATCCCAGTCAGGCCTACCGGTTGGCCTGGCTACCCCAGGCCCTGCCCCCGCCACCCCGACCCAGCCCCCACCGGTGGCTGGTGGTGGGCGACCAGGCGGCCCTCGGGCGATCGCTGCAGCAGGTCCTCAGCCAGTTGGGCAGTAAGGTAGAGCGAGCCACCTGGGGTCAGCCGGTACCGCCTGACCATTATTTCGTCGATCCCCAAGCCCCCCAACCCTGGCAACCCCTGTTCTCGACCCTGGGGGATGGGGCGCTTCAGGTACTCTACCTGGCCCCTGAAGCACCTGACCCAAGGGGAGAGACGGCGCTGCTCAGCCTGATTCAAGCCCTGGCCCACCATCCCCAACCAGCTAAACTTTGGTTGATTACCACCGGCGCCCAGTCAACGGGGCCTGAGGATCCCCTGCTAACCCCTGATCAAGCCGTCCTTTGGGGACTGGGTCGCACCCTACGCCTAGAACACCCGGAACTTTGGGGTGGCCTGGTGGACCTCAGACCTGGCCCCGATGGAGATCCCCAAGCTGCCGTCCTGGTTAGCCATATTCAAAGCCAGTCTAGGGAAGATGAAGTAGCCCTCCGGAACACCCAGCTCTGGGTGCCCCGTTTACAAAGGTGGTCCGAACGGCAAGCCCTTGCCTCCGCAGGTCCCAGCCTCGATGCCCAGGCCACCTACCTGATCACCGGCGGCACCGGTGGATTGGGCCAACACCTAGCCCACTGGTTAGTAGCCCAAGGGGCACGTCACCTGGTGCTGCTGAGTCGCCGTGGTCCGTCCGCCGATCTAGAACCCTTCCTGACCCGTCTGACCCAGGCGGGGACGACGGTCCATGTGGAGGCGGTGGACGGGGCCGATGGCACTGCCCTGGCTCAGGCGCTGACTCGCCTGCAGGCCCAGTCCCCTCCTCTAAAGGGGATTTTCCACGCCGCCGGAGTGTTAGCGGATGGCTTCCTGATCCACCAAACTCCCGACACCTATCGGGCCGTCCTGAGCCCTAAACTGGAGGCGGCCTGGCATCTGCACCACCTCACCCAGACCCTGAACCTCGATCTGGATTGGTTTGTGCTATTTTCCTCGATCACGTCCCTACTGGGCTCTCCGGGACAAGCCAACTACGCCGCCGCCAATGCCGGCCTAGATGCCCTGGCCCAGTGGCGGCGGCAGCAGGGGTTGCCGGCCCTGAGTATTAGCTGGGGGCCCTGGCAGGGCCCGGGCATGGCCCGGGATCAGGAGCAATCCGAGGGGGGATGGCAGCAGCGGGGCCTAACTCTGATGCCGGCGGCGGTAGGGCTGGGGTGGTTAGGGACACTGTTATCCGCCCCCGATTTCCCCGCCCACCTGGGCATTGCTAGTCTAGATTGGGCCCGTCTGCAGCGTTACCTGCTGGCGGTGCCGCCGGTATTTAGCCAGTTGTTGATGGCGGAGCCCCCGGTGCAGGAGGCTGGGGACTCTACCCAGCCGCCGCTGCGCCAGCGACTGTTGGCCTTACCAGCGGTAGACCGGAGAACCGCCCTGGAGCAGTATTTGCAAACCCAGCTGGCGGTGGTGATGGGCCGACAGGATCCACCACCCTTGGACAGATCGCTGCTGGACCTGGGGCTAGACTCCCTCATGACCATGGATTTGCTAGCCCTGTGTAAACAGGATTTACACCTGCTACTCTATCCCCGGGAGGTGATGGCCCATCCTACCCTGCAGGATCTAGCCCGCTATCTAACCCAGGAATTGGAGCGGGGTGAGGGGGCCGATGCCAGTTCCCAACCTGCCACAGACAACCAGCTGGATGGAGTGGAGCCGCTACCAGCCCACCCCTGGCAAGCTCCCGCCCCCCTCGATCCGTTGCCCAGCCAACGCAACGGCAGTATGATTTTTCTCCTATCCGCCCCTCGCTCTGGCTCCACCCTGTTGCGGGTGATGCTGGCGGGGCACCCCGATCTGTTTTGCCCCCCGGAGTTGCACCTGCTACCCTTCAATACCCTGGAGGCTCAACAACTGGCCCTGGGCAGCACCTATCTGCAGGAGGGGCTGCAGCGAGCGGTCATGGAACTCATGCAACTGGATGCGGATCAAGCGGAAACCTTGCTGGCGGAGTGGCGCCAGCACCATCTGACCATGCCGGCGGTCTACGACAAACTGCAACAAATGGCCGCCCCCCGTCGCCTGGTGGATAAGTCCCCCACCTATAGCCTCAGTCTGGAGACCTTAAAGCGGGCGGAACAGGTTTTCGCCGGAGCGAAATATATCCATCTGGTGCGCCATCCCTACGCGGTGATGGACTCCTTTGTGCGCAACCGCATGCACAAGATCTTTGACCTGGATAGCGCCGATCCCTACGGCTTGGCAGAGCAGGTGTGGCAAACTAGTAACCGTAACATCACCACCTTCCTGCAGGGCATTGACCCCAGCCGTTCCCAGGTGCTGCGGTATGAAGACCTGGTGGCGGATCCGGAAACGGCCATGGTGCGATTGTGTGATTTTCTGGGTCTGCCCTTTGATGCGGCGGTGCTCAAACCCTATGAGGGTCGTCGCATGACCGATGGGGTGCGGGCTCGGTCCCTGGCGGTGGATGATCCCAATTTTCGCCAGCGGGATCACATTGAGGCCAACCTGGCGGAGGTGTGGCAGACCATCCACTTGCCCCGGCGGTTGACCACCGCCAGTCAGGCGATCGCCGCCCAGTTTACCTACCCCCTCCCCCAGGAAACTACCCCCCAGCAGCAGCTCTCCCATCAGCCCCACCGTCCCCTGGCCCAGCTGCGGGAGGAGTTCCGGGTGGTGCGGGGGCGGGATACCTGTCTTTGCCACTGGGGGCCATCGGAGGGGCCGTCGGTTCTCTGCCTCCATGGCATTCTGGAGCAGGGGGCCAGCTGGGATGGGGTGGCGGATCCCCTGGCCGCCGAGGGCTACCATGTGATCGCTCCTGACCTGCGGGGCCATGGCCGCTCCGCCCATGCCGGCCCCGACGGCGGCTATCAATTGTTGGATTTTCTGGCGGATATCGACCAATTGAGCCAGATCCTGGCTAAGGAGCGCCCCCTCCTGCTGGTGGGCCACTCCATGGGGGCTGTGCTCAGCGGCCTACTGGCCAGTTTACGGCCCCAGCGCTTTCGGGGATTGGTGCTGGTGGAGCCGGTGGTACCCGCCCCCGATCCGGGCCAGGGCCTACCTAAACAATTGGTCACCCACCTGGACTATCTGGCCAGGCCCATGGAGGCGGTGGTAATGGAGGACCTGGCCGCCGCTACTCAGCGCCTCCAGGCCCTGAAACCGCAGCTTTCCTCTGAGGCGGCGGAGCAACTGGCGGCCCGCCTGACCAGCCCGGTCTCCGATGGCCAGGGCCTGATCTGGCGCTGGGATCCCCGTCTCCAGGGCCGTACCCCCTTTAGCTTGGGGGCGGGCTGGCTAGACCGCCAGAGTTATGGCCAGATGTTAGACCAGATTACCCTACCCACCAGCCTGGTGTTAGGCCAGCATAGCCAGTTCAACCGACCGGAGGACCTGGCGTTTTTTACCACCCACCTGCCCCAGGCTCGCCGCCTTGCCCTGGCGGGGGGCCACGACCTGCCGGTGGAAACCCCCCTGGAGCTGGCCCAGATCATCCAAGACCTGAGCCTGGAGACCGCTACCCATGTCTAACCTACCCCTGCTCTGGGAGTTGCCCCTAGGGTTACTCTCCTTTGGCTTTTCGCGCCTGGTGAAGGGCACCCTGACCCTGGTCAGTCGTTACTACAACCCCAACGATCGTCAGGCCCTACCCCAATGGCAGGTGACCGATGGGGACTTTTTACGATCGCCCCTAAAGCTGCTCTGGGTAATGAGTCGGGCCCGCTGGAATCTGCACGCCCTGATCGCCATCGCTGGCCCCTTCACCGTCCATCGGGAGTTGACCCTAGACCCCCAGGCTCTGTGGCAGTCGGCCCCCAGTTGGACGGCGGTGGTCTATACCCTGCAGGGCTACCGCACGGTGACCAGCGTTGGCTCCCTGGCCCTCCCCCCGACCCAGGGGGAGGTGACCATTCCCCTACCCCCTGGACGCTATCTGGTGGGGGTACGCCACTACAACTGGCAAGACCCGGTGCAGCTACCGGCGATCGCCGTGGATGGCACCCCGGCGCTCGCCGCCAAAACCCTAGCCGCCCCACCGGACTTTAACCAGTTTTACCGTCAACTGCCGGCGCGCCGGGGCTGGCTCTATGGTGCCCTCAACTTCTACGTTTACCCCCTGCTACGTTGGGGTCAGGGGTTACCCCAGCCCTGGGTAAAGCAGGTGTTCCTACCCGTACCCAACCCGGAAACTCACTTTTTCTACGGTGCCCTAGATCGGGGGGAACGGCTGGCCCTGGAGGTTCCGGCTGAGGTACTCAAGACCCATCGCCTCTATTTCAGTCTTTACAGCCGGGATTGCTTTCCCCTAGATTGGTATCCGATCGCCACCCCCAGCCACACCACCGCCCCCCTACCGGAGCAGGCGGTGTACATTTTACGGGTCCATCCCCAAACCCCAGAGAGCTTAGCCGCCCAGCTTCCGCCCCTAACCCTGGCCACCCTGGATCGGTAGCCCCGCCCGTAGTCAAGGGACTGTGGCAGCTAGCTACGGGCCAGGGCTATAGTAGATGAACAGGGTCGGTCGGATAGATGAATTAGGACTAAACCGTGAAAATAATCATAGCGATGGCTCGACGGGGGGTGGTGGTGGTGATCGCCCTACTCTCTATGGCGCTAATCTGGGGCCAATCCCCCTGGCCAGCCCTGGCCCTGGGGGGGAATCAAATTCCCCTGGGTAGCCCCGCCCCTGACTTTACCCTACCCACCAATAGTGGACGCGGCCAGGTCTCCCTGCGGGATTTCCAAGACCAGTGGGTGGTTCTGTACTTTTACCCGCGAGACTTTACCTCCGGTTGCACCCTGGAGGCCCAGCGCTTTGAGCGGGATATCCAGGCCTACCGCGATCACCAGGCCCAGGTGATCGGCATCAGCGCCGACAGCGTCGATTCCCATGCTGAGTTTTGTGACGCCGAGGGCCTGGAGTTTCCCCTGCTGTCTGACCCTAACGGTCGGGTCAGTAGGGCCTACGGGTCCTGGCTGGGGGCGGTGTCCCTGCGCCATACCTACATCATCGCCCCCGATGGCACCATGGCCGCCCGCTTCCTGGGGGTCCAGCCCGCCATCCACAGCCAGGAGGTGCTGGCCACCCTGGATCAGCTCCAGGGACAGGCCTGAACGCCGGTCCCCTAGCCCCATCCCTAAGGTTTGACCATGGAACTCCACCTGAAAATCTGGCGTCAATCCTCCCGGGAGACCCGGGGACGCTTTGAGACCTACACCGTTCCCCAGGCCAGTGCTGACATGTCCTTCCTGGAACTGCTGGACGTACTGAATGAGCAATTGATCCAGGCGGGGCAGGAACCGGTGGAGTTTGACCACGACTGCCGGGAGGGAATCTGCGGCTCCTGCGGGGTGATGATTAATGGCATGGCCCACGGCGGCCTACCCCGCACCAGCACCTGCCAGCTCTACCTGCGGCACTTCCAATCCGGTGATCAAATTACGGTGGAACCCTGGCGAGCCCGGGCCTTTCCGGTGATTAAGGACCTGGTGGTGGAGCGATCGCCCCTGGACCGGATCATGATGGCGGGGGGCTATATTTCGTTGAAAACCGGCTCCGCCCCCGAGGCCAACGCCCTACCGGTGGCCAAGGCCGATGCCGATCTGGCCTTTGACTACGCTAGCTGCATTGGCTGTGGCGCCTGCGTTGCCGCCTGCCCCAACAGCTCCGCCTCCCTATTCACCGCCGCTAAGATTAGCCACCTGGCCCTCCTGCCCCCGGGCCAACCGGAGCGCCGCCAGCGGGTACGGGCCATGACTGACCAGATGGCGGTGGAGGGCTTTGGTGACTGTTCTAACCACGGCGAGTGCCAGGCGGTTTGCCCCAAGGGGATTTCCCTGGACGCCATTAGCCAGATGCGACGCCAGTACCTACAGGCGCTGTAGGGGTCAAAATACAGAGGTCCAGGGTCAGGCAATCACCCTAGACCTCTAGGTTGCATGAGCCACAGCCGGCCCAACCCCTTTACTCGTAGATCCAGGGCTGGCTACAGGGTTGCCAGGCCACCAACTCCGCCTCGCTAAACCACAGGGCGATCTCCGCCTGGGCGGTGTCGGGGGCATCGGAACCGTGGATGATATTGCGGCCGACGGTTACCCCTAAGTCCCCGCGAATGGTGCCGGGCTCCGCCTCCAGGGGTTTGGTGGCGCCAATCATCTTGCGGGCGGAGGCGATCACCCCCTCCCCTTCCCACACCATCGCCACCACCGGACCGGAGGTGATAAAGTTCACCAGGCCAGCGAAAAAGGGGCGATCGCGATGGACGCCGTAATGCTGCTCCGCCAGTTCTCGAGACACAGCCATCAGCTTCAGCCCCACCAGGGTAAAGCCCTTGGTTTCAAAACGACCGATGATTTCACTCACCAGCCCCCGCTGCACCCCATCGGGTTTGATCATTAAAAAGGTCCGTTCCATCCGAACTGCGCTCCTAACCAGGGTAAAAGGCCTTTTCTATGCTGAGCAAGGATGGCCATTTTGTAAAGGGGTTGGCCCCAGGGCAGCCGCCCCCGTCACTGACCGTAGACCACCTCCTCTAGGGCCTGCCTCACCTCGGGATATTGGTAGGCAAAGCCCAGGGCCTGGAGGCGTTGGGGTAGCACCTGCTGCCCCTCCAACACCACCTGGGCCCCATCCCCCAGCATGGTTTCCAGCACAAACTCCGGTACCGGCAGCCAGGAGGGGCGGTTGAGCACCTGCCCCAGGGTTTTACAAAACTCCGCCATGCGCACCGGTTGGGGTGCTGTCGCATTGTAGACCCCCTCGATTTGGTCATCGGTGAGGGCTCGCCGGATCAAGTTCACCACATCTTCGCGGTGAATCCAGGAGAACCACTGGCGGCCGCTGCCGATTGGCCCCCCGGCAAACAGGCGAAACACTGGCAGCATTTTGGCCACCGCCCCACCCCGGCCCAGCACAATCCCCAGGCGCAAAATCACCAGGCGAGGGCCGTAGTCCTTCACCGCCAGGGCCGCCCCCTCCCAGCCCTGGCAAACCTGGGAAAGAAAGTCACTGGCGGCGGGGCTGGTTTCGTCAAAGCTGGCGGTTTCGCTGGTGCCGTAGTAACCGATGGCGGAGGCATTGATCCACACCCGGGGGCGGGGATCGGCCAGGGCCAGGGCCTGCACCAGGGTTTCCGTGCCCAGGTGGCGGCTGTCGAGAATGGCTCGCTTATGGGTGGCGGTCCACCGTTCTGAGATCGGGGCTCCGGCCAGGTTGATCACCCCTTCACTGCCCGCCAGCACCCCCTGCCAGGGGCCCAACGCTAGGGGGGTATATTCCACCACCTCCACCCTGGGAAAACTGGCGACCGGAAACACCTGCTGACCGTGGCTGGCCTGGCGGGTTAACACCACCAGGTCGTGGCCGTCGGCCTGGAGACACTCCACCAGACGGGTGCCGACGAAGCCGGTGGCACCGGTAATAACGATTTTCATGGGGACCTTACCTCGGGATGGACTGCGGTCTGGTTCCAGCATAAACCAACCCCTGCCCCCCAGGGCAATGGCTTAGCCCGAGGCGGCTTCACCGTAGGCCATGCCGTTGGCGTCGGCATAGCGGTGCATAAACCGCATTAACCGATCCCAGTGGTCCTGACGATCGAGGGTGAGGGTGCATTCCACCCGCTCCAGATCGTCTCCATCGGGGCCGCCAAAGATAAAGCGGATGCCGGAGGGTTCGATGGTGATGGTGCCCTCCTCATCCACCAGCTTCAGGGCCTTGGCAAATTGACTGCGAAAGCTCTGGAAGGCCTCAATCGCCCGCAACTGTCTAAAAACCAGGAGAATGCTGCGATCGCCGGTGGCGGGATGGCGGCGCAGACTGACATCGTCAATGCTTTCGTTGATACCTTCGTAGAACTGGACGGTGGGCGTTACCTGAGTCATAATCAGTACCCGCTAACATACCTTTATTGTATAACTGGCCAGGGTTCTATCGGGTTTAAAGGGTATCCACTGAAGCCGGGGCGGGCTGATCGGCGAACGGGGCTTACTCCCCCAGGCGGTAGCCCTTACCGTAGACCGTGTGGATCAGGGCGGGGCTGCCCTTGGGTTCTACCTTGCGGCGCAATAGTCGCATCTGGGCCGCCAGCACGTTACTACTGGGCCTATCCTGATCCCCCCATACGGCCTGATAAATTTGTCCGTGGCTGAGCACCTGTTGGGGGTGCTGCAGCAGGTAGGCCAGCAGGCTGGTTTCCTTATCCGATAGGTCAATGGCCTGGCCCCGGCGGTAGGCCAGACGGTTGTCGGGGTCTAGCTCCAGGTCGGCAAAGACGAGCCGCTGGGGGGGCGACGGGCTACTGCCCTGGGGCGATCGCCGCCCCAGGGCCCGCACCCGAGCCAGCAGTTCCCGTAGCTCAAAGGGTTTAACCAGGTAGTCATCGGCCCCCGCATCCAGGCCCGTCACCCGGTCATCAAGGGTGTCCTTGGCGGTGAGCAATAACACCGGCGTCCCCAGGTGCTGCGATCGCAGCCGCCCACAGACCTCCACCCCACTCAGCCCTGGTAACATCCAATCAAGGATCAGTAGATCGTAGGCACCGGTGCTGGCCATGGCTAGACCGCCATCCCCATCCTCGGCCACATCCACCTGGTGGCCTGCTCCCCGCAGTAGGCGGCTGAGGGGAGCGGTTAATTCCACTTCGTCATCCACCAGCAGGATTTTCATAAAAACTACAGAGGCAACGTTGAGACGGATCCCCTTTCCATCATGGCCCCATGGAAAACCGGTGGGGCCAATCCGGTAACGGCGGCGGTGATCCGTCAGGGACGTTTACTAACATGGGTAGATAACCACTGACGCAACAGCCCATCCACCTGGTCTGGCACCTCATCGTGGGGACAGTGCCCTGCCTGGAGGTAGTGTTCCTGCAGGGTGGGGTAGTGCTGGCGAAAGCGGGCCCCCTTGTCACGGCAGTTCATCCAGGGATCGGCCTCCCCCCAGATGGTGAGCAGGGGGCAGGTCAGTTTGGCCAGCAGGGTGTCCACCGCCTCCCCCTGGGGGGACTTAAACACCGAAGCAAACACCTGGGGGGCGCCGGGGTCATCGGCGGGGCGGCGAATGTCCGCCACCAGCTGATCGGTGACGGCGCCTTTGTCCAGGTAGACCTGCTCCAGGGTGCGGCGAATGATGGCCGGCTGGCGCACATACTGGAACAGTAGCCAGCTGGGTAGGGGCTGCAGCATTAGAGTTTGCACCAGTTGCCCCAGGGGGTTGGCCCGCCGGGCCTGCTGCTGCTCTGAGAAGGGCCCAGCACTGTTGAGCAACACCAGGCCGGCGGCGGTTTCGGGGTGGTTGGCGGCGGTGCAAAGGGCGCTGTAGCCCCCCAGGGAGTTGCCCGCCAGCACCGTGGGGCGGCCAATTTTTTGGTCGATAAACTCCTGCAGCTGGGTCTGCCAGAGGCCACCGCTGTACTCCCAGTCGGGTTTGGCGGAGCGGCCAAAGCCCAGCAGGTCAATGGCCCACACCTGAAAGTCCTGGGCCAGGTCAACCATATTTTTGCGCCAGTGATCGGTGGAGGCGCCAAAGCCGTGGATCAGCAGGAGCGGGGGGTGATCGCCCACCCCCTCCCCCGCCACTACGTAGTGAATGTCCTGGTCGCGCCAGCGCCAATACTGACCGGGGAAACTCAGGCCCTGGGGCGAATTAAAGGTTGTCATGCCAGCTCAGTCTGCTACTGCCAGAGGTAAATCAATATAAACAGGATAATCCAGATCACATCGACAAAGTGCCAGAACAGAGAGGTGGCGGTCACCCCCACCTCGCCGCCATCGTAGTTACCCGGCATAAAGGACTTGACCAGCATAATTCCCTGCAGCAGCACGCCGGTCATGACGTGCAGACCGTGGAAGCCGGTGAGCAGATAAAAGGTGCCGCCAAACAGCCCATCGGTAAAGCCAAAGGGAAGGCCCCGCCACTCCACCGCCTGACCGTAGAGAAAGAAACTGCCCATGGCCATGGTCAGTAACCAGCAGGCCCGAAACCCCCAGAGATTTTTGGCCTGCAGAAATCGCTCCGCCAGGTAAATCACCAAACTACTAGAGACCAGGACAATGGTATTAATCAGGGGCTCCCGCACCTCCAGCCCCTCTACCCCGGCGGGCAGCCAATCTAGGGCGGTGGTCTTGTAGACAACGTAGCCCACAAAGAAGCTGAGGAAGATCACACTCTCCGACAGCAAAAAGACCACAAAGCCAAACAGCCTATGGTCCTCATCCCCGTGGGGGTGAGTCGGGGTCAGATCCTGCACCGGTGGGTCAAGGTTAACTGAGCTCATGGGCCAACTCCGGGGGGGTAGGGGGGGCAATCAGGGGTTCGTTTTTACCATAGCCGTAGGGCTCCGCCACCACGGTGGGAATCACCGCAAAGTTTTCGTGGGGGGGCGGGGAGGCCACCAGCCACTCCAAGCCAATCGCCCGCCAGGGGTTGGCCGGGGCCCTTTCCCCCTGAATCCAGGAGCTAATCATGTTGAGCAGGAAGGGCAGGGTGGAGACCCCTAGCAAAAAGGCCCCCAGGCTGGCCAGCACATTCCAGAAGGCAAACTCGGGGTCATAGGAGGCCACCCGACGGGGCATCCCCATCAGCCCAGCGGGGTGCATGGGCAGGAAGTTGAGGTTGGTGCCCACAAAGGTGAGGAAAAAGTGCAGTTTCCCCAGTCCCTCGTAGTACATCCGCCCGGTCATTTTGGGAAACCAGTGGTAAAGGGCAGCGTACATGGCCATGGTCATGGTGCCGTAGAGCACGTAGTGAAAGTGCCCCACCACAAAGTAGGTGTTATTAACGTGGATATCCACCGGGGTGGAGGCCAGCATAATGCCGGTGATGCCGGCAAACACAAACATGATGATGCCCCCCAGGGCAAACAGCATGGGGGTGGTGAGCTTCAGTTTACCGCCCCAGACCGTGGCCACCCAGGCAAACACCTTGATGCCGGTGGGCACCGAGATGGTCATGGTGGTAACCATAAACAGCATCCGCATCCAGCTGGGGGTGCCACTGGCAAACATGTGGTGTACCCAGACAATGCCACTCAGGCCGGTGATGATAAAGGAGGACACCGCCACCACCCGGTAGCCAAACAGGGGCTTGCGGGCGTAGACCGGCAACAGTTCAGAAAATACCCCAAAGGCGGGCAAGATGATCACGTACACCGCCGGGTGGGAATAGAACCAGAAGAAGTGCTGGTAGAGTACCGGATCTCCCCCCTTGGCGGGGTCAAAGAAGCTGGTGCCCACGGTCAGGTCCAGCAGCAGCATCACCGCCCCGGCGGTCAGGGCGGGCAGACCAAAAAGTTGAATAATCTGCGCCGCCATCACCGTCCAGCAAAACACCGGCATCCTGAAAAAGGTCATGCCCGGGGCCCGCATGCGCACAATGGTGGTGACAATATTCACCGCCCCCATAATCGAGGACACCCCCGATAGGGCCACCGCCACCAACCAGAGGGATTGGCCATTGATGAGATGGCCGGTGGGGTTTTGCAGACTGACCGGCGGGTAGGCCCACCAGCCCGACTGGGAAGGCCCCCCCGGCACCCAAAAACTGGCCATCAGGATCACCCCAAACACCGGCACTAACCAAAAGGCCACCGCATTCAACCGGGGAAAGGCCATGTCTCGAGCCCCAATCATCAGGGGTACCAGGTAGTTGGTCAGACCATTCAACACCGGAAAGGTCCAGAGGAATAGCATCACCGTGCCGTGCATAGTGAACAGGGCATTGTACACGGTGCGATCCACCAGATCTGCCTCGGGGGTAATCAGTTCCCCCCGCATCACCATGGCCAGGAACCCCCCCACCAGGAAGAAGATAAAGGCAGTGACAAGGTACTGAATGCCAATCACCTTGTGGTCGGTGCTAAAGCTAAAAAAACGACGCCAGGATTCAGGCTCCCCGGATGGGGGTTCGATCCAGTTGGGGGCAAGGGTTTGTAGGTAGGTGTTGGTCATGGCAGGTGGGGAGAGGGGGAGAGGAAAATGGCCACCGTGGCACAGGCCCTATTGCACCAGCTCACCTCCATCGGCAATATGGCCAGGCAACTCAGCCTACCGCACAGCAAGCCCGATCTCCC
>JBEIUS010000099.1:0-12166 GCA_040374235.1 Leptolyngbya sp. | reverse complement strand
GTCTGAAAAGTTCACTGATAGTCTTAATTCCCTCCCTGCCTTTGTACCTCTGGACAAGCAGCAGCAAAAACTCAAGTCCCCTTCCCAGGGAATTATGCTGCAACACTTTGCTACCGGAGAGTCTATAGTTCGCCAGGGTTATACCGGTAATGCTCTATATATCATTGTTTCTGGACAGGCGCAGGTTACCACTACCAATAGCCTGGAGCAAGAGGTAGAGGTGCTAAACCTCAAGGCTGGAGAGTTCTTTGGAGAAATGGCCCTATTTTCTGGAGAACCCAGTACAGTCTCTGTGATTGCCCTTGAAGACCTGGAGGTGTTGATGATTGATGCCTTTGTGGTGAACCAAATGATCGATCGCCAGCCCAGCTTTGCTCGAGAGATTAGTCAGATCCTGGAAATTCGCCGCCGCACCATTCAAGCAGTCAGTTAAACCAAGTTCATGTTGATAACCTTAGTTCTGCCCCCTCACCCCGACCCCTTCGTCCTCGCTCGAGGCGGAGGCGAACCAGAACGTCGAGGACCGACTAGATCAGTTTTCGGCGTTCTGGCCAAAGCTATACATCAGCAAATTTGCTATGAGGTACCAACCGGCTTTAGCGTTCCGTCAAGCGGGTTAGAAGCCGATTAGACCGATCCACAAAGGTCTTCATACCTTCCGCATCAAACCCCTTTTGGGCCATCAGGGCGGTGTCGTAGACCTGGTTACAGATCAGCTCCGCCAGTTCGCCAGCGGGCGATCGCCCCCCATCGACGCCAATGATGCTGCTCTGGCTCAGCCCCAGCAGGTTTTGAATCAGGGGATGGGCGGTATTCACCATGAGCACGTGATCATCAGGGAATTCCATGGCTTTTTGCTGAATCAGGGCGCTGAATTCCTGCATGCGGCGGGTGCTCTCCGGCAGCAACACCATGGCGGGGGGTGCCCCTTCGCCCTTGAGGGCCTGGGGTTTAACATTGACCCGGGGCCGGTTCAGGGCCTTTTCAAACATTTCCTTGACCTGGTCATCGCGGGTTTTGTTAGTGGCCGGATCCACGATTTCGCTCTGCCTTTCCCGATCCAGCAGGGTGTCATCCAGGTCGGCATCCACCCGGGAGAACTTGACCTCGCTGTAGGTCTGCTCTAGAGCCGGAATAAAGTGGGTGTCGATGAAGGAGTCCAGGTAGAGCAGCTCCAGACCCTGGCCCTTAAACAGCTCGATATAGGTGGCCTGGGAGACCTCGTCCGTGGCATAGAACACCCGATTTTTGTGCCTGTCCTGGTTGCGTTCCAGGTAATCCTTGAGGGTGGTGTAGGAGCGACCCTGGGCATCGGTAGCGGGTTTAGTGCTGTCGGCCACCTCGGCCCAGGCATCGTCACCCTCCCCCTGGACCTCCACCTTGGGGGTCTCAGGGGCCTGGGCCAGCTCGGCGCTAGTGCGGAAGATGACAATATCTTCTACCTGGGCCTTAAACTTGTCGTCATTTAGGAAGCCAAACTTGACAAAATTACCCAGGTCCTGCCAGCTGCTGATGTACTTGGCGGGGTCGTCGCGGTAGAGGGCTTTGAGGCTATCCCCGACCTTCTTGGCGATGTACTCGGCAATACGGCGGACGGTGCGATCGCCCTGGAGAAAGCTACGGCTAACGTTGAGGGGAATATCCGTACTGTCAATCACCCCCCGCAGGGGTAGCAGGAAGCGGGGCACCACCTCTTCGCAGTTATCGGTGACAAACACCTGGTTGCAGTAGAGCTTGATACTGCTCTTGGTGATGTCGATGTCGGGCTTGAGCTTGGGGAAGTAGAGAATGCCATTTACCACAAAGGGGTAATCGGTGTTGAGGTGAATCCAGAGCAGGGGATCTTCCTGGAAGGGGTACAGGTAGCGATAAAACTCTAGGTAATCTGCGTCGCTGAGGCTACTGGGGGACTGCTTCCAGGGAGCCTCGTGTTTGTTGACCACCTCCCCATCCAGCTGGATAGGCACCGGCATGAAGTCGCAGTAGGTTTTAATTAACTGGCGAATCCGGGCGGGCTCCAGGTATTCCTCCTCTCCCTCCATCAGGGAAAGGGTGATGGTGGTACCAACGGTGCTGCGATCGCTGGCGCTCAGCTCAAATTCGGTGGAGCCGGTGCAGGACCAGTGCACCGCCGCTGCCCCTTCCTGGTAGGAAAGGGTGTCGATTTCCACCTTAGCCGCCACCATGAAAGCTGAATAAAAACCCAGACCGAAGTGACCAATGATCGGATCCGCCGCCGCACTATCTTGGTACTTGGTGATAAATTCCTCAGCGCTGGAAAAGGCCACCTGGTTAATGTACTTTTTCACCTCCTCGGCGGTCATACCAATGCCGGTATCGGAGATGGTCAGGGTCTTTTTGTTCTTATCCAGCTTGATTTCGATGGTGGGGTTGCTGACATCGACGCTGTATTCCCCTGATCGGGCTACCATTGAGAGTTTCTTGATGGCATCAACAGCGTTGGAGACCAACTCCCGTAGAAAAATCTCATGTTCGGAGTAGAGGGCCTTTTTAATAATCGGGAAAATATTCTCGGTGTGGATGGTGATATTGCCCTGTTCCAAAATCGTGGTCATGGCGGTGTTTAGGTCGACTACTGTGGTAATAAATCTACTCAATTCTTTGGGGAGAATGGCGCAATCCACAAGCGGCAATTTCTCCCCAACCAGGTTCGGTTCACCCCCCTGGGCAGATCCCCAGAGTGGCACCACCAACCCACCTCTACCTACTTCAGCCGCTGCTTGATAAAGGCTAATACCTTAGCCAGCTGCCCCTTCAGCTGGGTGACCTCCCCTTGTAACTGCTGTACCTGCGCTTGCAAGGCTTGAAATTCGGCGGCACTGATGGTGGTTTCGACCCCGATGGCGGGGGTGGGGCTACCGACGGCAACTGGGGCGGCCGGCGGCCGACGCGGCTTACGGGCCTTCACCATGGCGGACTTGATCGCCTCAATCAACTCCCGTTGTTCGAAGGGTTTCTGGATAAACTCAAAGTACTCAAAGGGTTCGGTCATTTTTTCCGTGACCTCCTCCTTGCGCCCCGACATCAACACCAGGGGAATCCGTTGCCAGTCTGGATTAGCCTGAATCTCCTGAAACACTTCCCATCCACTCATGCGGGGCAGCAGGAAATCCAACATGATCAAGTTGGGCCGCTGGTTACGGACGGCTTCCATACCCTCTATCCCATCCTTGGCCTCAATCACGTCGAAGTTACCCTGGGGTAGCATGTCCCGCACCCGCATACGGATCACTCGACTATCATCAATGACTAAAATCCTGTGATTGGCCACGGCTAACTCCTCTTGCCCTTATTTAAGTCACCGGTTAGGGCACCGGATTCATGGTAGACCCTATCCATCATAGGTTAGTTTTCCCTGCCAGGGGCTCTCTATAAAAACGCTATATCTCAATCCTTTGCCTGGTCGCCGGGGGGTAACCCCTGGCCGGTAACGAAGCCGAGGTATGGCCTAGCTGACCCTGTCTTCGGGGCAATCTGCCCCAGCCGTCCTGAAGGGATCAGTCACGAGCTGACAGCAGGCCTCGATCGCGGTCCCTGCCGCCATCGCCTGCACCACCGCCTCGTAGGTCTGGCGGTGGCACTCCAATAAGGTCCTGGCCTGGAGCTGGGCCCAACGCTGTTTAACCGCAGCCTCTGCCTGGGGCCGATCCAGGGCTTGCCAAAACCGTTGCAACGCCAGGACATCGGCATCACCGCCCAAGGTATCGCCGTAGATCATCTCTTCAGCGGCGATACCCGCCATCCAGACCTGGCAGTAGCGATCGATCCAGAGGGGGGTGGGGGTTCCCAGGGTCTCGGAGGTTGTCGCTGGCAGGGCGGCGCTTACCCCACCCTGCCCCCCCCAGCCTTGGCGCCAGGCCTGCCAGGGGCTGAGGGCGTAGCCATTCAGGGGGACCTCCAGCAGGGTGGCCACCACCAGGTGACCGGCTTCATGGTGCAGAATGCGCTGCCGATGGGCGGGGGATAGCCAGGCCAGACCATCGCCCATCAGGCCCCCTAGCCGCCCCTCCAGACTCAGCTGGTCCAAGGTAAACACCCCCAGGCCAGTGGCGGCCACCCCCGCCACCACCAGGGGAGACAGGTGTACCAGGGGACCCAGTAGGGAGGCCAAGGTGGTGAGGAAAATCACAATGGCAATAGCATTCAGGGTGGTGTCCCGCATGGCAAGGGCCTATTCCTGGTAGAAGGTTTCGAGGCTGTGGCGATCGCCGACAAAACGCCAGTGCCAGGGCTCAAAGGCCACCCCCTGCAGATTATCGGGGGGGAAGGATAGTTCAAAGCCAAACTTGACAGCGTTACTGGCTAACCATTGATAGGCGGCAGTTTCCCCAAAGCTCTGATCAAGATGGGTTTGGGGTTGCTTGGCATCCCCGAGATCGATGGCATAGCCGGTATGGTGTTCGCTGTACCCCGGGGGAGCACTGATCTCCGCCCGGGTTTTGGCATCTTGGTGACGCTCCGCCTTAAGGCTAAAGAAAACCGACTCCTGCTCGTTATAAGATCGGTAGCCGGAGAGGGGGACTAGTCGCACCCCCGACTGGGCCGCCGCCGTTCTCATCGCTTCAAACTGTTCAGCCGCCTTGGACCGCAGGCGAATGGCAGGGACGGTGGTGAGGGCCACCAACTCAGCTTCTGGGGCTTGATCATAGGCGTGATGCCCCAGCAGGGTGCGACTAGCAGGGGCCAGGGTAATGGCCCGGTCTCGAACCTGGGCAGGCCCATCCTGCCCCTGTCCCGCCAGAATGCCCTGGATAGGGCGCACGGCGGTAAGGTCAGCCCCGCCATTGGCCCCATACCAGGCGGTCACCCCCCCCGCCGCCAGGGCCAGGGCGGCTGCCAACCCCACCCAGAGAAGCCATTTCACCCACTTGGGTAGACGCCCCCGTCCCTGAGAAGGAGTTGAGGGAGTCACCCAGGGGACATCTCGAGCGGCTTGGGGAATGTCATCCAATGGGGGCATGGGCAACTAAGCCATCAGGGGCAAGGTCAGGGGTCCAGGGCCACAGGCGCCATACCATTATGGCCCCTAGCACCGGGATCTTGACAAGGGATCTTGACCGGAGGACACCGACTGACCCGGAGGATGGAGGGATGGGGGAATGGCATGATGGGATCGGGTTCGGGCCCCGGCAGCCCCGTCTATCCTCTGCACTCCCTTGCCAGCACCTGAGCCCATGCCCCGGACACCGTCACCTATCACTCCTTGATGCTGATGAGCACGCTACCCCCATGATCTCGCTGATGGTGTTACTACGTTTGTACGCGCCCATTGCCGCAGTGATTCTGGCGGGTATGGCCCTGGGGCAATGGCTGGCGGTCGCTCGCTGGCCCCGGGGGTCAGCCCTAGGGCTGCACCAGCAGTTACCCCACCGGCTGGGCCAGGGGCTTTTTTGGGTAGGTTTACCCCTCAGCGTGGTGGGGTTCCTAAGGCGGGTTGATCTATCCCATCAACTCTACCTGGCCCCGGCGATAGCCTGGGCGGCAATACTCCTGGGGCTGGCCTGCAGCCGCCTAGGGATGGGCATCCTGGCTCGGCAGTGGCCCCGATCCACCCAGGTAAGCTTCTCCCTGGCGGCCATGCTGGGCAACACGGGCTTTATCGGCTACCCGGTCGTTTTACTGCTGCCCCAGTTGGGCCTGGAAGGGTTTGGCTGGGCCCTGTTCTACGATGCCATGGGTACCCTACTGGGGTCCTACGGGTTAGGAGCCATGCTAGCCTCAACCTGCCAGAACCCCGCCCCGCCCCAGGCGCTCCGGGGGTGGCAGCAGGGATGGCGAGCCATCAGTCGTAACCCGATTTTGGCGGCCTTTGGTCTGGGGTTGCTCCTCCGGCCCCTACCCCTACCGGTCTGGCTGGACACCAGCCTCTACCGGATTGCCTGGTTAGTGGTGGGGCTCTCCCTGCTGTTGATGGGGCTGCGTATTCAACAGTTGCGGTCCTGGCAGCACCTACCCCGGGCCACTGCAGCGATCGCCATTAAAATGATCCTGGTGCCCTTCATCGTGGGGCTGGGCCTCACCGTCCTGGGCATCGAGGGAGTGCCTCGCCTGGTGATGGTGCTCCAAGCCGGTATGCCCAGCGCCTTTGCCAACCTGGTGCTGGCGGAAACCTACGACCTGGATCGGGACCTCTCCGTCACCTGTGTCGGTCTCAGTTCCGCCGGTCTGCTGTTTACCCTACCCCTATGGCTGTGGGGATTTCCGGTCTAAAAGGAGACCCGGACATGAATACACCCACTTTGCCTGGCTCCTGACCACTGACTACTGGTTTCTGATTACTGACCCTCCCTTGAAGGATCGCCTAATTTACACCACCCAGTACTAGGAGGGACACAGGCTGGCAATTGGCAATTGGGTGGTGTTAGCAATGGCCTGGCACTGGCCCTGGTAATCCAAGGGGGAAGCCAGGGCCTTAAAACGGGTCAGGGTATACTGCAGCCAACTGACCAGGTTCTTCTGTTCCTCAAGGGCCCGTAGCTCGCCAAACAGACTAAAGGCCCGTTGGAGGTGATCCAGGGCAGGACGGAACTGCTCCTGGCTGGCGAAAACGACGCCAAGATTCCAGAGGGTGACGGCCTGACCGTAGCGATCTTCCACCCGTCGACTCACCTGCAGCGACTCCTGAAAGTACTGCAGGGCCCTGCGGCTATCCCCCTGGCGGCGATAAATCTCCCCTAGGTTATGCAGGGTGGTGCCTTCGCCGTAGGCGGTATGTTGGGGAAAGGCTTGCTGCAGAAGGGGTTGGCGATAGATTTGGAGGGCTTGCTGACAAAACCGGAGGGCCTCCTCAAAGCGCTGGTGCTGATAGTGCTGCTCACAGCGCTCCACCAGGGCAGTAGCCCCATTGATGCGCTCTACCTGGCTCTCTACCTGGGCCCAGGCGGCAGTGGATAGCCAGAGTCCGATCAACAGCGCCATAACCCATCCTCGGAAAATTCTCCTGGCCAAGAGGGGGAATCTAGGGAAAGGTGGGGAGCAATGGCTGAACATTAAAAAAAGGGGAGATGATCCGATATGCACTGTAGAAACAGCCATTCCAGGGGATAACCGTGGAAATGGTTGATTTTGGAAGTCACTAGATATAGAGTAAGAGACCGGAGGTTTTATCGATAAACTACTAGATATAGGTCGAGAAGTTCGATACCCTGGGGATAAACCAAAAGCATTTCGGTCCTGACCCCAAGCTCCAGTGGCTTCGCTATAGTATATAAGTATTAAACGATCCGCCCATGTCCTTTGTTGGCCTCCACATCCATAGTAACTACAGCCTGCTGGACGGCGCCAGCCAATTGCCCCAGCTGGTGGCCCGGGCTAAGGAGTTGGGCATGCCGGCCATTGCCCTGACTGACCATGGCGTCATGTACGGGGCGATCGAGCTGATCAAGGTCTGTACGACTGCGGGGGTCAAGCCCATCATCGGCAACGAGATGTACATCATCAACGGTGACATCACCCAGCAGCAGCGCCGTCCCCGTTACCACCAGGTGGTGTTGGCTAAAAATACCCAGGGCTACAAAAATCTGGTCAAACTCACCACCCTCTCTCACCTGCAGGGGGTGCAGGGCAAGGGGATCTTTTCCCGGCCCTGCATCAATAAAGACTTACTGGAGCAGTACCACGAAGGGCTGATCGTGACCAGCGCCTGTCTAGGGGGTGAGGTGCCCCAGGCGATTTTGCAAAAGCGGCCCGATGTGGCCCGGCGGGTGGCCCAGTGGTACAAGGATTTATTTGGCGACGACTATTATCTAGAACTCCAGGATCACGGCTCCCCGGAGGACCGACTGGTGAATGTGGAGATCCTGGCGATCGCCCGGGAGCTGGCCATCCGGCTGATCTGCACCAACGATTCCCACTACATTTCCTGTAACGATGTGGAGGCCCACGACGCCCTACTCTGCATCCAGACCGGCAAGCTGCTGACGGAGGACAAACGCCTGCGCTATAGCGGCACCGAATACCTGAAGTCCACCGATGAGATGCGGCGGCTGTTCCGCGATCACCTGGAACCGGCGGTGATTGAGGAGGCGATCGCCAATACCCTGGCGGTGGCCGATAAGGTGGAGGAGTACACCGGTATTCTGGGGCAACCCCGCATCCCTGACTTTCCGCTGCCGGAGGGGTTTACCGATGCCGGGGCCTACATGGGGCAGGTGGCCCGGGAGGGGCTGGTGCAGCGGATGAAGGTGGTCACCTACGGGGAGATTGCCCAGGACTACCGCGATCGCCTGGAATACGAAATTGAGATGATGATCCAGATGGGGTTCCCCACCTACTTTCTGGTGGTGTGGGACTACATCCGCTTCGCCCGGGAAAACCATATTCCGGTGGGGCCGGGCCGGGGCTCGGCGGCGGGGTCCCTGGTGGCCTACGCCATGGGCATCACCAACATTGACCCGGTGCACCACGGCCTGCTGTTCGAGCGCTTCCTCAACCCCGAACGCAAGTCCATGCCGGATATTGACACCGACTTCTGCATTGAACGGCGGGATGAGGTGATCAAATACGTCACCCGGCGCTATGGTGAAGACCGGGTGGCCCAGATCATCACCTTTAACCGCATGACCTCCAAGGCGGTGCTCAAGGATGTGGCTCGGGTGCTGGATATCCCCTACGCCGAGTCAGACCGGATGGCTAAACTGATTCCGGTGGCTCGGGGTAAGCCCACCAAGTTAAAGGTGATGATCTCCGACGACACCCCCGCCCCGGAGTTTAAGGAAAAGTATGACAGCGATCCCCAAACCCGCCGCTGGGTGGATATGGCCCTGCGGATTGAGGGCACCAACAAAACCTTTGGTATGCACGCCGCCGGGGTGGTGATTTCCAAGGACCCCCTGGATGAAATCGTGCCCCTACAGCGCAACAACGATGGCCAGGTAATTACCCAGTACTACATGGAGGATGTGGAGGCGCTCGGTCTCCTAAAGATGGACTTTCTAGGGCTGCGGAACCTCACCATGATCCAAAAAACCCTGGAGCTGATCCAGGTCAACCACGGTGAAACCCTCGACCCGGACGACCTGCCCATGGATGACCCGGCCACCTACAAACTTCTAGAACGGGGGGACCTGGGGGGGGTCTTCCAGTTGGAGTCCTCCGGCATGCGACAGATTGTGCGGGACCTCAAACCCGACGGTCTCGAGGATATTTCCTCTGTGCTGGCCCTCTACCGCCCCGGGCCCCTAGATGCGGGGTTAATTCCCAAGTTTATTAACCGCAAGCATGGGCGGGAAAAGATTGATTTTGCTCACGAAATTCTCAAGCCCATCCTCAGTGAAACCTACGGCATCATGGTCTACCAGGAGCAGATCATGAAAATCGCCCAAGACATGGGGGGCTACTCCCTGGGGCAGGCGGACCTGCTACGGCGGGCCATGGGCAAAAAAAAGATGTCGGAAATGCTCAAGCACCAGGAGAATTTTGTGGCCGGGGCGGTGGCCCGGGGGGTGGAGAAATCCGTCGCGACGGAACTCTGGGACCAGATGGTGAAGTTTGCCGAGTACTGTTTCAATAAGTCCCACTCCACCGCCTACGGCTTTGTTACCTTCCAAACCGCCTACCTGAAGGCCAACTACCCGGTGGAGTACATGGCGGCCCTGCTCACCTCCAACAGCGGCGATCAGGACAAGGTGCAGATGCACATTGCCAACTGCCTGGCCATGGGGATTGAGGTGCTGCCCCCAGATATTAACCGCTCCCTGGTGGATTTCACCCCCCAGGGAAACACTATTTTGTTTGGTCTATCGGCGGTGCGAAACCTGGGATTGGGGGCGATTGAGGCGTTGCTGACCAGTCGAGGGCAGGACGGCCCCTTCCGGTCCCTGGCGGAGCTCTGCGATCGCATCGATCTCCACGCCGTCAACCGTCGAGCTCTGGAATCCCTAATCCTCTCTGGGGCATTGCATAGCGTAAACCCCAACCGCCAGCAACTGATCCAGGACCTACCCCTGCTGATCGACTGGGCCCAAGGCCGGGCCAAGGATCGGGACATTGGCCAGGGTAACCTGTTTGACATGTTGCTAGGGGGGGCCGAGAGCCCTGCCCCCGACCGTTCTAGTGGCTACGAAACCGCCCCCCAGTCAGCACCAGTGCCAGATTTTGAACCCCAGGAAAAGCTCCGGCAGGAGAAGGAACTACTGGGCTTTTATATTTCCGACCATCCCCTCAAGGCGGTGCAGCGCTCGGCCCGGGTACTGGCCCCCATCAACCTGGCAGAATTGGGGGAACAGCCCGACAATGTCACTCTCAGCGCCATTGTGCTGTTGGCCGGGGTGAAACAGGTAGTGACCAAAAAGGGCGATCGCATGGCCATCCTGCAGATCGAAGACCTGACCGGTCAGGCGGAGGCGGTGGTTTTTCCTAAGGCCTACGAGCGCATCGGCCACCACATGGTAGGAGATCGTCGCCTGATGATCTGGGGTAAGGTGGATCGCCGGGATGACCGGGTGCAGCTAATTATTGATGATGCCGAGGCGATTGAGAATATTCGCCTGGTGATGGTGGAATTAGATCCGCGGCTGGCGGGGGACATTGAGCAACAGCACCGGCTCCGCAATGTGCTGCGTAGCAACCAAGGGGAAGATCCCCGGGTTGCCCGGGTACCGGTGATCGCTGTGATTGGTAAGCCCCACCACCGTCAGGTGGTCCGCCTGGGAGCTCAGTTTCGGGTGCTAGACCCCGATGCTACCGTTAATGCCCTGATGCAGGCTGATTTCAAAGCTAAGACCGCCCCACTGGTGAATGTTTAAGTGACCTCTCCAGAGTCATCCGATGGAGCCTTATGATCAGTAATTGAGAAACGACTAACACTGTCCCAATTCCTTAGATCGTTGGTAGGCAGCCCTGACCGCTGCCATCATTCCAGCCCGGAGGCCAGCCTTCTCTAACTCGGCAATGCCGGCGATGGTGGTACCTCCCGGGCTGGTTACCCGATCCTTCAAAACTCCGGGGTGAAGATTAGTCTCTTGCAACAACTGGGCGGTACCTTTAAGGGTCTGTAGGGCTAACTCCATTGCCGTCGTTCTCGGTAGCCCCACCGCAACCCCGCCATCAGCCAGGGCTTCAATCACCAGGGCGATATAACCGGGCCCTGAGCCCGAGACGGCCGTCACAGCATCCATCCATCCCTCAGGCACATCAACCACAGATCCGACACTAGCAAAAATTTCACGAGCATGTCGCCATTGATCAGGGGTTACCTCTGGCCCTGCCGCCAAGGCAGTCATACCGGCACCAATGATGGCAGGGGTATTGGGCATGGCCCTGACAATTGTCCAACTGGGAAAGCAGAGGTGCAAACGAGCCAGGGTTACCCCCGCCAAAATTGAAAGGGCAAGAGGAGAATAGGAGGTGGACAGGTCAGCCAAATCCTCTGAGACGGAACTTAACATTTGCGGTTTGATGGCAAGTAACAAAACCTGGGCTTGACTAACCACCATTGCATTACTCGGAGTGGTTTTAACCCCATAGGCTTGTTCCAGATAATCCAATCGTTCAATCTGAGGATCGCTAACCACAATGGAGTGGGGTAAGAAAATGCCCTGAGCAATAAGGCGGGACAGAAGGGCTTCCCCCATGATCCCGCCACCAATAACCCCAAGTGTTTTTTCTGGCATAGTACTAATTTCACGGAAGACTAACCGTAGTCTTCGGAAAAACCTTACCAAAGCCACGGATAACGGGTTCGCCACAATCCGTGAGGTAGCCGCCAGAACTTACCCGTAAACGCGGTTACACCATGGATAAGGTCAGCTTGTCCAGCCTTAGGCTAGGCCATACGAGCCATAGCATCCGATCCCCAGGCAGGAGCAGGAGGCATTTGACCGGTCATAGGCATAGATTGGGACTGCCCCATAAAGATATCCTCTTCGTATTCGGCGGGGGTACTCACCTGTACGCAATTGGGCGTAAACAGGAAAATGCTCTCACCAATACGCTCTTGATGACCATCAATAGCGTAGGTGCCACCAGCCACAAAATCAACGGCCCGTTGTGCCTGATCAGGATCCATAATGGTCAGATTTAAGACCACTGACTTACGTTCCCGTAGGGCTTGAATGGCTTGAGGCATTTCCTCAAAGGAGCGGGGTTCCATCACCACCACTTCGGAGGTACCATTCATGGCACCTGGCATACCAATCACATTACT
>JBEIUS010000261.1:0-2304 GCA_040374235.1 Leptolyngbya sp. | reverse complement strand
GATCCGTTTTACACACTGTCATGGCAAAATAGAAGCAATTATTTTGTTGAAGAGTCTGATTCTAAAGCGTTTCAGGCTCTTTTTTCTGTGATCTATTTATCCTTCGTGAATTATCCAGGCTAAACCCTCCAGGAGCCCTAGCAGTCGAGCCCCAAGGATCAGGCCTAAAACGATCAGGCCGGGTAAACCCGGTCTCCAGGGAGGAGGATAGCCAGGCGGGTGGTTAGTCAATCAGTCCCTCTTCCCGGGCTCGGATTTCGGTTTGAATGCGAATGTTTTTGCCCGGATCGGGGTAAACCGCCAGCACGTCCTGCACCTTGCTCCAATAGTGACGCACTGTGCGTTCTGACACCTTCATCTGGTCGGCGATCGCCTTATCCTGCAAGCCTTGCTGAAAGGCGAGCTGTAGTACCTGTAGCCATTCCGGCTTTACCTCCAGACTACCGCGCATATCCCGGGGGGTATAGTTTACCCCCTGCAGGGCCCAGTCTACCCTGATCAGCATTTCCGCCAGGGGGGAGCTTTTATCGACGATGGTAAACCCGCCGCGATGGTCATCAATCAGGGGCTTTAGCCGCACCAGGGGCTTGACATGGGCACTCTGAACCACCAGGCTCAGGTCCGGGTGCTGCTGCATGAGCGATCGCAGCAACCCGATGCCCGTTTCCACCAGGGCGGGCTCCCCTGGACCCTGGGGAATGGACAGATCTAACACCACCAGGCTAGGGAGCTGGAGTTGCAGTAGCTCCAGGGTGGCCTGGGCGGTGGCGGCGGTGCGAATATCGGTCTCGCTATAGGTCTTTTGCAGGGCGACGACCGTACCTTGCAGGACGGCCTCGTGGTCATCAACAACCAAAATTTGCCAGGGGGCGGCGGGGGAAGGCATGGCAGGTAACACCGTAATAACAGTAGGTAGATCACCCGTGGATGGATGACGAGTTGATCCCCCAGGTTTTCCAGGGCGGTGTATAGCTGCTCCATTGCCCCCAGGCAGGTTTGTCGATCCCCCGCCTGCAACGGCCCTGACCCTAACCGCAACCGGGAGTTCCCAGGCGAAAGAGACTAGGGCCCTGGTGTTGGGGAGTAGTCAGGCGGTGCAGGTGGGAGACCGACGCTTTCGCCCCTTACCGGAGGTGCCGGGGGAGGTGGCATCAATCCTCGCTACCCTGCCCGGCAGTCATGACCTGGTGGATGGGGATTTTAATCAAGTCGAACTGGAGCGGGCGCTGCAGCTCACCAACTACTCGATTTTGCACTTTGCTACCCATGGACAGTTTAGCCCCGATCCCCAGGAAAACTTTCTGGTCACCGGCCAGGGGGAAAAGCTTACCTTTAGCCAACTGGAGGGGTTTATCCGCCATGGGGCCCGGGGTAACCAGCAGGTGGATCTGGTGATGTTGACCGCCTGTGAAACCGCCGCCGGAGATGATCGGGCCACCCTGGGTCTGGCTGGGCTGGCAATTCGGGCGGGGGCTCGGCGGGCCGTGGCCTCCCTCTGGCAGGTGGGGGACCAGGTCACCGCTGAAATCGCCAGGGACTTTTATGCCTTCCTCAGCCAGGGGGATAGTAGTCCGGCCCAGGCCTTGCAAAGGGCGCAAATTGAGGTGATTAAAACTCAACAGGGCCGGGCCATACCGGGTAAGTGGGCGGCGCTGGTGTTAGTGGGTAACTGGTTGTAGGTCCCTACTGGGCGATCGCCAGCTCTAAAGTGCCTTTGTCCGCCTGGACGGTCTTTTTAGAATAGCCGTTGCGGCTATTACGGCGCCCGGGTGAGCCTGGGTCATCGCCCTCCTCGGTCTCGGCCTCTCGCTTCAGGTGGTGGGTCAGTTCCCCTGCTAGTGCTCGTTCCACCAATCGTTGAGTCATCTGTTGGATGATCCCAGACTCTCCCAGTAAATCTGCCGGTTCACGGTAATCCTTTAACAGCTCATCGACTAGTTCGTCGGGAATGGTCACGTCTCTTCTACGTCGGGGCATAAAGCGGTCTCCTTAGTCTATGGGTTGGATTCTAGACCGCTTACACAAAATTCTGATCACTCTCGTGAACTAGCGACATGGATGTCCACTTGTATCGCTTTGAAAAACGCCGATAGGCTCTCCGCCCCAACCCCTTGCTTAATCCCAAAGTGATATACCACCGCGATCACCAGGCGCACCAGCCACTGGTATCCCACCGCACTATCCCACCACCCCGACTCAGGATGTTGCTCAGCCCGCCCTATCGCTTGCTGATGGCGATGAACACTGCTGCGGCTCAATCCCGTCGCCTCAGCGATTACCCTCAGGGCCGTTCGTCCCTGCTCT
>JBEIUS010000187.1:0-5664 GCA_040374235.1 Leptolyngbya sp. | reverse complement strand
TGAAACTGGGCTGGGGGTTTTCTCCGACGGGATGGGCCTGTAGGCCAAACAGATAGACGCCGGCATGGCGGGGGTTACGGTGGGGAGCCAGAGCCAGGGTGATGGTCTGGCCCGGCGGCAGGGGCGGACTAAACTGTAGAGTATAGGAAAACTCCACCCGGCCATCGCGATATTGGATGCTGGCGGCGGGGGAGGTGATCAGGGGAATGAGGCCGATGGTACTGGGCACCAGGGCGATCGCCATCATGGGGAGGCGTTTGTTTAGGGGTTGCACCATGGGGTTAGGGGCGATCGCCCCCAGCCCTGCTCGCTCTCCCGTCGCTCCGCCCGCTCCCCCAGCAGCAACCACCGTCAGCCCGGTGACGGAACTGCCCGCCATCGCTAGAATACCGACCCACCGGCCCCACCCAGCGGCGACGGTGTCTTCTCCAGAAACCACCGAGGGGGTTGCATTTGCCAGGGATGCTGGGCCCTGGAGCGGGCGGTGAGGGAAGGGGCAAAGCCAGGGTTCAACCTGGGGGTTGTGATTACTGGTCCTTGGTTATTGAGCGATGTCCTCGGCTAAGGATCAAAAACTGCAAAGGCGGGGAATCAACCTAAGTTCAACGATTTCCGTGGTAGGTGGATCGGGATTCCAGGCGCCCTCCAGGATCATCGCGACCCCAATCGCAGAGGCCTGAGGAACAGTCGCCGCATAAATATCCAGTTGAGGATAGGCCTGGGCCAGCAGCTGCATGAAAATAAGATTTCTACTGAATCCCCCATCGACGTAAAGCTTTTTAATGCCTGAATTGCCGATTGCAAGATCGGTGGAACGCTTTTGTTGTTGAACAAAATTCCTCATCAGATTTTGGTAGGCCTGTTCAGCTGAATGGTATGCATGAAGATCCTGGACGGGTTCCTCAGGGTGAAACCACTCCTGGTTAAAGGGGATTTGATCCATATCGGGGAAACGATGGAAATGTTCCCTGATCCTTTGAATGATTTTTTCATGGTCAGGTCCCGCAGAAAATCTACTTGCTTTGACCTGATCACGATAGGGTGTCAGGTAGGTCAGACAATCTGATGCCAATTCGGCGCTCGTCAGGGGTTCTTTGTTAAAAGGGTTGAGGCTAATGGACCAGGTCCCAGTTGAAATCACCTAATGTTTCCAATTCTTCCAGAACGACCCGGTAATCCTGATCGAATACGATCAATTTCTTATTGGTCCTACCCACATCCAGGATAGCAATTCCCCAGCGTCTATCCATAGGGTTTAAAGCCCGGTGGCAATAATATTGGATCCTCTTTCTCTGGTCAATTGCAGACGACAACCCAAAGACCTAAAGGCCTTGATGGGTTCCAGTGCCCCACCAGTTCTCCTTCTGGCCTCTGCAATCAGAGGTCGCACATCGGTATGAAAAGCATCCTGCAGAATCTCCTGAGCTCTAACTACATCATTTTCAGCCTGCGCCTCTAAAAGGGCCGATTGGTCAATAAGCAATGCCCGTGCATAGGCGATCTGTATGGCTTCAAGGGATTGCATCAGATCCTCCAGGGGATCTTTAATGTTATGGGATGCATCAATCATCCAGCCAAGATCCGTATGGTGTTTCATACTCCGGTGGTCCATGCCCGCCACTAATTCATGGAAAATCAGGAAAAGTTGATAGGGATTAATACTCCCAACGGTCAGATCATCATCTCCATATTTGGAATCATTGAAGTGAAATCCACCCAATTTCCCTTCCATCAACAATAAAGCAACGATCTGCTCTATATTGGCATTGGGTAAATGGTGACCCAGATCCACAAAGGTATAGGCTTTCGGGCCAAGCTTTGAGGCATACAGGAGGGATTGACCCCAATCGCCAACGGTCATAGAATAATAATTAGGTTCAAAGGCTTTATATTCAATATACATTTTTCAGTCCTCCGGTAAGGCCTGGTAACATACCTCCAGACAGGAAAGGGTATTTTCAAATGCCGTCCGAAAATTTAATTGCCCGGGGAAACAAGAGCCATCGGCAAGCCAAATCGTGATGGCCTGACTCCCCAATTCCTTTCCCATAACTCATCACCTCCAGGTTATGGTCAATAGCCTGTTGCCGCACCCTGGCATCAACGTGCTGCATAGAACCGAACTTATAACTGAAGGACTGGCCCGGCTGATCTTGAAAGGTGTTGGAATTGACGGCATCAAATCGAATCCCCAGATCAGAGGCCAAGGTTCTGATGGCCGCAGTATCTTTGGGAATGTCCCAGGGAATATGGAGAGAGATGGCACCGGCTGAACGGGTTAGGGAATTGATCAGGGCCACATCCTCTAGTTTTTGTTCCAGGGACCCCGGTTCACCCCATCCGGGAAATCGACCGAAACGGGTTCCACCAGTGCCAAGGGCCCAACTGGGAATGGCTATCTGAAAAAGTATTAGCCTGTTGATAATCGATTCAGAAGATGGTCGCCTAGAGAAAAATGCCTCAAGATTGGACCGATGCAGGTTCAAGCCCGCATCATTTAGCTCCTCAATGGATTCAGGTTTAATCTGCACGTTATGTCGGCTTATGGAAACAGGGTAGGATTATATAGGGATTTTCAATACAGTGAGTTACACAATAGCTGAGTGCTAAATTCTCCTGGTACCTGGCTGGCTAGGTTTCAGGCTATATCCCCCTTGATCGGGGGAATAGGGGGGATGACCGCAATGCACTTTAGCTGAGTCAGATCCGCCATAGGCACCCCTGCGATCGACTATGGTGGAGAGCAGGAATAATATACTCGCGATCGGCGGGGGAGGACACACCCATGGACGGCATATTTGGCACACTGCTGGTGCTGGTTCTCAGCGGTTCGGTGCTGGCCAGTTCGGTGAAGATTGTCAACCAGAGCGACGAGGCCCTGGTGGAAACCCTGGGCAAGTATACCGGTAAGAAACTCACCCCGGGGCTTAACTTTATTGTGCCCTTCCTAGATCGGGTGGTGTTTAAGCAAACCATCCGGGAGCGGGTGTTGGACATTCCTCCCCAGCAGTGTATTACCCGCGACAACGTCTCCATCACCGTGGATGCGGTGGTCTACTGGCGGATTGTGGATCTGGAGAAGGCCTATTACAAGGTGGAAAATCTCCAGTCCGCCATGGTTAACCTGGTGCTCACCCAGATCCGGGCGGAGATGGGCAAACTGGAGCTAGATGAGACCTTTACGGCCCGTTCGGAAATTAACGAAACCCTACTGCGGGAGCTGGATATTTCCACCGACCCCTGGGGGGTGAAGGTGACCCGGGTGGAGCTGCGGGACATTGTCCCCTCCAAGGCGGTGCAGGAGTCCATGGAGCTGCAGATGGCGGCGGAGCGGAAGAAACGGGCGGCGGTGCTGACCTCCGAGGGGGAACGGGAGGCGGCGATTAACTCCGCCCGGGGCCGGGCCGAGTCGGCGGTGCTGGATGCGGAGGCCCGCCAGAAGGCGGCCATTCTCGATGCGGAGGCGGAGCAGAAGGCCATCGTCCTCAAGGCCCAGGCCCTCAAGCAGGAGCAGATCCTGCAGGCCCAGGCGACGGCGGAGGCCATGGAAATGATCGCCAAAACCCTGGAGGCAGACCCGGGCACGAAGGCGGCCCTGGAGTTTCTCCTGGCCCAGCATTACCTGGAAATGGGCTTGAAGATCGGCAGCAGTACCAGCAGCAAAGTCATGTTTATGGACCCCCGCAGTATTTCCGGTACCCTGGAGGGGCTGCGGGCCATCGTCGGGGATCAGACCTAGAGGAGTCAGTGGCCACTAGTCAGTTATAGAAGGAAAAACCCTGATTGGTTAAACCTTTTCGTAGGCTTCTAACCAGTGCTTCAGGTCCATCACCACCCGATCACGCAGGGCCGCAGGGCTGTGAATCAGACAATCGGGGCCGTAGCGGCGGATCTCGCGGAGGAACCAAAAGCTATGGTTGATGCGGCGTACTACGCGGCGGACCTGGCGGTCTGGGTCCCATTGGTTGACCAGGTCATGGCCTGTTTTAGAACGGTAGGCCAGGGCTAGTCGCCCCAATAGGTGAATTTCCACGTCGATGAAGGCCAGCTCGGGCTGCCAGGGGCCAGCCAGGGGGCCAATGACGGTTTCTTCGGGGATGCGATCGAGGCGTAGGATCCAGTTATGGTGAAGTTCTGGTAAATCCTGATTGTCTGCAGTCTCGTCACACCAGCAGGCCAGGTACTCCCGTTCTTCGAATGTAACGATTTTGGCATAGCGGATAGAAAAGTTCCGGATTTGCCCGGCGGTGTCTTGATAAGTAAGACAGAAGGGGCGCTGCCGGCGCATGCTGGCTTCGATATCCCTTCGCCAGGGGGCACCGGGTTGATCAACAAAACGTTGAATTTCCTGTCGCAGGGGGTGGTTGAGTTCGCTCCGTTCGAGCAGTAGGGCGGCCAGGGCCAGGGCTTCGGTGCGGTGACCGGCGTCAATCAGGTGGTTGCGAATCAGGTTGAGGGTGGTGATGCGTTCCTGGCTCCAGTCATGGTTGAGGGCGATCCGCAGGTGGCCCCGGGCGATCGCCTGGATCAGGCGAGAGATGTTGGGTTTATCCCCCCAGGTTTGGTCAAAGTCGAGGGCGAGTTGCTCGAGCTGGGCTTTTTCTAGATCGGAGATGGAGAGGGTCAGGGAACGGCCAGGGCGGGTCATAGGAAAAGGGAAAGTGTACGGACACTTTATCTATAAATGGCTTGCACATCTTTATTATGGTTGCCATCATGGAGCTATACAACAAGACACGGACATTTTGTCTGTAATCCCTAAAAGACTAAAAGGTCGGGCCTATGGTTGTCCAAATCCTGCGAAAGAAGTTCACTGTAGAGCAATATCGCCAGATGGTTATAGCCGGTATCCTGATCGACCCTAATCGCCTGGAGCTGCTGGCGGGGGAGGTGATTGAAATGCCTCCAGTGGGTCAAGCCCATCGCCTGAGCATCCATCGTTTGGTGGAGTTGTTGGGGCTGGGGCTGGCCTTCAGGGCGATCGTGCGGGTGCAAAGCCCCTTGGGGCTGGGTCCTACCTCCGCTCCCCGACCGGATATCGCGGTGCTGCGGCAGCGGGTGTATTTCTATGCCGGAGAAGGGTCTGAAGCGGAAAATGTTTTGGCGGTGGTAGAAGTGGCGGACGCTACGGAGGAGTTTGACCGGCTGGTGAAGCTGCCGATCTACGCTGACCATGGGATTGGGGAGGTCTGGATTGTGGATTTACAGGCCGGGGCGGTGCAGGTTTACCGGCAGCCGGGAGTAAAGGGCTATGGGCAGGTGCAGGTGTTGAGGGGTAGGGAGGAGGTCAGGTTTCTGGCTTTTCCTGATGTTGGGTTTAGGGTGGATGAGTTTTTTGGCTGGGAGGGGTAGGGGAGTGGGGGGTGATGGAGTAATGGAGTGATGGGTGATGGAGTGAGGGGTGATCCTATGTCTGGTGCTGATTTGTTATCTCGTATCTCGATTGATCCAACTATTAGTTTTGGAAAGCCGTGTATCCGTGGACATCGCATTGGGGTGTCTATGATTTTGGATCTATTAGCGGCGGGGGAAACTCTTGAAACCATCCTGGAGGAGTATCCCGGTATTGAAGGAGAGGATGTGTTGGCCTGCATTGCCTACGGTGCCCAGATGTCAGGGGATGCATCAGTGGATGAGCTTTGTGGCTGGGAGGGGTGATGGAGT
>JBEIUS010000121.1:0-10853 GCA_040374235.1 Leptolyngbya sp. | reverse complement strand
GAGGTTCAGTAGATCACAAACATGCTCTGTTGTCATGATCCAGCCCTCACCCTAAATCCCTCTCCCAGAGCGGGAGAGGGACTTTGAATTCGGTTCCCCTTCTCCCTTTTTGGGAGAAGGGGTTAGGGGATAAGGGTCAGGCGACTTTGCGATCTACTGAGGCTTGATTAAAGCTGATTTCACTAGAATGACCCCATGGCTTTAGCTCTCCGTCCCTCTCCGTCCCATTGTCTTCCCATAGTGCTTTCTGAATGTTACGTTTCTCAGTCTGTCCTGATTTTGTGCTAAACAACAGTAAATATAAGTAGTTCCCCTGAATCGACTATCGTCCTATCACTCCACCTCAAGAGGCGACCTGCGTCTCTAATATTCCATGTTGCCATCCGTCGTTGCCACCCAGCTCCGCAACTGCGTCGCCGACTACCTCCACACCACCTTTCGCCCCACCACTCCAGGGTTCAACGGTCTGATGGAACGTTTTCTGGCCAGGGAGACCCACTACTGTCAGGGGCCCTACCTCTCCATCGGCCTTCCCTTTCGCCCCGGTCAAGCCGGTGCCAACTTTTTCAAAGACATTCCCCTCAAATTTAACCCCCACCTGCACCAGGAGCGAGCCTTTCAACGCCTGGCCCCGCCCTACTACCAATCTACCCTGATCGCCACCGGCACCGGCTCAGGTAAAACTGAATGTTTCCTCATGCCCCTGCTAGAGCACTGTCGCCAGCAGATTGGCAACCCCGGCATTAAGGCCATTTTGATCTACCCGATGAATGCCCTGGCCACCGATCAGGCCAAACGCATCGCCAGATTGATTCACTCTACCTCAGCCCTCCAGGGCAAGGTCACCGCCGGCCTCTACGTGGGGGATCAGGAGGACAACGCCACCACCCAGATGGAGTCAGACACCGTCATCACCGACAAACCCACCCTGCGTCAAAGCCCACCCGACATCCTGCTGACCAACTACAAAATGCTGGATTATCTGCTGATCCAGCCCAATGCCCAGGCCCTCTGGCAGCACAACCAGGCCAACCCCACCGCCCTGCGCTACATCATCGTTGATGAGTTCCACACCTTTGATGGGGCCCAGGGTACCGACCTGGCCTGCCTGCTGCGCCGCCTCAAGCATCGCCTTAAAACTCCCCAAAACCATCTGGCCTGTGTCGGCACCTCCGCCACCCTTGGCGGCGGCGACAATAAGGGCGAAATGCTGAACTATGCCGCCAAAATCTTCGACGAACCCTTTGATAGGGAAAACCACCAGGCCCTGATTGAAGAAGACCGGATCACCGCCAACGAGTTTCTCTACGAAGACCCCGACGCTCTGATTAATCCCCTACCCCTACCCGGCCTAGATCAGCTCAATGCCCTCCAGCCCGACCGCTATGGTTCACCCCTGGCCTACCTACGGGCCCAGGCTCGCCTCTGGCTGCAGGAGTTTGCCCCCCCATCCTCCTCTAGAGGAGAGGAGGGAGATCAGGGGCTGTCCACCGCCTGGTGTATCCACCTGGGAAAGGAACTTAAAACCCTGCCCATTGTGCAAAACCTGCTCCGTAAGCTGAGCGAGGGCACCAAAACCTACGCCGACATTCTAGATTTATTTGGCCGTCGCCTGGGCATCCCCGCCGATGCCCCCCCGACCTATAGCCAACTGCTGTTCGATAGCCTCCTCAGTTTGATGGCGGTGGCTCGTCGAGCAGTCACCAAGCCCGACGGCACCACCCTGGTATTGCCCTGGGTATCCCTACGAGTGCAGTACTGGTTTCGGGAACTGCGGCGCATGGTGGCCACTGTTGAGCCCCAACCAGAGCTGCTATTTTCCACAGACCTGACTAACAAGGTTCCTGAACCGGGGGAAACCACTCCCCCCAAAACACTCCCTGTGCTGCACTGTCGGGACTGTGGCGCCACGGGGTGGGGTGGGGTGCAGCCCTCCCAGAGGGCTGATAAGCTAGAACCGGATGCCCTCAAGAGCTTTTACCAGGCCTTCTTCAGCCGTAAGCCCCTGGTCAGCTTTGTCTTTCCCTGCGATGAGACCCAACCCAGTTTTCAGCAATTTTGCGGCCAATGCCTCACCCTCAACAGCCAGCGCCAGGCCCAGTGCTGTAGTTGTGGCAACCAAAACCTGATCCGCGTCCACGTCCCCGACAACACCCGTGAGGAAACCCGCAACGGCCAGAAACATAAAGTCGTTACCCACGATTGCCCCTACTGCCGTAGCAGCAGTGGGTTAACCATCCTGGGGGCCCAGGCCAGTAGCCTCACCAGTGCCATGATCGGGGTGCTTTACACCACCCCCTACAACGCCGACAAAAAGCTCCTGGCCTTTTCCGATTCGGTACAGGATGCCGCCCACCGCGCCGGCTTCTATGGGGCTCGCACCTATCGGACGACCCTCAGGACTGCGATCGCCCATGTGGTGGCAGGCCCTCATTCCCCCTGGGAGAAGGGGGAGCCGGAGTCTGGTTCCCCACTCCCTTCGCCAGAGGGGCCAGGGGTGAGGGCAAACCTCAGCCTCCAGAACCTCCTCGACCAGTTCCCCACCTACTGGCAAACCCGACTGGGCTCCCCCGCCGACTACGTCGCCACCTTCCTACCCACCGACCTGGCCTGGCTGCGGGAGTGGGAGGACTTTCTCAAGAGCGACAAAGCCGACCTGCCCACCGATAGCCGCCTGGTCGCCCTGGTCAACGAACGCCTGACCTGGGAAATCGTCAACCAGTTTGGCCATCGGGCCGCCGTTGGCCCTTCCCTAGAGCGGAGTGGGGTCTGTGCCACCTACTTTGCCCCCAACAGCCTCGATCAGGCGGTTAGTGCTCTTCACCTGAAGCTGACCAACGAAATCGAAGCCCTGCGGTTGGCCTCCCCAGCGTCGGTGCGACAGTTTTTGTTGGGGTTACTGCACCACCTGCGGCAGCGGGGCGGCCTCCTGCAACCCGCCACCGCTAATTACATTGCCGCTGGGGGCAATACCTTCCTTTGGCAGAAATATACCTACATGCCCAAAATCGGGCCGACGGTGCCACGCCCTCTCTTCTACGTCAATGCCTCCGCCAAGGCTGATAGCTTTGAGCCGGTGATTCGTTCTGACAAACGCAATAGCTGGTGTGAAGACTGGACCACCCGGGTTTTTAGTGCCACCAGCCTGCTGCTGAAGGAGCAATTGGTGGACATTCTCCATAGTGCTTTGGCCAGCCTGGTGGAGGTGGGCTTGTTGGAGGCCCGCCCCTGCAATGGCGGGCGAGCCTGGGGCATTCCCCTAGGGGCGCTGTATTTGGGGGCAGAGGCTACGGTGCTGAGCTGCGATCGCTGCAGCCACCAGGTCACCACCAGCCCCCTGGAGCAAGCCAGTCTAGAGGGAATGGCCTGTCTCAAGATCGGTTGCTCTGGCCACTATGCCCCTGACCCCCGCACTGGCCTGGCCTACTACCGAGAGATCTACCGCCACGGTGAGGTGGAGCGGATCGTCGCGGCGGAACATACCGGCCTGCTGAGCCGCACCAACCGCGAAACCCTCGAGAAACGGTTCATCGAAAGCACCCGCCGTTGCGACCCTAACCTGATCTCCGCCACCTCTACCCTGGAGATGGGGATCGATATTGGCGATCTATCGACGGTGTTTCTTGGGTCAGTGCCGCCCGGCCCTGCCAACTTTCAACAGCGGGGTGGGCGAGCCGGTCGTCGAGATGGCAACGCCCTGATCAGTGTGGTGGCCAATAGTAAACCCCACGACCTATTTTTCTATGCTGACCCGATGCGGATGCTGGCGGGCAAAATTGAAACCGCCGGTTGCTACCTGGATGCTTCAGCCATTCTACAGCGGCAGCTTACCGCCTTTTGTCTGGATAACTGGGTGGCCACCGGAGTAGCCCGTCAGGCCTTTCCCCACCTGCTCAATGATGTGCTCAACGCCATCGAGCGCCATGACCAAAAGCGCTTCCCCTACAACTGGGGCTGAAGCAAAAGTTTGGGGCCAGGTGGGGCACCTCCACACCACCATCAGCGAAGAACCCCAGCCCAATTCGACCCTGCGCAAGTCCTTTCTATACCTGTTTGACAGTGTGCCGGGGGGTACCGGTTACCTGCGCCAGCTGATTCGTAACCCTGACCATATGCGGGATGTATTTGACCAGGCGTTGAAGGTGGTGCGGGCCTGTGGCTGTCAAGCGGAGGGTAAGGATGGCTGCTATGAATGCCTATTTGCCTACCGTAATAGCTTTGACCAGGATAAGACCAGCCGCCGGCGTAGCCAAACCTTGTTGAGTGCGATCGCCAAGCACTGGCCCAACCTAGCCGAGACCTCCACCGGTCTATCCGCCATCCGCCTCAACAGCAACTTTGAAAGCGAACTAGAGCGACGCTTCATCGAAGCTATTCGCCGCTATCGCCTCATCCCAGACAGCAACTCGGTGGAGGGGCAGGAAACTATCCTGCGGAAGGATACCTTCAATGGCAAAACTGGCTACTACTTGAAAATCGGCCAGTCTGCCTGGGTGATCGAAACCCAGGTTAGCCTGGGCAGCGGGGAGGGGGTCGCTGTCCCCTGCCGGGCTGACTTCTTGATCCGTCCTGCCTCGGTGCGACTGGATAGCAAGCCCATCGTCATTTTTACTGATGGTTGGGACTATCATAAGGACCGGATTGGTACCGACTTTGAGCAACGGCTAGCCATCCTGCGCAGCAATCAGTTCTGGTGTTGGTCCCTCACTTGGGATGATGTGGCTAAGCAGTTGGACCCCGAATATCAGGTGACCGGGCCCGATGGCCTCAACTACTCGCTCAATGCCCAGTTTCAGTCCAACCCTGGCGGTATGTACCAAAAGTATGGCTGTGATGCCATGACCGCCCTGGAGCAGGGCACTAGTTTTGAATGGTTAATGCACTACCTGGCCCATCCCTCCGCGTCTACCTGGCAGCAGTGGGGACTGCTGCGGACTATGGCTCAGGCCGATCAATATTCTTTTACTGATCAAGGCCTGCAGTCGCAGTGGAGTCAGCAGATTCAGGAGTTATTGGGGGAACTGGCCCTGGACTACTGGGAACCACCGCCCCAGTTTATTAATGGAGATGTGTCGGTTTCCTCCGTCCTGCGGGTATGGCATGGGGCCGCCCTGAGTCGCCATGTCCAACTCGACCCGACGGGCAGCCTGGTGCTTATACAGTTTGATGACAGGCCTGGTGATTATCCCGATCCCCTCAAGCATAGTTGGAACGAGGCTCTACGCCTGCTGAACCTCTATCAATTTCTCCCCCATGTCTATGCCATCACCACCACGGCCATTAGCCAGGGACACCAGCCCCTCCTGGCTAATCCACCCTTGTCCCCCAAACCGCCTGCATCCCCGGCAACGGTTATCGATCAGGGGTGGGCCAACCTGAGAGCATCGGTTTTGGAGGATCTGCTGCTTTCCACCATCGACCAGATGGAGCAGGAAAGCTGGCCCCTGCCAGAGGCGGGCTACGAGCTGACCAATCAACGGGGCAAGGTGATTGCCGAAGCCGAGCTGGCCTGGCCAGGGGCTCAGGTAGCGGTGCTGCTGACCGATGATGATCAGGATGTCTGGGCCCAGGCGGGCTGGTGCGCCGTTACCGTCGACCAGTTTCCGTCGGCCATGGGCACTATTAAAGACAGGTTGCCAGGAGCGTAAACGATGCCCTTACAGAACACCTTCCGCCTCGCTATTTCCGACGAGTTCTTTGATGCCTATAGCCGTCTCCCCCGCAACACCCAGGAGAAGGTGTCTAAATTTATCAACCTGTTTCGCCAGGATCCAACTGCCCCTGGGTTTAACTACGAGACCATTCAAAATAGTCAGAGCAAGCTCATGCGTTCCGTGCGCATCGACCAGGCTTATCGCGCCATCATGCTTAAGCCCGATACGGGCAATGTTTACATCCTGCTGTGGGTAGATCACCACGACGACGCCTACGATTGGGCTCAGCGTAAGGCCTGTATTGTCAACCAAGAATCCGGTGCCCTGCAAATTATTGATGTTGAGGAGGCCAGGGCTACCATCGCCCAACTGGGTCAGAAAAATTCCCCCGCTGTCCCTGGCCGCTTCCAGGATGTTAAGGATAAATACCTGCAGCGCCTGGGGGTACCAGAGATTTTGCTCCCCGCCGTCCGTCGGGTTGTTACCGACGATGATGTTGATGCGCTCCTGCCCCACCTGCCCCGCGAAGCCAGTGATGCCCTGCTGATGCTGGCCTCTGGCTATGGCCTGGAGGAGGTCTTTCGCCAGCTCGACCGTTCCCAGGAAGGGGAAACCGTTGACCCCAACGATCTGGAGACTGCCCTGAAAAATGACGACAGCCTCAGTCGCTTTATGGTGATCACCGATGACACTGAGCTGGAGGAAATGCTGGCGGCTCCTCTGGAGAAGTGGCGTGTTTTTCTCCATTCCTCCCAGCGCCAACTGGTGGAAAAAGACTGGAATGGCGCTGTTCGGGTGTTGGGAGGAGCGGGGACGGGCAAAACCGTTGTAGCGATGCACCGGGCCAGGTGGCTGACTCAGCATCGCTTTACGGATCCCAGCGATCGCATTCTGTTCACTACCTTTACCAAAAACCTGGCGGTGGATATTGAGGCTAACCTTAAAACCATCTGTTCCCCCGATCTCATGCGTCGCATTCAAGTGATTAACCTGGATGCCTGGGTCGCTGAGTTTCTGCGCCAGGAGGGAGTGGAGACCAAAATTGCCTATGACAGCATCACCGATGACCTCTGGCAGGAAGCCTACACCCTGGCCCCCGTCGAACTGGGGTTACCGTTGAACTTCTACCAAAACGAGTGGCAAAATGTGGTGCTTTCCCAGGGGTGTCAGACCCAGCGAGATTATCTCAAGGCCCGACGGGTGGGGCGGGGTACTCGCCTTAGCCGCCAACAACGCCAGGATATTTGGCCCGTTTTTGAGGAATATCGTAATCTTTTGCGGTCGAAGCACCTGCGGGAGCCTGATGATGCCTTCCGCGATGCCGCCCGATTGATCACCGCCAGAGGTGATGAGTCTCTGCCCTATAAGGGGGTAATTGTGGACGAGGCCCAGGATATGAGCCCGGCGGCCTTTGAGTTGTTGCGGGCGATCGCAGGGAGCTCTAAACCGAATGACCTGTTTATGGTGGGAGATGCCCATCAGCGTATCTATGGCAAAGTGGTCACCCTCAGCCACTGTGGCATCGATATTCGAGGGCGATCTAAAAAACTCCGCCTCAATTACCGCACCACTGATGAAATTCGCCGTTGGGCTACTGCTGTCCTGGAGGGCCTGACCATTGATGACCTGAATGGTGGCACCGATTCTCTCCGGGACTATCGTTCCCTTGTCCATGGCGAAGTACCTGTAGTCAAAGGCTTTGAGACCTTTGAAGATGAACTCAAATTCCTCAAACAGACGATTACCCATATCCAATCGGCAGACCATTCCCTGGCCGGGGTTTGCCTCACCTTTCGCACTAAAGCCTTGATGCAAAAGTTTGAAACCGCCCTGCAAAGCCTCGGGCTACCGGTTAAACAGATTCGTAAAAATCAGCCTGACAACCCCCTCGAAGATGGCATCCGCATGGGCACCATGCACCGGGTTAAGGGTTTGCAGTTTAACTATATGTTTCTGCCATCCCTCAATGCTGACGTTTTACCCTTTAGCCCCGGATTAGAACATTGTGCCGACGACACCGCCCAGGACCTATTTATCACAGGAGAACGCTGCCTACTGCACGTCGCCGCTACCCGCGCTAAAAAGCAGGTATTTGCCTCCTACCATGGTAAACCCAGCCCATTTTTGAACACCTAGAGACCCCTAGTCTCCCTGTTGGTGGGCACTCTCCTGCCTGTACTCCTTAATTAACATGGCGGCATAGTTGGTTAGCTGACCATCCCTGGGCTCAAACCGTAGACCACTATCTCCAGGTAAGGGATCCAGGTGAGGGTTGCCAAAGGTAAGAATCTCATCTGGGATCCCCTGGGGAAAGGCCCGACAGGTAATCGGGTGGGCACTTTTCTCATCAAAGTGGGCGCAATCTACACAGATAGGCGGTAAACCTTCCATCGTTATCCTCTGAGCGCACTGGAGCTATTATCGCCTGATGCCTACCTTGACCCGCTACGGTAGCGATCGCTAATGACTCAGCCAGGGTTACCCCGGTAAAATAGCTTGTGGTCACCTGGCAAACAACCCACACCCAGTTCCAGATATCCTGCCTGCCCTGGGAATGCCAGGGCCAGAGCCGCAGCCAGTCAACCGTCCTTAGCCTTCTGGAGCAATCAACCAGTGGAGCCCACCGCACCCCCCCTAACCGCACAACAACTGCAGCGCCGCTACCGCCAGGGCGATCGCCACTTCGTCGGCGTCAACCTTAGGGGCGAGTCCCTGCGGGGGCTGAACCTCAGGGGTATTAACCTCAGCCAGGCCGACCTCAGCCACACCGACCTCAGGGGCACTGACTTCACCGGAGCAAACCTGGCGGGGGCCGACCTGGTAGAAGCTAAAACCGGTAGCCAACGGCGCTGGCTGCTACCCAAGTTGATCATCGCCTGGACTATGGCGGGGCTGTCGGGTTTTCTCTCGGCTCTATTTTGGGCCTATTTTGGGGCCCAACTGGTTGACCCGAAGGGAAGTAATTCCCTAACCGATACCGTCAGTGGCGATATCATCGGTGGTTTGATTGGCCTATTGGTGCTGGTGGCGGTGCTGTTACTGATCTACTGGCGCGGGGTTTTAGCTGGCGCTGTCGCTGTCGCTGTCGCTTTCGCTGTCGTGGGTACCTTAGCTACCCTGGCGGTGGCCTACGCCGTTAGTCGCCGTGCCCTCAGGGGCGACCCCCGTGATCCCTGGTTGCGTAGCCTGGCGGTGGTGGTGGCGGCCTGGGGTGGCACCCGCTTTACCGGGGCCGATCTCACCGACGCCGATTGCTCTGGGGCCAGCCTCAAGGGGGCCCACCTCTACGGCGCCAGCCTCACCCGTACCCGGTTTCACCGGGCCCGCCAGGTAAACCTGGCCCGTCTGGGCAAAACCATCCTGGCTGACGTTGCCGTGCAAGATCTGTTGATCAGCCTGCGGGGCCGGGGTAGGGCTTATCGGGGTAAAAATTTGCAAGGGGCTAATTTAGCGACCGCAGACCTGGTGGGCGCTGACCTCACAGAGGCAGATTTGAGTCGGGCCACCCTGGCAGGGGCCGACCTGCAGCAGGCTAATCTGACCAAGACCCAGGCCCTGGGTACGGAGTTTCGGCAAACCGACCTCACCGGTGCCTGCTTAGAGGCCTGGAATATCGACAGCACCACCCAACTGGCGGGGGCCCGGTGCGATTATGTCTACCTGCTAAGCCATCACCAGGAGCGACGCCCTAATAGCGGTCACTTCCAGCCCGGTGAGTTTACCAAGCTGTTTGAGGAGGTGCTGGATACCATCGATCTGATCTTTCAAAACGGCATCGATTGGAAGGTATTTTTGCAAACCTTTCAGCAGGTCCAGGTGCAGCAGGGGGAGGCGGAATTAGCCATCCAGAGTATTGAAAATAAAGGGGATGGGGTGATGGTGGTAAAACTCAAGGCCGCCCCAGACACCGATAAGGCCGGGGTGCACCAGCTCTTTATGAGCGGCTACCACACCGCCCTAGAGGCCGCCGAACAGCGTTACAAAGCCCAACTCCAGGCCAAGGACGACGAAATTCAACGCTACCACCAGCAAAACGCCAATATGCAGGAGGTGGTTAAACTATTAGCCGCTAAGCCGATTACCATTGATGTTAGAGCTACCGCCGAGAGCAAAGCCATGCAGGGCAACGACCACAGCCAAAACCTAAACATCCAGGGCGATTTCAACCTAAAGGCCACCAACTCCGTAGTCAGCCTACGCGATATCAGCGGTCAGGTCAGCAACCAAATCCACCAGCTACCCCTCGACGGCTCCCCCGGCCAGCCCAGCCTCCGGGAGCTGCTTAGCCAACTGCAGCAGGCCATAGAAACCGACCCCGAACTGCAAGACAGCGCCAGGGTCGAGGCCCTGACCGAGGTGCAGGAACTAGCCACAGCCGCCCAACACCCTGAACCCGGGGTGATGCAAAAAGCCGCAAAACGGGCCATGAACGGCCTCAAGGGCATCGCCGCCAGCCTCTCGGATGTCTCTAAACTGGCCGTCGCCTGTAAAGACCTGCTGCCCCTGATCATGACAGCCCTGGGCCTTCCTTAGTCACGGCGCTGGCTAAGCAGTGACGCTAGAGATACAAAACCGTTCCTAAACCCCCATCTACCTCCTCCTGCCAGGAGTCTGGTATTGAACCGATGCGCTCCACCAAAAAGGTCTTATCAACCGTCAGAATTCCAGCATGTTCCCGGTCCCCCGTCTCATGGCAACAATGGTAAACCCAACTCCTTCAAGAACTGATTGTGCTTGGCGGTTGCCGTTTGAATCGAGCTATCGATCTTGGTTAGCTCGGCATGGGTTGCCGTCAAATCAATCTCCTCCTCGGCGGTCACCGTGCTGATGTAGCGCGAGATGTTCAGATTGAAGTCGTTCTTCTCGATCTCGGCCATCTCCACCCGGCGGGAGTAGCGGGGCTCCTCGGTGCGGTTCTGGTAAGCCTCGATGATCTTGGCGATATGCTCGGGCTTGAGCTGGTTTTGCCGTTTGCCTTTCTCGAAGTGCTCGGCGGCATTGATGAACAGCACGTCGTCGGGCTTCTTGCACTTCTTGAGCACCAGGATGCACACCGGGATGCCGGTGGAGTAGAAGAGATTAGCGGGCAGGCCAATGACGGTATCGATGTGGCCGTCCTTGAGCAGCTTGGTGCGGATGCGTTCCTCGGCCCCGCCACGGAAGAGCACGCCGTGGGGCAGGATGATCGCCATCACGCCT
>JBEIUS010000192.1:0-5459 GCA_040374235.1 Leptolyngbya sp. | reverse complement strand
TCGGCCTCGCCCTGGCGGGGCAGCCCCCGCTCATTCCCGACCAGACCGCCGACCACCAGCCCTGCTACCGGCTGCCTCCCCTCAAGGGAAGCTGGGCGGCGTGTGCCGAGGGGCTGCAGCATCCCCACACCCACGAAGTCCGCCCCATCACCTTCGCCGACACCGTCGCCAAGGGACGCGACGATGTGGTGCTGGTGCACCTCAACCACCGGCTGGTGCAAATGTGTTTACGGCTGCTACGGGCGGAGGTCTGGGCCAGTGGCGTCAACCGGTCACTGCACCGGGTAACGGCCCGGGTGGTGAAAAGCTCGGCCCTGGAGGCCCCGGCAGTGGTGGCCTATGGCCGCCTCGTGGTGCTTGGCGGTGACCAGCAACGCCTGCATGAGGAGGTGATTACCGCTGGGGGGGTATTGCGGGAGGGTCGCTTTAGTCGTTTTAAGAGTCTGTTAGCCCTGCGCCAAGCCTTGGAGGCCATCGAACCGGAGCCCGTACCAGAGACCCTACAGGATCAGTTAGTGGCCCGCTGGGATACCTACGCCGATGCCCTGCTGCAAAGTTTGGAGGCACGACAGGCGGAGCGCACAAGTTCCTTAGAAAAGGCTTTGCAGGAGCGCTGTGACAAGGAGGTGGCGGATATCACTGCCATTATGACGGAGTTACGGCAAAGTATTTTGAATGAACTGACGGAGGCGGATCAGCCTCAACAGCTTAGCCTGTTTAGCAGTGCTGAGCGTGACCAGTATGATCGTAACCGCAGTAGCCTACAGGCCAGGTTAGACCAAATCCCCCAGGAAATTGAACAGGAGACTGCCCTGATTCGGGCCCGTTTTGCTAGCCCCACCGCCCGCCTGTTTCCCCTGGCTATTACCTATTTAGTGCCTAGGAAAATGATCAGCTAGTTCAGTTCTGGGTTATGGCCGTAGCCACCCCCAGCATTTTGAGCAAAGTTACTTTTATGGAAAGCCCCTATGTCTACCCCTTCTAACTTGCCTTACCCGGAAAGCCTCAGGGCGATATCCATACACTTTCCCCATGCCTGGGCCATCGTCCATGGGCGAAAGGATGGCGAATACCGATCGCGCCTAACTAGATATAGGGGGATGGTTCTGATCCACGCCAGTGGCAGTCAGGATTCTGATGACTACCTGGTCGATTACAATATCCCGCCACAGCAAATTGTTCGTAAAGCCATCCTGGGGGCGGTAGACCTGTTTGATTGCGTGGAAGATCCCTGGCAGCCAGGTTACATCTATAGACTGCGTAACCCCATAGTCTTTAAAAAGCCGATCCCTGCTGCTGGGCAACAATCCCCCTTTTGGCCAGCCAGTACCCCTGAGCGGGATAAGGCCTTCAGGCAAGCCTGGCAACAGGTACAGCGGGTTTTAGATCCAGAAGTTGAAAACTCTGGGTTAGCTGCCGAAGTGAATGAGCTTGTCTCCGATATTCAGGCCCTAGATCAAGAACTAAATCAGAAAATTAATGCCCTTGAAAAAGAGCTCAAACAAACACCAGCTTAAGTCATTTTTCTGTGATTTACTAAGGACAACTTGGCTAGACTTTCATGAAAGTATATGAGGATAGGACAAACCACAATCTATGATATTAGACAACACAAAGACTATTCTAGAGATCCAGGAGTGGCCATTTCAGAGCCTGGATGAAACCACCCTGAAGATCGATATTGATGGTAAGGTGGCCAACTGGGTGGTGTTGATTAAGGTGCTCGAGGAGATCGGGCAGTTGCTTATCTATTCGATCTCCTCCAATAAAGCACCCCAGCCCCAGCGTAATGCTGTTCAAGAATTCCTGACTCGAGCTAACTTTGGACTGAGAATTGGCAACTTTGAGTTCAATATAGACACGGGGGAGATTCGCTTCAAAACCAGTCTTCAGTTTGCCGGAGAAACCCTAGCCCCGGAAATGATCGAGCAGTGCTTGCTGATTAACATGTTCACCATGGAAAAGTACTTGCCCGGAATTTTACAGATGATTTTCACCGATAGCTCTGCCGCAACGGTTCTTGCGAGCATCGAAGATCACGCCAGTACTCCTTCTCCTGAGTCGCTCTAGCCCCTATGGTGCGCCCCCATCAACCCTCTCCGCCGCCATTGTTAGGTTTGCTAGAGCAACTCGACCGGCGCTTACACCTGGCTATGGCTGAGGCTCAAGTTCTCTATGGGGCTGGCCGGGAAGATAACCCCTATCGGGGTGTGCATATTGATGAGGCGGAGGTAAAGCGGCTCCTGGAGCAACAGCCAGGAGACCCGACCTTTTCTCCCCAAGCCGGCCCCTGGGGAGGATTTAGCTTTGATAACTTTGCACCGGACTCTGCCTTAATCTGGCTACAAACTCACTTTCGGCTCTGCAGTTTTGATCTGGGGGTTCTCGCCATTGCCCTCGCCCCAGAACTCGATCGCCGCTACGAACGACTCTACGCCTACCTGCAGGACGATGGCCGTTGCAAACGTCCCACCGTCGATCTGTGCCTGCACCTGCTGTGCTCCTCCGCTACGGAAAAACTGGTGCGGCGGTCTGACTTTGAAGGTCAGGGGCCCCTGGTGCGGCAAGGATTGATTCAATTGATTCCCGATCCTAATCAACCCGAACCTAGCTTGTTGGCCCACCTGGTGAAGCTTGATCCCCAGGTGTTGCATTTACTCCTGGATATACCAGGGTTGGATGATCGGTTGCAGGGTTTCTGCCAGTTGGTCGAACCCAGCCTGGAACCAATCTTGGTTTCTGGGCCCGCCAGTGTCCAGCAGCGCCTACCTGAGTTGGTACAAGCCTACTGGCAATCGGCACAGCATCTCAAACTCTACTTCTACGGCCCTGACCAGGACGGTCAACGGCGAGCCGCCCTGGCCATCGCCAATTGCCTGTCAGCCCCTCTACTGAGGGTGAGCTTAGCCCGCCTGCTCAACGGCAAGCTAGACTACGGTTTAGCCTTAGACACTCTGTTGCGCGAGGCCCGGTTTCGCTCAGCCCTGCTCTATATAGAAGACCTGGAAAAACTTAATCACCCCGACCATCAGCTTCACCGTGAACCCATCTTGAAGAGCCTTAACGATTACGGAGAAACCCTGATACTGGTCGGTGATACCCCCTGGTATCACCAGTTTAACTGCGATGGCCTGATCAGCATTGAGTTTTCTATGGCGGATTTTGATGAACGGCGGTTTTACTGGCGTCACTACCTGGAAAAGGCTGAGATTGCCATTGCATCCCAGGAATTAGACAGTCTCAGTGATCGCTTTAGACTCACCCCCCACCAAATCTTCAGGGCGGTCCATAGTGCTGTGGAACAAAATCGCTGGCAGCGATCGCAAACCCAACCGAGGGTTAGTCTCCCTGGCCCCGGTGCAGGAGTAGAGGCCCAAGACCTCTTTGCGGTAGCCCGGGTTTTGTCTAAACACGACCTGACCAGCCTATCCCAACCGATCCACCCCCACTACGGATGGGAAGACATCGTCCTGCCAACCCCCCAAAAAACCCTACTGCGAGAGATTTGTGACCAGGTAAAGTACCAGAACCTGGTATGGAAGACCTGGGGCTTCAACCATCAGAGATCGGCGTCGCGGGGTCTCAATATCATGTTTTCGGGAACGCCAGGAACGGGTAAAACCATGGCTGCGGAGGTAATTGCCAAGGAACTAGAACTTGACCTGTACAAAATCGACTTGTCGCAAATAGTCAGTAAGTATATTGGGGAAACCGAAAAAAACCTCAACGCTATTTTCACAGCCGCCACCAACGCCAACGCCATTCTTTTATTTGATGAGGCGGATGCCCTATTTGGCCGTCGGGGTGAAGTCAAAGACGCCCACGATCGCTATGCCAATATCGAGGTTAGCTATCTCTTACAAAAGATGGAGGAATATCAGGGAGTAACCATCCTGACCACCAACCTGCGATCCAACATTGATGAGGCTTTTGTACGACGACTGCAGTTCATTATTGAGTTCCCCTTCCCCGGCGAAAAACAACGTTACCAAATATGGCAAAAAGCCTTTCCTACCACCGCCCCCTGTAGTGCTGACCTGGACTGGAGTTTGCTCGCCCGTCGGTATGATGTCAGCGGTGCCAATATCCGCAATATTGCCGTCACCGCTGCGTTTTTCGCCGCTGTTGAAGGCAGCCCCATTACCATGGCCCACATCGTTCAGGGGGTACGGCGGGAATATCAGAAAATGGGTAAGATTCTCAAAGACTAAGGTTTTTCTTGCTTGTGGTGTAGCTCAACCCTACATTCCGCAGGTTGCTTTTGGTTTCCAGGTGTGTATGTAATTTCCAGTTGCTAAAGCCATTGAAACCTCGTTGGTCACGCTTCAAAACCCAGGGTCAACCTGAGTTTCGAGATATTAAGCATGTGACGCGACGAAGAATCTGCTCCAATCCTGAAATCCTTGTCAAATATAGATCTAAGCTATTGCCTCTTGGCATACATATTGAAAATATCCTGTCAACCTGCTGAATGTAGGATGTAGGTTTTATGTAAATTCTGGCCTTAGCTCGGAGGAATGACTGTTTTCAGCCTGATTTGCTAGGCTTACCTGAATACTTCCTGGGTTGCCCTAAACCCCCGCTAGCTTGCGCAGTTCTAGGACTGGATCAAAGGTGTTGATGGTTACGTTGGTCACCACTTCTTCCTCTGCGGCGGTACAGTCATACACCATGTAGGTCCAAATCCCTGGATTTCCTGCTTCCGCACTCTCTCCTTCGTAGAAGGTCACCGTCCCGTCGTCCTCACAGTCATAGTAGGCCGAGTAAACATCTTCCCATTCGCAATCTGAGTTCTCCAGGGTGTCTCGAATATTGGCCAATACTCCAGCGATATGGTGAGGCTGGGATTCCACCTGAACCAGACGGACCTCTTCCCATATGAAATTGTGTAAATCAATAGCCATAGCAGCTACCTCTTTAAATTAGGTTGACTTAAACGTTAAAAGGCTTATGGCTTAGTGGCGCGGAAAAACCCTAAAACCCGTAAATCAGTCATTTTCAACCCTGCTCCTGATTGAGAATCGAGCAAATTTGAACCATGTTAGGGGCTTCTATGCCCTACTACGCCTGCTTACTAGAACGCTGACAAGGTTTCTGTGCCACCAAGGGTAGATACGCTTAGCGTAGAGGCTAATCTACTAAAATGCGTGTTGGTTCAAAGATTCTTCATGACTACTTGGGTTTAGGTTGACTGTCAACTCCTCCCCTATCTTGCTTGACCCGTCACCTGGCATGACTAAGGTACTCCCCCTGAAATAAGTCAGCCACCACACAACCCCTGAGGGTAGCCGGGCGCAGCCTGGCCTACCCGCTGCCTCACTTAACCCCTCCGAAGAGCAAACCAAAAGGCTGGGCTTCAGCCCGGCCTGATCCCTCAAATCCTTATCCTCATCGACACCCCCCTAACCCCAAGCTATTCAACCAGAGAGTTTTGCACCCATAAAAAAACCTGACAAGGG
>JBEIUS010000119.1:0-11012 GCA_040374235.1 Leptolyngbya sp. | reverse complement strand
GTTCTTCCAAAATCCGGGGCTTGAAGAAGTCTGAAACCCTTCTACCATAGGCACTTGAGTAGTTTCCGTCTTTGTTGGCAGTCCGAAGCCTGAAACCCTGATGAAATCTCACTTTCTCGGAGAACTTCCCACTGTCCAGTTAAGCTACCTAACGCCCTATTTATATCCCAAGGATTCATCATATATGTTCGGGAAACAACTACCTCAATCGCTTCCCCTGCCTTCCCACATTCACTACGAGCTATTGTTGCAGTTGCTAGAGCAGCAAACCATGGCCGTGGCTTATCAGAACGCCCAGTTCAGACAGCCGGTGCAGGAGCTGATTATTACCCTACGCAAGGCCCTATCCCAACAGCGCCAACTGGAACAGCTCTTGAAGCAATCCGCTATCGGAGTTGAGTATCAGTGGTCCACCCAGCAGTCCCTAAAGGATTTATATAGATCAGGAATAGAGGAAGGACAGTAGACACTGAAATAGATCTACCTACTTCTCTTGGCTACTGAGTGCTGACTCCTGGCTACTGACTCCCCTTAAAGCGTTCTCGAACTTATACCGCGAAGTACATGGGTAAGCATTGTGTTTACCCATGTCAACAGGTCGGTAAGCGCGTGAGATATCTATGCTATCTTTTGCCAGACTAAGTTAATTTTTTAGGATTAGTTTTTCAAACCCTAATTTTCAAACTCTAAAGGGAATGGGCAAGGCACCGATGGAAAAAGTTTCGGTAGGTATCGTGGGAGCCTCGGGCTACGGAGGGGTACAGCTAGTGCGGTTACTAACCCACCACCCAGCTGTAGAGATCACCTATTTAGGCGGCGATAGTAGCGCCGGCCAATCCTATACGGAGATCTATCCCCATCTAGCCGGTCAGGTACACCTCACCGTCGAACCCGTTGATCTGGAGGTGATTGGCGATCGCTGCCAGGTGGTGTTTCTCTCCCTACCCAATGGCCTGGCCTGTGCCATGGCGCCCACCCTATTGGAAAAGGGCTGTCGGGTGTTAGATTTATCCGCCGATTACCGCTTTGAAAACCTCGATACCTACCGGGACTGGTATAACCTGGAACGCCAGGATCAGGCGACAGCGGCGACGGCGGTCTATGGATTACCGGAGTTATTTCGAGATCGTCTGCCCACGGCTCGTCTGGTGGGTTGCCCTGGTTGCTACCCCACCGCCAGCATCCTAGCGATCGCGCCCCTGCTCAAGCAGGGGTTAGCCCAGCCAGAAACCTTGATTATCGACGCCAAGTCTGGCACCTCTGGAGGCGGTCGGGTGGCGAAGACTCCCATGCTGCTGGCGGAAGCCAGTAACTCCCTGGGCGCCTATGGGGTGGCCCACCATCGCCATACCCCGGAAATCGAACAAATTTGTAGCCAGTTAGCCCGCCAGGAGGTTTTAGTGCAGTTTACCCCCCATTTAATTCCCATGGTGCGGGGAATTCTGGCTACGGTCTATGCCACCCTCCGGGATCCAGGCCTGGTGCGGGACGATCTGGTCACCATTTACAGTGCCTTTTATCGCTCCTGCCCCTGGGTCACGATTCTACCCAGCGGTACCTATCCCCAAACCAAGTGGGCCTGGGGGACAAACCATTGCTTCCTTGGGGTTGAGGCGGATCCTCGCACCGGACGAATTATTGTCATGTCCGCGATCGATAACCTAATGAAGGGGCAAGCCTCCCAGGCCGTCCAGTGCCTGAACCTGATGTTGGGCCTGGATGAGTCCCTGGGCTTGCCCTCCCTGACCTTCTATCCCTGAGGCTGGCCACAATCCCCCCTACCCTAAGAGCATCAGAACAAGCAGAATTGGAGACCCTCAACCCGATGTGATCATGGCCCATTTATGTCAACGTCAGGATCACGCACCCTAGAACAGCTTCATGACAACGGTTATCCCCTAAACCCATGAAAAGGGTTTCAGCTTAATCTGGGGTAGACGTGCTGGCCTGTCTACCCCAGGCTACGGTGATCAACCCCGAGGGGACCCATCCTGGGCTACAATTATTAAAACTTCTTATACATTTCCCCCCCCACGGCCCCCCTTTACCCATGACCCTCCCCATTCGTAACCTTGCCATTATTGCCCACGTTGATCACGGCAAAACCACCCTGGTGGATGCCCTACTCAAGCAATCCGGGGTGTTTCGAGAGGGGGAGGAGGTGCCGGACTGCGTCATGGACTCCAACGACCTGGAGCGGGAACGGGGCATCACCATTCTGGCCAAGAACACCGCCGTTCGCTACCAGGACACCCTAATCAACATCGTTGACACCCCCGGCCACGCCGACTTTGGCGGTGAGGTGGAGCGGGTGTTGGGCATGGTGGATGGCTGTATTTTAATTGTCGATGCCAACGAGGGGCCCATGCCCCAGACCCGCTTCGTGCTCAAAAAAGCCCTGGAGAAGGGGCTGCGGCCCATCGTAGTGATCAACAAAATTGATCGTCCCCAGGCCGAACCCCACATCGCCGTCGACAAGGTGCTGGATCTCTTTCTCGAGTTGGGGGCGGACGATGACCAATGCGAATTTCCCTACCTGTTTGCCTCCGGCATGGCGGGTTTTGCCAAGCTGCAATTGGAGGACGAGAGTGAGGACCTTAAACCCCTATTTGAGGCCATCCTCGACCATGTGCCACCGCCAGTGGGGGATGTGGATAAGCCCCTCCAGCTGCAGGTGACCACCTTAGACTATTCGGAATACCTCGGTCGGATTGTGATTGGCAAGATCCACAACGGCACCATCCAGGGCAACCAGCAGGCCGCACTGATCAAGGAGGATGGCAGCTTGGTGAAGGCCAAGATTACCAAACTCCTGGGCTTTGAGGGGCTGCGTCGGATTGAGATTGCCCAGGCCAGCGCTGGTCAAATCGTGGCGGTGGCGGGCTTTGCCGATGCCAACATTGGGGAAACCATCACCTGCCCCACCAACCCCCAGGCCCTGCCCCTGATCAAGGTGGATGAACCCACCCTGCAGATGACCTTTGTGGTCAACGACTCTCCCTTTGCCGGGCAGGAGGGCAGCTTTGTCACCTCCCGGCAACTGCGCGATCGCCTGATGCGCGAGTTGGAAACCAACGTGGCCCTGCGGGTGGAGCCCACCGACTCCCCCGATCGCTTCGCCGTCTCCGGCCGGGGGGAACTGCACCTGGGTATTTTGATTGAGACCATGCGACGGGAGGGCTACGAGTTCCAGGTATCCCAGCCCCAGGTGATCTACCGGGAAGTCAACGGCCAACCTTGTGAGCCCTTCGAGTTGCTGATTTTAGACGTGCCTGAGGATGGGGTGGGGGGCTGTATGGAGCGCCTCGGTCAGCGCCGGGCTGAAATGCAAGACATGCGCATCTTGGGCGATGGGCGGGCCACCCTGGAGTTTGTGATTCCGGCCCGGGGGCTGATTGGCTTCCGTGGCGAGTTTATGCGCCTCACCCGGGGGGAGGGCATCATGAACCACCGCTTCCTTGACTACCGCCCCCTCTGCGGCGATGTTGAATCCCGCCGCAACGGCGTGCTGATCGCCTTTGAGGAGGGAGTTTCTACCTTCTACGCCATGAAGAACGCCGAGGATCGGGGTATCTTTTTCATCACCCCTGGCACCCGGGTTTACAAGGGCATGATCGTAGGGGAACACAACCGCCCCCAGGACCTGGAGCTGAATGTTTGCAAAACCAAACAGCTCACCAACCACCGCTCCGCCACGGGCGATGAACTGGTGCAACTGCAAACCCCCCAGGAAATGAGCTTGGAACGGGCCCTGGAGTACATCGGCCCCGATGAACTGGTGGAAATTACCCCCGAGTCGATTCGTCTGCGGAAGCTGGCCAAGAAACTGGCTAAACGTTAAGGCCCCCAATTTCAACCGGATAAGGCCACGGCCGAGTTGGGCAAGGGTGCCGAGGCCTTAAACCGGGTGGAAGAAAAATGCCGCCCCTAACAGGGCAAAGGTAGAGAGTAACAGCACCCCCTCTAGCCAGTTGGAGCGACCATCCTGACTGACCAAGTTTACCGTGGCCACCGCCACCGCTACCGCCACCACCTCAAATAGGCCAAAGTTCAAATCCATGGGCTGGCCAATCAACTCCCCCACGATCACCAGCACCGGCGCCACCAACAGGGCCACCAGCAAACTGGAGCCCATAGCCACGGACACCGCCAGGTCCATATTATTCTTGGCGGCCATTCGCACCGCCGTAACGTACTCCGCCGCACCGCCCACTAGGGGCAGCAAGATAACGCCGGTAAATAGGTCTGTTAGGCCTAAATTGTGGGCGGCTTCCTCCACCGCCCCTACAAAAATCTCCGACTCGATCGCCACCCCCACCGTTGCCGCCAGCAGCACCCCCAACCACAGCCAGGGGTTAGGCGGGGTAGCGCCGTGGTGGCCCTGGGGAGAGTCGTGGTCCACCCCAGGCTCACCAAAATCCGTTACCCCCACATCGTAGAGATAGCTGTGGGTTTTCAGGGAGAACAACAGAGTGAGGCCGTAGACGGTAATCATGACGATCGCCACCACCACCGATAGATGGCGAATCACCGAGGTCTCCACAATGCTGGAGGTATTAATCACCATGGCGGGAATGACGATCGCCGTCACCGCCAAGGTCATAGTGGAGCCATTTATCCCCGCCACCGCCTGATTAAACTGTTGTTCTCTGTAGCGTAGCCCCCCCACTAACATCGACAGCCCCAGCACCAGCAAGGTATTGGCGAGAATTGACCCGGTGATGCTGGCCTTGACGATGTCAATCAACCCTGACCTTAGGGCCACCAGGGCAATAATTAACTCCGTGGCATTGCCAAACAGGGCGTTGAGCAGACCGCCAATGGTGGGACCGGTGACCACCGCCAATTCCTCCGTGGCGGTGCTCAACCAAATGGCTAGGGGGACAATGGCCAGGGCCGACAGGGCAAACACCGTCAACGCCCCCCACCCCAACCGTTCCGCCAGGATCGAGACCGGAATGAACACCAGCAGGCCAATGGAAATCAGGGCTTGGGGGGAGGAAGGCAGGGTCATAGGGGTGGGGCCACGGGTTCAAGGTCAAAACGATAGGTCTCGATCACCGGGTTGGCCAACAACTGATCGCACATTCGATTCAGCTGCTGCCGGGCCGCCACCTCATCCGTCGCCCTTAGGGACAACTCCATGTACTTGCCGATACGCAGCCCATCCACGTTGGTGTAGCCCAGGTGGGCCAGCCCCGCCTGCACCGCCGTACCCGCCGGGTCAAGCACCGAGGGGCGCAGGGTGACGTAGATACGTACACTATAGATCCGATCTTTAGGGGAGAACACCGATCACCTGTTCAGCCATTGCCGTAATTCATCCTACCCTATGCCGGGGTTGGTAGAATGGCTGGAGAAGAAAGGACCCGCCATGGCGCCACGCACCCGTAGTCAGGAAAAAATCCTATCGGCCCTGAGGGGGTTGGGTCAACCAACTTCCGCCCAGGATCTATACATGGAAATGCGCCAGGAGGGCATGACCATGGGGTTGGCAACCATATACCGGGCCCTGGAGGCGCTGAAGCTGGGGGGGGCGGTGCAGGTGCGTACCCTGCCCTCGGGGGAAGCCCTCTACAGTCTGCCCCAGAGCGATCGCCATCACCTCACCTGTCTGCAGTGCGGCAACACCATTGTCATTGATCAGTGCCCGGTACATGACCTGGAGGCCCAACTCCATCAGATTCACCAGTTCAAGATTTTCTACCACACCCTGGAGTTTTTCGGCCTCTGTCCCCAGTGCCAGCAGGGGGCATACGCGAACATGGCTAGCCCGGGCTAGGGTAGACTGGAGAAGTGGGCACCCGGCATGGTCAGTCTGCAGCCGATCCCAACCTTGCGGCACATAGTAGTACTCAGGATAATACGGAGGTAGGGTAATGGTTTGGAGGTGTCCTAGGTTGCGGTGGGTGCTGGCGATCGCCCTGTCCACCTGGTTTAGCTTCACCCCCCTGGCCCTGGCCCAGGATAATACCGTTGACTACACGCTCACCGATTTGAGTTTTCGAGACTTTTCGGGGCAAAACCTATCGGGCACCTCCTTTGCCGCCGCCGAAATGCGAGAGGCTAACTTCACCGGCACTGACCTAAGTCGCACCATTCTCACCAAGGCTTCCTTCCTGCGGGCCAACCTGAGCCAGGCGGATCTATCCGGCACCTTTGCCGACCGGGTAATTTTTGATCAGGCCAACCTCTCCGAGGCCCGCTTCACCGACGCCATTCTCACCAGCAGTAGCTTCCGGGAGGCGCAGGTAAACGGTGCCGATTTCTCCGGTGCCATCCTGGACCGCTACCAGATTAGCCAGCTCTGCCAGACCGCCAGCGGCACCAACCCCATCACCGGCGTCGCCACCCGAGATAGTTTGGGTTGTCGCTGAGGTGGGGGGCATTCCAGTTTTGCAGCCCTCACCTTAAATCCCTCTCCCAGAGCGGGAGAGGGACTTTGAATCCGGTTCCCCTTCTCCCAAAAAGGGAGAAGGGGTTAGGGGATGAGGGCAAACTTACAAAATTGGGATGCTCTCCTGAGGTAGGGTGCAAGCAGCCCCTGGAAACCCTGAGTCCCAGAACCTAAACCTTGAACTGGTGAGTGACCCGCTCCATGGCCTCCACCACATTGGCGCGGCTATTAAAGGCGGAAATCCGAAAATAGCCCTCGCCGGCGGCACCAAATCCGGAACCAGGGGTACCCACCACATGGCAACCGTGCAGGAGCTTATCAAAGAAGTCCCAACTGGAGAGGCTGTTGGGGGTTTTCACCCAGACGTAGGGGGCATTGACGCCGCCGTAAACCTGCAGGCCGGCCGTGGTCAATTGTTCCCGAATGATTCGAGCATTTTCCATGTAAAAGCTGACCAAGGCCTGGATTTCGGTCTGCCCCTCGGGAGTATAAACCGCCTCCGCCCCCCGCTGCACAATGTAGGAAACTCCATTAAATTTGGTGGACTGGCGCCGGTTCCAGAGGCTATGGAGGGAGACCTCACTGTCATCAGCGGCCCTACCCCGCAGGGACTGGGGCACCACGGTGAAGGCACAGCGAGTGCCGGTGAAGCCCGCGTTTTTAGAAAAGGAGCGAAATTCGATGGCACAGTCCCGAGCCCCCTCAATTTCGTAGATGGAGTGAGGGATGGCCGGATCGGTGATAAAGGCCTCGTAGGCGGCGTCAAAGAAAATGATCGAGCCGTGGGCGCGGGCGTAGTTAACCCAGGCCTGTAGGTGGGCACGGCTGGCCACGGCCCCGGTGGGGTTATTGGGAAAGCAGAGGTAAATCAGATCCACCGGCTGATCGGGAATGCGGGCAATGAAATTATTTTCAGCGTTGATCGGCAGGTAGACCAGGCCGCCGTACTCCCCCCGTTCGTTAACGGAGCCGGTGTGGCCCGCCATCACGTTGGTGTCAACGTAGACGGGGTAGACCGGATCGGTGACAGCAATGGAGTTATTATGGCCAAAGATATCAAGGATGTTGCCGCAGTCGCACTTGGAGCCATCGGAGATGAAAACCTCACTGGGGTCCACGTCACAGCCCCGAGATTGAAAGTCTTGCTGGGCAATTGCCTGCCGCAACCACAGGTAGCCCTGTTCGGGACCGTAGCCCTTGAAGCGATCGCGATCGCCCATATCCTCCACCGCCGCCACCATGGCGGCCCGACAGCTGGCGGGCAGGGGTTCGGTGACATCGCCAATCCCCAGGCGAATGATGGGCGCATCGGGGTTAGCCTCGGCAAAGGCATTCACCCGTCGAGCAATTTCTGGAAACAGGTAGCCCGCCTTCAGTTTCAGGTAGTTATCGTTGATGGTAGCCATGGCGCGTCATCGGTCAGTTAGGTCCTTTAACCCAGCCTACAGTGCCAGGGGCAATCCTGGGTAATTGATGGCCCAGGGGAGGCAAGGGCAATAGCCGCCCAAAATTACCACTGTTAACACCAAAGAGGATTTGCAGCCAAGCATAGCAGCGGGTTAGAATAATAGGCCAATTTACCGATGCTGGCTCCGGTGATATTTAGTATGGTCTGGTTGGAATGGGCATCGTCAGATTAGAATATCAAGAGTAAGGTCACTAAGGTTCTTAGCCCTGATCCATGCAGCCCACCCTTACTAAGGCCAAATTTTCAGATGCTGATGCCCTGACCATTGCCCTCAACCGTCGCCGGGAAACTCAGGTCAAGCAGGTGAGTCTGGCTCCCTTTGGCTGCCAGTTGTTGACCCTGGACTATGGTCAGATTAACGTTAGTTTTGTCAATATTAGAGCTGCCATGCAGGTGGTGGGGGCTAAGAGTCAGGAATGTCTGGAGTTTTCCTTTCTGCTGGAGGGATGCACTCGATATTTACTGTCCCATGGTGTCCCCATCTCCACAGATGTGGTGTTTGGGTTTGATCCTAATCGGGAAGTTAATTTAACTCTGCCTGCCGATAGCCAGGTCTGTGTGGTGCAAATCCATCGGCAGACCTTTGACCTCTGTGCCGAGGCCGTGGGTCGATCGGATTTGAATAGAACTTTCCTGAACGCCAACTATGCCGACATGTTCCATCAGAGCCAGGAGGTGCGCAACTATTTGAGAAGCTTGTACCACCTCGCCCTCAGCCAACCCCAGTCCCTTAGCCAGGGCAGGTCTGCTCACCTGATCCTGGAAGATTTCTTGCCCCTGTTAATTGATGCCCTACCCCGATCCCGAGGTAAGTCAGTCACCTGGGCTGCGTTCCGTCGGGCTGAGCTGATTAAACAGGCCCAACTCTACATGGAAACCCACCTTGACCAACCCCTCACCCTGACCAGCCTCTGTCAGGCCCTACATACCAGCCAACGCCCCCTACACTACGGCTTTCAGGAGCTTTTAGGGGTCAGTCCCATGGCTTACCTTAAGGTTCTACGCCTGACAGCGACTCGGCGTCAACTCCACCAAGCCGATCCTGGGCAAACAACGGTGGCGGAGGTGGCCAGCAATTTGGGTTTTTGGAGCTCGGGACACTTTAGTCGCGACTACAAAAACCTCTTTGGTGAGTTACCATCCGCCACCCTATCCGGGGGTAAAAACTCTTATAGGCAGGGCCTTTAGGACAGGGTGGATCGGTCAACGCTAGATTGGGTGGTACTTCGGCTTGCTTGGCTAGCCTTAGCTCCCAACCGTTTGACTGAGCTCACGCCGAGGCCCGAAGTCCCTCTCTTCGCCCGCAGTCAAGGCGAAATAAGGGGCTAACCTAAGGCCGCTTCGATCGCCTGTTGCAACGCCAGGTCATCCGGTGCAGTCTGAGGCTCAAAGCGGGCCACTACCTGCCCATCTCGACCGACCAAAAACTTGCCGAAGTTCCATTGAATGTCAGGCCCTTGCCCCACCAGGAACTGGTATAAGGGGCTGCGGTTGGAGCCATTGACATCCTGCTTTTCTAACAGAGTAAACTCCACATCGTACTTGGTCTTGGTGAAGTCCTTAATTTCCTGCGGGGTACCAGGTTCCTGGGCTCCAAATTGGTTGCAGGGTACGCCGACAATCACCAGGCCCCGATTGCCATAGGTTTGGTCTAGCTTTACCAGGCCATTATACTGGGGCGTTAACCCACACTTACTGGCCACGTTGACGAACAAAATCACCTTATTTTCCAGGAGGTCCGGGGCCAAGGGAGTCCCATCCAGAGTGGTTAGAGGCTTGGGAAGAGGCATGTTTGCAAAACTTTACACGACATATTCTATGGTACACAATAATTGTGTACCTATGACATTTGAGACTTGAACACTCACCTTGCCAGCAGGGAATTGGACCTATCGGCTTGGCCCCACCTTATAAAACCATCAGGTTGCCTCACCCTATGAGGGTTACCAGCCTGAGCAACATTTTGCCTTGACTCAATGGCTCCAGGATCTGGCATTAAGCTTTAGGCTAAAGAACCTTCCTGTCCTGCAAGGCTGCAGAAAATCATTCACAATATCTATGGCTTTATCTATGGCTTTGGCCAGAACGCCTAGGACGAAGTTGATCGCTAAACGTGAAGGGTAAGTGGGCGTTCTGGCTGGCCTCCGCTCCCTATACCTGTAGCTACAGCCACAACCCATCCCTGTCTGGGAGGACAGATGTCATGGTAGCTGAACTCCATCCAACGACTTCACCCCTGGATGCGGCCATTGACCGTCACCCTCTGGTGGTAGTCCCCACCACTCCTCTCAGCAAGGCAATTGTGTTGATGAGCCAGACTCGGGGCTTTACCTGCCCCCTCGACGATCAAGCCGAAGGTCTACCATCGTCAGATTTTTGGCATTTAGAGTCTCGTTCCAGTTGTGTTCTAGTGGTTGAGGGGGAGCAGGTGCTGGGCATCCTTACCGAGCGAGACGTGGTCCGCGTCACGGCCCAGCAGACCGATCTGACCACCCTGACCATGGCCGATGTCATGGTGAGCCCAGTGGTGACCCTGGCGAAACGGAACTTTCAGGAGATTTTTGCTCCTCTTTTCCTATTTCGTCGTTATCGGATTCGTCACCTGGTGATCGTGGACGATCACCAGGGTTTGGTGGGAGTGGTTTCCCATGAGAGTATCCGCCAAGTGCTGCGCCCTACCAATCTTTTGAAACTGCGTCGGGTTATGGAGGTGATGACCCCCCAAGCATTCTATGCCCCTCCTGTCACGACGGTCACGGACCTGACTCGTCAGATGGCTGAGCGGTCGGTGAGCTCAATTGTCATTGCTGACACCGTAGAGGCAGATTCATCGGTTAGCCCCGCCATTCTTCCCCTGGGGATTGTCACGGAACGGGATATTGTGCAGTTCCAGGCCTTGGGCTTAAATCTCAGCCAAACCCTAGCCCATACCGTAATGAGTTGCCCCCTATTTCTGGCTAGTCCCGAGGACTCCCTGTGGGACGCCCATCAAACCATGCAACGCCATCGGGTGCAACGGTTAGTTGTCTCCTGGAACTGGGGCCAGGGCTTGGGAATTATCACCCAGAGCAGTCTGCTGCGAGTCTTTGACCCGGTGGAAATGTACGGGGTGGAAGACACTTTAAATCAGGAGAGTGATCAGAGGCT
>JBEIUS010000125.1:0-10465 GCA_040374235.1 Leptolyngbya sp. | reverse complement strand
TGGTCCGGCCTGCCACCGACTACGAGGTGCTCTACGCCCAGGCCGAAGAACTGACTACCAATCAACGCTACCCAGAGGCGATCGCCACCTACACCGAGGCGATCAACCGTGACCCCGAACAGATCCCGGGCTATCTGGGTCGGATTCAAGCTCAACTAACCCAGGTGTCCAACGATCCATCCCTACAGATTAATCAACCGACGGATATTCCCCTGGCGGTGCGGCAGGCGGTGATCGCAGACCTGGAAAAGGTCGCTAGTCTGATAGAGGTGAAGGGATCCACCGAGTGGGCAGCTTCTCTCCGACAACAGGCCGAGGTACTGCGTAATGGTAACCCCTAGATCCAGCCCCATGGACCTGGCTAGGGGATCTATAGCTTTAGGACTTTGGCCAGAACCCTTAGGGTAGGGTTGATCGGTCAGGCCCGTCTCCTCAATCCCCTCCACTAATCCAACGGCCAACAAAGCCAGGGGGAAACTCTTCCCTCTGGCTTTGTTGGCTCTCAGGACTGGCCTGAGCAGTTGGACACTTACACCTGACGGTAGGGTACGGCGGTGGCAATGTTGATATTGCCAATCGACACCCGGGCTGGGGCAGCACTGCTGGGGCCAATGCTGCGGGCCATATCCAGGAACATGCGAGGATTGCCGGGAGTGACCTGCTTCTCCTGGGGAACAAACCGCTTCACCTGGGACTGCCAGATGATTTGGGGGAAGCCCAACAGGTTACGGTGGTAAGCATCGTAACGGGGGTTCTTAATGTGGATGGGGCGCTCACCCTCCACCCGGCCAGGCAGCACCCGACGCCGTTGGTAGGGCACGGTGTTATAGCCAAAGTTAGAGAGATACTCCTCGCTGTCTAGCAGGGCATCGATAAACCCCTGCAGACCTTTGGTGGCAATCACAATGGACCAGGCGATCTTTTCGCGCTCGCTGTACACGTCGCGACCCAGGATTTTTTGGACGCAGTGCTCAACAAACTTGTAGTTGCTATTCTTTTCGTAAAAACTGTTGTAAAAGGTGGTGGAGAGGGCCAGACCACGAATGAAGTCGCGGACGGTAATTTGGCCGTTGCGTAGCTGTGACTCCAGGAAGGGCTCCCGATCCCACTTGAAGGCATGGAAAAACATCTGTCGATAGGCCGCTTCGATCAGAGCATCCATGTCGGATTTATCAAATAGGTCATCGGTGGAGAACACACGAGGCTGCTCGTCGCTCCCCACGTCGTAGGCTGCAACGCGTTGATTTTGACTGGACGGAGAATAGCTTAATAACGGAAGAGACACGTTTGAATCTCCAGAATCTTAGCAAAATTTACAAACTTTACGGATGATCATACGGGACAGGCTGACCCCAACCGAAATCGGAGGAAAAAATCAACACAGTCCTTAACATTCTGGCGGGGCCCTATCCTCCAGGTAGGCCCCCCGGGCAGCCTGGGCCTGCTCTAAATATTGGTAAACCCTAGGCCAGTCGCTGGCTTCGATACAGGCGGTGAGTTGGCCCAGCTGATGTTGGTACTCAGCCAGGGCGGTCAGCAGGGCCGAACGATTGTAACGAGCCATCAGGGTCCCCAGTTCGGGGACACCACCTCCTACCCGACTGGTATCCCGAAAGCCAGAACTGGCCAGAGCTTGAGCTAGTTGGCAAATGGCGGGGTCGGGCTCCTGCCCGCAGGCCTGGATCAGGCCCGCACTGACCATCACCGGTAGGTGAGATATCCAGGCGACGGCGCGATCGTGGGCCTGGGGCGAGCAGCGGTAGATCTGGGCCCCCAGTTGCTGCACCAGGTCCATCACCTGATCTAGGGCCCAGGGGGGGGTCAGGGGGGTGGGGGTCAGGACGTAGGGACGATGCCGGAATAGACCGGTCTGGGCCACCGCCAGCCCCGCCTCCGCCTTGCCCGCCATGGGATGGCCACCTACAAAGCTGGGGCACAGACTCTCCAGTTCTTCCACGATCGCAGTTTTTACCGAGCCCACATCGGTCACCACGCTTTCCTGCCCCAGGTAGGGAGACAGTGCCCGGGCGGTCGGCGCTAGTTGGTCCAGGGGAGTACAGAGAAATACCACCCCAGCCGATCGTACCAGGGCCAGGTCGGTGCCCCCCTGTTGCACCGCCCCCATAGCCAACGCTGTTTCAGCGGTGGCCGATCTACGGGCGATACCGACCACCCGATGTCCCAGACGACTAAAATCCAGCCCCAGGGAACCACCAATCAGGCCCAGACCGACAATGGCAATGGTTGACATGGCACCTATCCTCAGGGCAAATGATCAGGGAAGCAGGGCGCATCGATCAGGGCCGATCCCCTACCAGGAAAGGTCGGTTGCCCCAGCTAGATGGGTGGGCAGAATATCTATGCGACAATAAAAGCTTAACTTCTAACCATCACCCTGACGTTGTGATTGAGGCCGAGGTACACCAGCAGCTACGGGAATTTTTGCGTCATTGTGGGGAGGCCAGTTGGCCCCACCATCTTACCTTAGCGCGGCTGGTGGCCCGGGCCCTACGCCTAGAACGCAGCGCCCTGCTGCAGGTGGGAGGGCTGTCGGCCTATCAGGGAGACTATCGCTTGAGTTACCTGGTGGCCCTGTTACTATGGCCAGAACCAGCTATTTTGGTGGCCCCCCCGGGGATTCAGCAGCGCCTTTTGATGAGTGACCTGCCCCGCCTCCAGGAAACCTTGAGTTTGCCTAAACCTATCCAGGTGGGGGATAGGTGGCCCCATCCTGACTTTAGTGGTTTATTGATCACCAGTCCTGAGCTCTGGCTCGCCGATCGCCTGGGGGAGGGTGATCGCTTTCCCGCCGGTATCCCCACCCTGGTGGATGATGCCGATAATCTGGAGCTGTGGTTAGAGGACCAGCTCACCACTACCCTGACTCCCCAGGACTGGCACCAACTGGGACTAGCCTACCCCCACCACCGTCAACGGCTGGGGGATATCCAGGTGGCCCTCACCTACGCCGCCTTTCAGCATCCCCCCAATCCCTACCACTGTTACCTGCTGGAGCCAGGGGAATGCCAATTATTGCAGGACCTGCTCACGGCTCTGGAGATGGATCCTGGCCAGGGGATCATGCCAGTCACCTGGCAACGGTTCTGGGATCATTTCACTCCCCCTGATCATTTACTCTGGTTCGCCCTAGACCGCCCCTCTGGCCGCATCACCCTCCACTGTGCCCCGGTGGATTGCGCCCTCCGTCTGGCCCGGGTGTGGCAACAGCAACCGGTGGTGTTAATTGGGGCCGCCCTTGATCAACAGAGCAATGCGGAGATCTTTCGTCAACGGCTCGGCCTCCATGACCTGACCTGTCTGAAATTCTCACCCCCCCGCCAGTACGAAGCCCTGAGACTCTACCTGCCGGACCACCTCCCCCTTCCCAATACTCCCCAATTCCAAGAGCACCTCCAGTCCGAAATCCGTCGTCTGTTAGTGTGTCTTAAACCCTCCCGGCAGGGACCGACGGTAATTTTAGTCAACGATCTGCCCCTGAAGGGACAACTAGCCACCGCCCTAGCGGCGGAGTTTGGTTCTCGGGTACAGCTAGAGCAACCGCTGTTGAAGGCTAATACAATCCTGGTCAGCAGCTGGTGCTTTTGGCAGCGACATCGGCTGCTCCTACCGGTGCCCGATCTATTGATCGTGGCCACCCTGCCCCTACCCTCCCTGGAAAATCCCCTGGTGGCAGGACGAGTTGCCTTTCATAAACGTCGCCGCCAGGATTGGTTCCGCCTCTACCTCTTCCCCACCGCCATGGCAGAGTTGGAACGGGTGATCGGGCCGGTGCGGCTCAACCAGGGGATGGTGGCCCTGTTGGATAGCCGGATCCACCGTCGCAGCTATGGTCGACAGATCCTGGCAGCCCTCAGCCCCTCCGCCTCTACCCGTTCCCTCAACTTTAACTGGGAATAACTTCCCGTGACCAATGTACCTGGGGAGGCTGGGTCTGCACCAACACCCGGCCTCGGGAAATCACATGGATAACAGTGGCGGTACGGCGCAGGGCATCGTAGGGGCTATCGGCGTCTAAAACAATCAGGTTGGCGGGTTGACCTACGGCAATACCGTACTGGTCCGCCAGGTTGAGGGTCAGGGCACCGTTATCGGTGACCATAGCGTAGCAGGCAGCGATTTCCTCTTGACCGGTCATCTGGCACAGGTTGAGAGCCATAGAGGCCACCGTTAGCATATTGCCGGTGCCCAGGCTATACCAGGGGTCTTGGATACAGTCGTGGCCGAGACTGACATTTAAGCCCCGTTGCCATAGTTCCTTGACGCGGGTCAGGCCCCGGCGCTTAGGGTAGGTATCGGTGCGGCCCTGCAGAGTGATGTTGATCAGGGGGTTGGCGACCAGGTTTATCCGGGCCCGCTCCAGCAGGCCCATCAGTTTAAGGGCATAGGCATCATTGTAGGAACCGAAGGCGGTGGTGTGGCTGGCGGTGACCCGGGGGCCCAGCCCAGATCGCAGGGCCAGGGCCGCCACCACCTCTAAAAACCGGGACTGGTCATCATCAATTTCGTCGCAGTGGATGTCGATTAGGCGGTCATAACGCTGGGCCAGATCGAAGATATACTCCACGGAACGCACCCCATCTTCCCGGGTAAACTCGTAATGGGGAATACCCCCAACCGCATCCGCTCCTAGCCGCAGAGCCTCCTCTAGCCGTTCGGCGTTACCGGGGCTGCCGTAAATCCCATCCTGGGGAAAGGCCACCACCTGTACCGTGATCCAATCCTGCACCGCCTGGCGCAGATCCAGCAGGGTCTGCAGAGCGACCAGGTTGGTCTCGCTGACATCAGCATGGGTGCGGACAAACAAGACCCCCTGCTCCGCCTGCAGGCGCAGGGCAGCCAGGGCACGGGCCTGGACATCGGCAGCGGTGAGGCTGACCTTGCGATCACGCCAAATATCAATACCCTCAAACAGGGTGCCGCTCTGGTTCCAGCGGGGCTGCCCCGCCGTCAACACAGAGTCCAGGTGAATATGGGACTCCACGAAGGGCGGGCTCACTAATTTGCCGCCTACAGCCAGAGCCTGCACCCCAGGATCATCCCATCCGGGTAGATCCGTGGCAATGGCCACAATCTTCCCCTGGGCTAACCCAATATCGACCGGGCTTGTTGTCCCCGGCAGCAAACACTGCCGTAGAACTAACCGGGTTTCCTGCACCGCCATCCCTAGGAAGCCGAGCCTACAAACAAACCGGGAGCATAGGCCTCAATCACCTTACCCGTGAGGGAACAGGTAATCAGGAGATAGTCACAGGCGGAGCATTGGGTGCGCACCAGATGGTCAGCCTGGAGATGATAGCGCTCGGCCCAGTGGCCGCAATTGGGGCAATGTACCTGCTGAGAAAGGTTAGTCATCTGGCTACTCCGGTAGGTTTTTGGCTGGTGAGGTTCATATTCTGTCGATATTGGAAATATTTTCAATTCAAAAAATAGAAAAAACAAAAACTGCCTTGAACTCAATAAGACCAAGACTGACTGAAGAAGTTAGTGATCGATAAAAAGAACCTTGAGATAAAACCATAGATAATTCACAGAAAAGATGTTTGAAGCCAGAACCCAGCGCCCTGACTTGGTGGCCCGAATCATTCTTCAAAAAATACAAATTAAAACGACCTTCTGACCCGGGGTAAATCTCTGCACAAGATATATCCCTTGAGGAGGAGATTTCTGATTGGTGGAAGAACTGCCGAGTGTGCTTTTCTCTTCTATTATGGAGGGCTGATATAGACAGTGCAACATTATTTTATAAATGCTTAATCTTCAAATGCTATGACTAAATTGGTGATCCCTAGTTAGGTTTCATCGAAAATTCATCGACTCTATCCAGGCTCTAAGATAGATAATTCTATCCTGAGGGAAGAATTCCATGGATCCGGATATAATTCTGTACGTTAGTTAACTATTTTCTACAAGGGTTGAGTGGGGTAGCGGCGAAGCGGCGGTGGCTTCCCAGAGATGTCCCTCCTAACCCCCATGCCCGGACTAGGACCCAGGTCCCCTCTCAGTTTGCTAGTTAGGAGCTTAGCCCCACCAGTCAATGCGCTATCAAATCCATCACCATACCCAGTACACCTACCGGCAGCCCGTTACCCTAAAGGCCCATACCCTGCGCCTGAGGCCCCGCAGCGATGGCAGTCAACAGGTCGAGAAGTTTGAGTTGGCGGTGGATCCACACCCCCTGGGACAAACCCAGGTGGTGGAGATTGACGGTAATCTAACCCTACAGCTTTGGTTTGACCCACAGCCCACCGGCCATCTTCGTATCCATGCCCAGTCAGAGGTGGTCACCTATCGCCACAACCCCTTTGATTATCTGGCGGAGCCCTGGGCGGTCACCTTGCCGATTGATTATCCGGCCACCCTGGCCGCCAGCCTCCATGCCCATCTCCACCCGCCCACCACCAGCGTTGTTTCACCGCCCGTGATTGACCTGGCCCAGGAGGTTATCCACGCTGTAGAAGGGAATGTGGGATGGTTCCTCACCACCCTAAACCAACGCATTTATGAAAGCTGTGAGTATATCAACCGGCCCACCGGCCAGCCCTGGCCGCCAGGGGTAACCTGGGCCAGGAAGACCGGCAGTTGCCGTGACTTGACCGTGTTGTTCATGGCCGCCTGTCAAGCGGTGGGACTGGCGGCTCGCTTTGTCAGTGGCTATGAGGAGGGGGACAGCACCATCCCCGATCAGGATCTGCACGCCTGGGCCGAGGTGTATATCCCGGGTGGGGGTTGGCGAGGGTTTGATCCAACCCACGGCTTAGCGGTTAGTGATCGCCATGTTGCCCTAGTGGCCAGCCCCTTTCCCCACCATACGGCACCGGTCTCCGGTACCACGGTGGAGGGGGGGCGAGTCGAATCCCAACTGGCCACTGAAGTGAGGGTAAGGCTCCTGTAGTCGGATTATCGGCCTAGGGTCTGGCGGGCTTGTTGCCGCAGCAGGCGGGCCGGCTCGTGGTTAGGATTAACCTGCAGGGCTTTGTCGAAGGCAATAATCGCCTGATCATAGCGTTCCAGAGTCCAGGCCGCTTCCCCCCGAATGGTCCAAGCCTCCGCCGATTCTCGATTCAGGGCAATGGCTTGATCTAAAGCCGTTAAGGCCTCCGCGGATCGCCCTAACTTTTGTAACACTCGCCCCCGATCTAACCAGGCCAGGGCCAGGGCAGGCATTAGGCGGTTAGTTTCTTCGTAAAGATTCAGGGCCGCTAATAGTTTTCCCTGTTGTTCCTCGGCGTTACCTTTGTTGCGGGTGGCCTCGGGGTAGTAGCTGCGGTAGGCGAGGGCATCATCACAGGCGGCAATGGCTTCACTGGGACGTTTCAACCCAATCAGAGCCCGGCATCGTCCCAGGTAAGCCGGGGCATGATCAGCCTGGGTAGCAATGGCTTCATCGTAGATATCCAGCGCCTCCGGATAGCGATCATTGGTCATTAACTGATTACCTCGGTCCACCAAGTAGGCGGCTTTCTCCTTTGGGGGCAATAGTAAACCCAAATCCGTAGCCAAGGGGGGAATGGGAGCGGGCAAGAAGGGACTGACAGCCCGACGGCTGGGCTCAAAGACAACGGTTAAACCACTCCGCCAAAGGGCTGTGGCCACGGCCAATATCCCCAACAGCCCCACCCCGAGCCAGCGTTTATGCTGAATTTGACGCAACCGAGGAGGGAACCGCTCCAGTAGTTGGAGGGGAGAGGCCGCCACCGGTACGACAGCCCCGTTAGCGTCGCTGGTATAGACCAAGTCCATGGGGAAAAGGGATGTAGCCTCTTGGTCCTCAGCGATGGCAGTGATTTCTGAAGTTTCCGCCGGTACCAACACCGCTTCCCCCGGCCTTGATTGCGGGCTAGGTACCAGACCACCAGTGCCCTTTTGCCAGGCTTGATACAACTGATTGGTAATCCCCCCACTCAGGGGAGTTGGTAGTCGCTCCAGAGCTTCTAAGGCCTCCTGGGCAGTGGGGTAGCGATCGCGGAAATCGTAGCGCACCATGGTGTCCAGAACCTCCGTCAGGGCTGATGAGACGGAGGCAGCATGTTCATGCCAGGCTAGCTCACAGGTAACCGGATCCTCATTTAGCTTTTGAGGATGGATACCGGTAAGAGCCCTAATACCGAGCATGCCTACAGCATAAACATCACTACTGAAACGGGGTTTACCCGCATACTGCTCATTTGGCATATAACCATGGGTGCCAATGGCCACGGTTAGGTTGGTGGCACCGGTTTCCGCATCCACCAGGGGAGAGGAGGTGACCTGTTTGACGGCCCCAAAGTCGATCAACACAATCTTGCCATCTCGATGGCGGCGAATTAAGTTCGATGGTTTGACATCCCGATGAATTACCTGCTGGCGATGGACAAAGGCCAGAATTTCCAGGATCTCCTGCAGCAAAAGTACTACCCGGGTTTCTGACCAGGGCTTACCCTCCTCCACCTGGCTAGTTAATCGGCTTCCCTCAATGTATTCCTGGGCCAGGTAAAACTCCTGGTTTTCCTCAAAGTGGGCCAGCAGGGTGGGGATTTGGGGATGGCTACCCAACTGATATAAAACTCGAGCCTCGGTGTCAAACAGACGACGGGCCATATCTAGAGTACCCGTGTCCTTATCCTGTACCTTCAGTTGTTTAATCACGCATTTCGGATGGTTGGGCAGATGCAGATCGCAAACCAGAAAGGTCCGACTAAACCCGCCTGAGCCGAGCCGTCGGATTACCTGATATCGCCCCCCTAGTAATGTGTGCTCCATACCGCTTAAAACAGTGGTTTTGGGTTGATGGTCAGCGGTCATTGCCGCTAGAAACCGCCTGCTTACCATCCGCCAGGTTAGCCCTGTTACTTTAGCGACCTATGCAGCGGGTATATGCACCAAGTTAAGTGTAGGGTGTGATTGCCTAACATGGGTTACCAACCTCCAGCTGAATTATAGTTTTGGCCGGAACACTTAGAATGACGTTGATCGGTGAAAGAGAATACTAGATAGGTGTTTTGCCTCGCTTCCGTCGGCTACAGTTTTATCGCGTTACCAGGAAAACCTAACCTCACCCTTGGGAACTCTAGATTTAGATCCAGGTCCTGCCTTAGGATTTGGGTTTAGCTTCTAGGATTCCCGAGCGGACCGATGATCGGTCCCCTCCGATCAGCCTAGCTGCCGCTCCTCTCCTGAGTTGTCCCGTCACCATGTACAACCCTGCCTCCCGGACCAGTCCGATTAGCCTTACCTTCCTGGATGGTTTACCCGATGCCATCGTAGTAGTGGATCGTTGGGGTCAACCCCTGCTCTGTAACCAATCCGCCGTTAGTTTCTTACAGGATCACCTCGACAGCCTGTGGCGGGTCAGGGAAGACTCAAATCATCGTGTTCTGGACCGCTATGGTTGTCCATTAGGGGAATCGCAACTGCCCCTGAGGCGGATCCTCAGGGGGGATTCTCTGGAAAACGAGGAAGTGATTTTAACCCTTTCCGGAACTGCTACTCTCCCTCTCTGGGTGGCCTTAAGCGGCGGTCCCTGTGCTGATGGAGGAGAGGCGGCGGGTATCCTATCAGCCCGGAATATTTCCCTGCGTAAACAGAGGGAGATCACCCTACAGCGCCAGGCCCTTCAGGATGAACTGACTAACCTGCCTAACCGCACCTTTTTTATGGATCGGGTTAACAGTGTTCTTGGTCAGGATCGACGGGCCGATTCCATGGCGCTCCTATTTATGGACCTAGACCGATTTAAAGAGGTTAACGACAGCCTCGGCCACCGGGTTGGGAACGAACTCCTGACCCAGCTAGGTCAACGATTACAGGATCATCTGTCGAAGCAGCATACCGTGGCCCGTCTAGGCGGAGACGAGTTTGCGGTGCTATTAGAGCATGTTCCTAATCCAACAGTGGCCATCGCCATGGCGGAACAATTGCGCAGCGCCATCATTAAACCCTTTTATCTGCAGCAGTACGAGGTCTACATTGATGCCAGTATTGGCATTGCCCTGGGGTCAGACCAATATCAGCAGGCGGAGGACTGGCTGCGGGATGCCGATGCAGCGATGTACCAAATTAAAGATCTGCCGGACCGCCACTGGCACATCTTTGATAGTTCTCTGCAAAATCAACGCCATCAACGGCTACAGTCGGAAATGGCCCTGCGTCAGGCTCTGGATCGGCAGGAACTGCGGTTGTACTACCAGCCCATTGTTACCCTCAGTACCCAAGCGATTATCGGCTTTGAGGCTCTAGTGCGCTGGCAGCATCCAGAGCGGGGCCTACTAATGCCAGGCGAATTTATAGCCACCGCCGAGGCTACAGGGTTGATTATTCCCCTGGGCTGGTGGGTGCTGGAGGAAGCCTGTCGGCAAATGCAAACCTGGAGCGAATTTTATCCTAGCATGGCCAACCTGACCATGAGTGTCAATATGTCCAGCAAACAGTTCTCCCAACAAAATCTGGTGGAGAAGGTACAGGATAT
>JBEIUS010000025.1:0-25932 GCA_040374235.1 Leptolyngbya sp. | reverse complement strand
TATCCTACTCCATAGGTATAGTTTGAGACTCTCTTTGGCTTTTCAAACAACCTCTCAAATGGATTTTGGCACAGGCAAACTCTACTTAATTCGAGTCTTTATCAACACCACCCTTGACCCCGCAATCGTTGTAACCGTTGATCGCACAAGCCAAATTAAAAAACATTGGAGGAACCCATGAAAATCAAATATGACCCCGAAGTCGATGTGATTCGGATTACCCTCAAGGATGTGGAGATTGACGAAAGTGATGAAGAGACCCCCGGCATTATCCTGGACTTTGACTCTAATCGAAATGTCGTTGGCATCGAAATTCTTCAGGCTTCCAAACGGATTGATAACCCCCAAGCCATTGAGTATATGATTGCTCAAGCGGTGATCGTCTCCTGACATAGTTTACCGAACCGATCCCCTACATGCGCTCCTTCTCTGGCTATGCGATCGCCTAATACAGAAGATTTGCAACTCATTTTCCCCGAGCATCCAGGCTATCCCCCTGGACTCAAAACCTGCATTGCCTTCAAAAGCGCACCGACCCTAACCGCGATCGGTAATCTCAGCCTGCTTCAAAAACCTGCAGTCGCCCTCTTCTGCTCCATTAAATGCCCCGGTGATCTGATCCTCAAAGCCTATGACCTCGCTCAAGCCCTGCGAGAGGCAGAAATTCCCGTCATCAGCGGGTTCCACACCCCGATCGAACAAGACTGCCTGAAAATTCTACTACGGGGTACCCAACCCATCATCCACTGTCCTGCCCGCAGCCTTCACAACCTCCGCCTTTCCTCAGAACAAACACAGGCAGTTAACGAAAATTGCTTACTGCTAATCTCGCCCTTTAGCGCCAGCTATCCTCGGGTCACGGCTGAACTGGCGGGCAAGCGAAATGCCATGATTGGGGCACTTTCCCACAGCACCTTTATTGCCTACGCTGCCGCCAACAGCAAAACCCTAGCCTTTGCCCAAAGCTTGATTTTGGCAGGAAAATCTGTGGTTACCTTTGATAGCCCTAGTAACCCATTATTACAAACGCAAGGCATCGTTGGTTTGGGTATAGATGCGATCGTGGGACGTTGCTTAGATGCTCAAATATCACACACCCCAAAAGCTGTAAGCATTGATGGTGAAAGATGATCTTTATCAAGCCCTGCAGTCAGGCGATCTCCCACCCGTAGCTTGACAGTTTGGCCATTATTCACCTCGGTCAGGGGAGCTAAGTCCATGGTTCGGCTCTCCTGGGCAGACTGGACACGGTAGGCCTCACAGCTGACCAAACTCAGCAGTACCAGCCCCAGGATAACCAGCCCCCGGTACCGCTGGTCGGGGGAGCAGCGAAGGCGGCTAAGGCGGCTCAACTGAGGCAAACGAACCATGGGTTTCCTGACTCCCAATCCATAGGGTTAACATTCCGGATGGGCTTTTCTCCATGGGGCCATGAGCCTGCGGTTTCTGTCTCGATCCTAGGTCCATGGAGCTGGGTTCAGGGGAAAGTTGATGCCGACCTGTCATATTTCGTTGTACAGCCTTAACCGGAGTGATCAGGTCGCCTCCCTTGGGGTTAACCTGATGAAACAGGCCTACCCTGAAGCGGTTGCTCAGACGCTATGGATCCTCCATCCTCCAGGAACTAGCATGGGAAAGCCCCTTTGTAGGAGAGCCAACCGGCTCATAATCTCGCCTCCAACCTGGTCATATGCCTGCCCCAGACAGCGATTCCCGCTTAGGACCGATCATCCCATGGTTTGACCACCAGGGCTGGCAGCCCCTGGAGTTCCAACGGCAGGCCTGGGCCGCCTACCTGGGGGGTCACAGTGGCCTGATCCAGGTGCCCACCGGTGCGGGGAAAACCTACGCCGCGGTGCTGGGGCCGATCGCTGAGATGCTGGCCAGCCCCCGACCGGGCCTGCAACTCCTCTACCTCACCCCCCTGCGGGCCCTATCCCGCGACCTGGAGCAGGCCATCGCCGCCCCCATCCAGGCCCTGGGGTGGCCCCTGCGGGTGGAATGCCGCAGCGGCGACACCAGCGGCAGCCGCAAGGCGAAGCAAATCAAAGCCATGCCGGAGATTTTGATCACCACCCCCGAATCGCTAGCCCTATTACTTTCCTACCCGGGGGCACAGGAGCGGTTTGGCGGGCTACGGGCGGTGATTATCGATGAATGGCACGAACTGATGGGATCAAAACGGGGCACCCAGACGGAGCTCTGCCTCAGTTACCTGCGATCGCTCCAGCCCCAACTCCGCACCTGGGCCCTCTCCGCCACCCTGGGCAACCTGGAAATCGCCGCCCAGACCGCCGTAGGACTGGGCACCCCCCCGGTAATTCTGCGGTCCTCGGGGCAACGCCCCACCCAGATCACCAGCCTGCGCCCCCAGAGCGTCGATAGCTTTCCCTGGGCCGGGCACCTGGGGTTGCGACTGTTGGATACCCTGGTGGCGGCCCTGGATATGGATCAATCCACCCTAATTTTCACCAACACCCGTAACCAGGCGGAACGGTGGTACCAGGCCCTGGCCTACGCCCTGCCGGAGCACCAGGAAAGAATCGCCCTCCACCACGGCTCCATGGACGCGGCGGAACGGGCGGCGATCGAGGCGGGGGTGAAGGCCGGTAGCCTCAAATGGGTGGTCTGCACCTCCTCCCTGGACCTGGGGGTAGACTTCCAGCCGGTGCAGCGGGTGGTGCAAATTGGCAGCCCCAAAAACCTGGCTCGCCTGCTGCAACGGGCGGGGCGATCGGCCCATGTGCCGACCGGCACCGCCGAGGTATTTTTCCTCCCCACCCATGCCCTGGAATTACTGGAAATGACCGCCCTGCGGCGGGGCCTGGAGTTGGGGGATTTAGAGCACCGCCCCCCCCAACCCCAGCCCTACGATGTGCTGATCCAGCACCTGCTCACCCTGGCCTGCGGCGATGGCTTCGACCCCAAGGCCAGCCTCCACCAGGTGCGCCAAACCGTTGCCTACCAGAACCTCAGCCAGGCCGACTACCAATGGATCCTGGATTTCATTGAGAAGGGGGGCCGCTGCCTGGGGGCCTACCCCCGCTACCAAAAGGTGACCCTACAGGAGGGTCGCTATCGCATGGTCGATCGCCCCTTGATCCGCCTCCACCGCCTGGCCATAGGCACTATTACCAGCAACACAGCAGTGCGGGTGGTTTACACCAACCGGCGGGAGATCGGCAGCGTCGAAGAAGCCTTTGTCTCCCGGCTAAAAAAAGGCGATATATTCTTCTTTGCCGGTCGGCAACTGCAGTACGTCCAACTGCAGGACATGGTGCTCTACGTCAAAAACACCAAACGCCAATCCACTGTCACCCCCACCTGGAGTGGGGGCCAGTTGGCCATCTCCCATACCCTCAGCCACCACCTGCGCCACCAGGTAGAGGCGGTGGGGCAGCAGTTGGCGGCTGACATACCCCCCACCGATCCGGAGATCCAGGCGATCTTACCGATTCTAGAGGCCCAGCGACGGCTCTCTACCCTACCCCGGGCCGATCAGTTACTGGTGGAAACCTGCTCCACCCGGGAGGGGGAACATCTCTACGGCTTTCCCCAGGAGGGCCGGTTTGTGCACCAAGGGCTGGGGTTACTGTGGAGCTACCGCTTTGCCCAGCAGCAGCCGGCCACCTTTACCATTTCCGTCAACGACTACGGGTTTGAACTGCTGGGCCCCAAGGGCTACCCCTACCGGGAACTGTTTTCCAGCCAGTTTTTTGCCCTAGACCCCCTGGAGGCGGATCTGGCCGCCAGTCTAAATTTGTCAGAGCTGACCCAACGTCAGTTCCGCGGCATTGCCCAGGTGGCGGGGCTAGTATTTCCTGGCTATCCAGGGTCGCGCAAAACCGGTAGCCAGCTGCAGGTGAGCAGTAGTTTACTCTACCAGGTGTTTAGCAAGTACGAGCCCGATAACCTGCTGCTCAGCCAGGCCCGACGGGAGGTGCTGGCCCAACAGCTGGAGAGTCACCGGTTGGCCCAGACCCTAGCCCGATTAGACTCGCGATCGGTGGTCTGGCAAGCCACCCCCCGCCCCTCCCCCCTAGCCTTTTTGTTGCTGGTGGAGCGGCTCAGCTCCCGCCTCTCCAATGAAAGTCTGCGGGACCGCATCGAGCGGCTAAAACAGCAGTGGCAGGTGGTTTAAGCCCACCTCAATGACCGGCCATGCGGTGCCCCATCTCCTGCAGGTCCACCTCGCCAATGGGGCTGTCGTAGACCCATTGGCCCGTACTGATCACCAAGATGCGATCGGCCAGCACCAGCAGCTCGTCGAGGTCTTCACTGACCAGTAGCACCGCCACCCCCCGGTTGCGGGCCTCCACCAGGGCATGGTGAATCGCATCAACGGCGGCAAAGTCCAGGCCAAAGCAGGGGTTGGCGGCAATCAACAGGCGAATATCGGGGGAGGAGAGCTCCCGGGCCAGGACGGTACGCTGGATATTGCCCCCGGAGAGGTGGTGGATGGGGGTTTCGGGGGAGGGGGTTTTGACCGCAAACTGCTGGATCAGATTCTGGGCCGCCTGCCGGATAGCCCGCAGCACCAGCCAAATACGCCAACGGGCCTGAGGAGGGCGATCGAAAGTGCGCAGGGCCATGTTTTCCGCCACCGACATGGTGGCAACGCAGGCATTGCGTAGGGGCTCCTCCGGCAGGGTGTACACCCCCCAACGGGCCATCTCCGCCCGACTGGCCCCGTAGCCATGGCCCTGCACCAGAACTTGCCCCTGGCGGGCGACACGCTGCCCCGCCAGCACCTCCACCAACTCCCGTTGACCGTTGCCGGAGACCCCGGCAACCCCGACGATCTCGCCCGCCTGCACCGTTAGGTCCAGGGGGCCAAAGGCGGATAGGCCGTTGTCGCGATCGCCCGCCAGCCCCCACAGCTCCAGCACCGGTGCCGGGTTAGCCAGAGGGGTCTTGGCCAGGGTTTTGGTCTGGCGGGCTTCCCCCAGCATCATCTGGGCCATATCCGCCACCGTTAAATCCGCCACCCGTCCCTGGCCCGCCACCTGACCCCGTCGCAGCACCGTCACCTGATCGGTAAAGGCCATCACTTCGCGAAATTTATGGGTGATCAGCAGCACGCTGAGGCGGCCCGCCTGGGCCTGTTGCCGCAGTAACCCCAGCACCTCATCCGCCTCGTCGGGGGTGAGCACCGAGGTGGGCTCATCTAAAATTAACACCTGGCTATTCAGGTAGAGCTGCTTGAGGATTTCCAGCTTTTGTTTTTGCCCCGCCGCCAGCTGACCCACCGGCAGATCCAGATCCAGGCCAAAGGGAGAGGCCTCCATAAAGGCCTGCAGGGCGGCGTACTCCTGTTTCCAGTTGATCACCTGGGTGCGATCGTAGCGGGCCAGCACCAGATTCTCCGCCACGGTCATGGCGGGCACCGAGGTAAAGTGTTGATACACCATGCCAATCCCCCAGTGGTGGGCATCCTTGGGGCTGCGGATGGTGCGGGGTTGGTGATCCACCAGAATTTCCCCCGCGGTGGGGGTGTAAAACCCCATCATGCACTTGACCAGGGTGCTCTTACCGGCGCCGTTTTCCCCCAACAGGCCGTGGCAGGTGCCCGGGGTGAGGGTAAGGCTGACATCCTGCAGGGCCACCAGGGAGCCAAAGCGCTTGGTCATGTTCACCACCTGCAGGTGGGGTGGGGCGGCGGTGGGGGTGAGGGTGGGCATGGTTGGCGGGGAAGTCCTTGGAGTTACAGCTATAGCTTTGCATCATAGAGGCTGGAGTGACTGTAGCGCAGCCAGCAAACGGTGGTTTTCAGCCTCGCTGCGGACGGCGACCCGTAGGTAGCGATCGCCCAACTCAGGAAAGCTCAAGCAATCCCGAATCAGGATGCGATGCTGCCGCAGCAGTTCCTCCTGTAGGGCTGGCACCGGTTGATCGGTCTCCACCAGCAGGTAGTTGGCGGAGCCGGGCCAGGGGCGGTAACCGGATAGGGCCGCCAACCCCTGCCAGAGGGCCTGGCGGGTGGGGGGCAACCACTGCCAGGTCTGCTGTTGAAAGGTCTGATCGGCGATCGCCGCCATCCCCGCCGCCACCGCCAGGCTATTCACCGGCCAGGGATCCCGCCACCCCTGCCACCGCCGCAGCCGGTCTGGATGGCCCAGGGCGTAGCCCAGCCGCAGCCCCGGCAGGCTGTAGAACTTGGTCAGCGATCGCAGCACCACCAGGTTAGGATACTGCCCTAGCCAGGGCACCAGGCTTTGCTGCTGGTGGTGGGGCAAAAAATCCATAAAGGCCTCATCCACCACCACCAGGGAAAAGTGATCCAGGAGGGGCCGCAGCTCTGACTGGGGGAAGAGATGACCGGTGGGGTTGTGGGGGTTGTTAATTAGGATGCCAGCCCCAGCGGTAGCTAGGGAGAGTAGGGCCTGGCTGGCGAAGTCCACGCCCCCGGCCCTGAGTAGGGGCCAGGGCCGGGGGTTACAGTCAAAACCGGCGAGGGCGCGGCGGTAATCCCCAAAGGCGGGGGTGGGTAGGTAAACCGAGCTATCCCCCATCATGCTCAAGTCCCGGGCGGCCCAGGTGATCAATTCAGCCGCCCCATTGCCAGGCAAGACGCATTCCGGTGCCAGGCCGTGGTGGGCGGCCAGAGCTGTACGCACCTGCTGGTACTGAGGGTCGGGGTAATGGCCCAGATGGGAGATCGCCGCGATCAGGGCTAAGCGCACCGATGGGGGGGGCCCCAGGGGGTTAATACTGGCGGAGAAATCTAACAAAGAATCAGGGGAACAGTCTGCCACAGCCGCAGCCCAGATCAGACTGCCCCCGTGCACCGGTCGAGGTGAGGACGAACTAGCCAAGGGTCAGGTGACTTAAGAGTTGCTTAACTTAGCGACCTCTTCTTTGAACAACTTACCGGCGGAAAAGGCTGGCACGCGGGTAGCTGGAATCACCATGGTGTCTCCCGTCTTAGGATTACGCCCTTCCCGCTCCTTACGGTCACGGGGCTCAAAGGAACCAAAGCCAACCAGGGTGACCTTCTCTCCGTTAGACACCGCTTCCATAATCGCTTCGATGGTGGCGGTAATGACGGAGTCAACCTCTTTCTTGGTTACGGTCCGCTCCAGGCTAGCGGAGGCCTTCTCAGCTACCTTATCTACAAGTTCACCTTTGTTCATCGTTGTCTCCTATGAGGGAAAGAAATTGAGCAAGAGATCAAACCGATAGGGGATAGGGCAGCGGCCTAGGCTAAGACCAAACTCCCAATAAGCTGAAATCCCCCTGTGCTCGGAATTTCACTGAACCATTCTAAGGGCAAGTTTCCAGAATGGATCGTCAAAGGCTTTAATTTATGTCGATCCCAGGAGTTTGAGGCCACCCTAGGGAAAGCCGTTGGGGCCGATCTCTGGGTCCAGGAGATCGATAAAAACCCTCAAAAGCCTTTTTCGACAAGCTTTCCAAGCCTTAAGGGTCGGTTGGACAGGGATCTCCGTCAGTGGGCTACCGCCAGCACCCCACCGTGGTCACGGACATCGCCCCAGCCCCACCTACCGGGGGCCCTGGTATCCGGGGAATAGCTCCAGGCCCAGCCGGGGGGTGGTCAATCCAGACTCTCCGTCGCCTCAGAGTCCCCCCTGGCGGATCTGCTGGGCCACCGCCAAACCCGATAGGTAGGCGCCGTGGGCGGTGCCAAAATACTGGCGACTGGTGGCCTCCCCAGCGAAAAACAGTCTCCCGGCCAGCCCCTGGGCCAGGTGGTCTCGCATGGCTGGGGTGCTGCCCAGGGCATTGAAGGAATAGGCGCCCAGGGCGTATCGATCGCGCTGCCAGCGACTAATCTGATAGTCAAGGGGCTCTGGAATGCGGCGGCCAAACAGGCGCTGGAGGGTGGCCAGGGCGCTAGCGACAATCGCCCCATCACCCCAGTCCTCTATCGCTCGCCCCTGGTCAGCGGCATTGAACCCCAGCAGAACGGGCTGGCGAAGGGAGGGCACCAAACTCACCCACTCAGCCCACAGCCCCGGGGGGGCGGAAATCTGCTCTAGCCAGTCTACAGTGTCGGGCCAGAAGACCCTGGGGAATCGCAGGTAACATTTGTTTAACACCCCGATGCCCAGGCGGGAAATGGCGGTGGTTTTAGCCTCGGGCAGGGGGGGGCTAAACTTCACCGCGCCGCTTTTCAGCACCCCCAGGGGTAGGCTCACCACCACCCGTTCCGCCCGGTAGGTGGCCTGGTTGGTGGTGACCACCACCGCCCCACCGGACCAATCCACCGCCTGCACCGCCTGCTGGAGTCGGATATCCAGGCCCTGGGCGAGGACCCTGACCAGCCCCTGGTAACCGCCGGGCAGTAGGGCATCGGGCCCAGAGAAGAATTCCCCATCGTCATACCAGTGGGCGGAGAGCTGGCTGACACTACCGCCGTACTCCTGCTCCAGGGTACTGTTCAATAGAAAATTGACCTGCTCTTGATCCGTCGGGGACAGAGCCGGCCAGTCAAGGGCGGCCCGCACCGCTATCTGCACCGATTGATCGGGGTCACGCCCCTGGGCGGCGACCAGGGCGGTGGTGATGAGATCGCCTAGCCTGGCCAGGTAGGTCTCCTCGTCGGGCCCCAGGGGTCGACCGGAGGGGCCGTAGATCAGGGCATTATCGTAATCGGTGATAACCAGATCCACCGCCGCCGACCGGGCCAGGGCGGTCAGGGGGTTACCCCGCAAACCATGAATCCAGGAGGCCCCCATATCCACGGGTAAATCGGGCCAGTGGGTGCTGGTCCAGGTGCGGCCCCCCAGGCGATCGCGGGCCTCCAGGACCACCACCGGGTAATTCGCCTGGGCTAGGCTCTGGGCCGCCGCCAACCCCGCCAACCCTGCCCCGATCACCACAACCCTGGGGCGATCGGGGGCTGCGCCCTGGGGAGGGCGGCAAACCTGACCCAACATCAGACCCGCCAAAACCCCCTGTCCGCCTTGGATGAACCGCCGCCGCCCCACCGCCATACCCCAACACCCTAAACGCTGCAACGAAGACTAATCTATCCTGCCCGATGGCTACCGACAGTGATTGAAATGGGAGGTGCAGCCCTGGGGCACGGCCACTAGCGACGGAGCAATTGCTGCCGGTTGGGGAAACCCTGGCCAATGAGGACAATCATAGGTATGCTCGCCCCAGGTAGGGTTGCAGCACCTCTGGCACCCGCACCGCCCCGTTGGCCTCCTGGTAGTTCTCCAGGATGGCGGCCATGGTGCGACCCACCGCCAGCCCAGAGCCGTTTAGGGTATGGACGTACTGGGTGCCCTTTTGGCCGCTGGTCTTAAACCGGATATTGGCGCGGCGAGCCTGAAAGTCCAGGCAGTTCGAGCAACTGGAAATTTCCCGGTAGGTGCCGGAGGAGGGCATCCACACCTCCAGGTCGTAGGTTTTAGCACTGGAGAAGCCCAGATCACCGGTGCACAGGGCCAGTACCCGGTAGGGCAACTGCAACTTTTGGAGGATATCCTCCGCATCCTGCACCAGGCCCTCCAGGGCGGCAAAGGAGGTATCAGGATGGGTGAACTGATACATTTCCACCTTATTAAACTGGTGCAGGCGAATCAGGCCGCGGGTATCCTTGCCGTAGCTGCCCGCCTCCCGCCGAAAACAGGGGGTATAGGCACAATAGCGCCGGGGCAGTTGATCGGCATCGAGAATCTCATCGCGGTGGAAGTTGGTGAGGGGCACCTCGGCGGTGGGGGTGAGCCAGAGATCATCGTTGCCACACTGGAAACTTTCCTCCGCAAACTTGGGCAGTTGGCCAGAGGCGGTGAGGGCGGCGGAGTTGATCAGGTAAGGCGGCAGGATTTCCTGGTAGCCGGCTCGGGTATGGCGGTCTAGCATAAAGGAAATCAGCGCCCGCTCTAGGGCGGCGCCGGCCCCCAGCAACACCACAAATCGACTTTGGGCGATCTTTTCGGTGGCCCGTTTAAAGTCGAGAAGCCCCAGGGTTTCGCCAATTTCCCAGTGGGGCTTGACCGGTTGCTGGGGCCGGTAGGCCTCCCCCCAGCGACGCACTTCCACATTATCGGCTTCGCTGGCCCCCACCGGGGTGGAATCACTGGGCAGGTTAGGTAGGGACAGTAGAATGCTTTCAATCCTGGCCTTCAGGTCCCGTCCCTGGGGCTCCAGGGTTTGCAACTCCGCCTTAAGGGTGTTGCCCTCGGCCTTCAGGGCGATCATCTCGGGGCTATCAGCGGTGGCCCCCGCCTTCAGGGTCTGGCCCACCCGCTTGCCAATCTCATTACTACGGGCCTGGAGCTGCGATCGCTGGGTTTCTAGCTGCCGCTGTTGCTGGTCCAGGGCCAGTAGGGGGGCCAGGTTGTACTGGCCACGCTTGGCCAAAGCCGCCTGCACCTGTTCAGGATTTTCCCGGATTTGCCGTAGATCGAGCACCACCATCCCCCGTCGTTTTGTCTGAGGTCGGGGGGTGCCCTACCCTGACACTAAAAGACCCGGAGTCCACGCCTGTGCCAAGCATCCCGTAATGCTGCTACCTTCCGGTCCTGACATGGTTTGGGCGTTGACACCGCATGGGTCCGAGTCATTTCTAGGATAACACCAGGGTCGTAACTTCGGATACCTTTGTCTAGCCCCATTCAAAAATAGCCGAACCCCAGGTAACACCGGCGCCAAAGCCAGCGGCGGCGATGGTATGGCCGGGCTGCACCCGCCCCGCCCGCACCGCCTCATCCAGGGCCAGGGGGATGGAGGCCGCCGAGGTATTACCATGCTCCGCCATGTTACTGAGTACCCGGTCAGGGGCAATCCGCAGGCGATCGGCCACCGCATCCAGGATGCGCTGGTTAGCCTGGTGCAGCAGTAGCCAATCCACCTCCTGGGTGGTGAGATTAGCCCGATAGAGGGCCTTTTCAATCACCTCTGGCACCCGGCTGACGGCAAATTTATAGACCTCCCGGCCATTCATGGCGATGGGGGTGAAGGTACCCTGCTGCACCGTTAGATCCGCCGTTAGGGGGGTGGCCTCCGCCTGGTAGGGTAGCTTCAGGCAGGCGTTCATGGATCCATCGCTACAGAGTTCAAACCCCAGCAGCCGATCGCGATCGCTGGCCCGCAACACCACCGCCCCGGCCCCATCGCCAAATAGCACGCAGGTGCGGCGATCGGCCCAGTCGGTCCAACGGGAGAGCACATCGGCCCCAATTACCACCACGGTCTCAAAGACCCCGGTGCGAATATACTGGGCAGCAGTTACCAGGGCAAAGACAAACCCCGAGCAGGCCGCCGTCAGGTCGAAGGCCACGGCCCGATGGGCGCCCAATTCCGCCTGCACCTGGCAGGCGCTGCCAAACAGATCATCGGGGGTAGAGGTGGCCAGGACAATTAATTGCACCGCCGTGGGGTCAACCCCCGCCATAGCCAGGGCTTGGCGGGCGGCCTGGGTGGCCAGCCCCCCCAGGGAATCACCATGGCCCGCCAGGTGGCGCTGGCGGATGCCGGTGCGGCTGGCAATCCAGTCATCGGAGGTATCCACCAACTGGCTTAGGGTTTCATTGCTGAGGGTGATGGGTAGGCAGGCCGATCCGCTACCCACCACAGACACACCGGGCATCAACTGTTTCACAGGCTAGTCTCCCTCTGCGGCGGGCATAGCCACCCGCTGGTACTGGGCCTGGATGCGATCGAGGACACGGTGGTCCATCGCCTCCTTGGCCAGGCGAATGGCATTAAACACCGAAGGGGCATGGGAACTGCCGTGACTAATCACCGTCACCCCGGCCACCCCCAACAACAGGCCGCCGCCGTGTTCCGCATGGTCGACCCGTTGCTTCAGGCGACGTAGATTAGGTTTCAGAATAGCGGCCCCCAGCTTACCGCGCCAACCCCGGGGCAACTCCTCCCGGAGGATTTGCAGCACTGACTCACCAACCGCTTCGGCGAACTTCAGCAGGACGTTGCCCACAAAACCGTCACAGACCACCACATCAAAATCACCCGAAAGGATATCCCGCCCCTCCGCATTGCCGACAAAGGGGATATGGGGATTTTGGCTGAGTAGTTCGTGGGCCTGGAGGGCTAACTCATCCCCTTTACTGGGCTCCTCTCCAATGTTAATCAGGCCCACCCGAGGATTCTCCACCCCGAGCACGTAGCGGGAGTAGATGGTACCCATCATGGCAAACTGCTCCAGGTACTTGGCGCGACAATCTACATTGGCGCCCACATCTAAAATCAGCACCGACTTATTGGCAATGACGGTGGGGAAGACCGCCCCGATCGCTGGACGGTCGATACCCTTGAGCCGACCTAGACGCAGCAGGGCCGCCGCCATGGCCGCCCCGGAGTGACCGGCGGAAACCACCCCATCCGCCTGTTTTTGCTTAACCAGGTCCATGGCCACATTGATGGAGGCCTGGGGCTTTTTCCGGAGGGCACTGAGGGGTTCTTCGTGCATTTCAATGGTGCCATCCGCCGGCACCAGCTCAATCCCCCGAAGCTGCTGAGGATGGGCAGCGCTGGCCTGAATTTGGGCAACATCCCCCACCAGAGCAACCTCTATATCTAATTCTGCCTTAGCTCTGATGGCCCCGGCTACGATCTCCCTTGGAGCATAGTCACCCCCCATAGCATCAATGGCAATCCGCGCCCGCTTCAGCCCCATCTGCTAAATCTCTAAAAACCTTAAAAAATTCTAGCAGACTAGTAGCAGCCTACTCTTCCCCGGGGTCCACAATCCGCTGGAATAAATAGCCCGTCCCTCGAGCGGTGAGGATCAGCTCCGGGTTACTGGGGTCATCCTCTAACTTCGCCCGCAGACGGGAAATGTGCACATCCACCACCCGGGTATCGACATGGCGCTCCGGCGTATACCCCCACACCTCCTGGAGGATTTCAGACCGGGAGAAAGGCTCACCGGACTTGCTCACCAATAACTCTAAGAGACTAAACTCCATGCCGGTGAGGCGAATCCGTTCATCTCCTTTGTAGACCTGGCGCTTGTTGGTATCGATGCGGATGGTATTGACGGAAATCACCCCGGAACTGGGGATGCCGGACATGCCGTTTTTATCAACCCGCCGCAACACCGAGCGAATGCGGGCCTCCAGTTCCTTAGGGGAAAAGGGCTTGACCACATAGTCGTCAGCCCCCAGCTCAAGGCCGGTGATGCGATCGGCCACATCCCCCAGGGCGGTGAGCATAATAATGGGAATATCCGACTCCTTACGCAGTTCCTGGCAAACCCCGTAACCATCCAGCTTGGGCATCATCACGTCTAACACCACCAGGTCTGGATCGGTATTGCGAAAGGTCTCCAGGGCTTCTTCCCCGTCAGCCGCCGTCACCACATCGTAGCCAATCATGGAGAGACGGGTTTCCAGGATGCGGCGAATACTCGCCTCATCATCTACAACTAAAATTCTTTCTTTATTGTTTACCAAGGCTCTCAAGTCTCCCTACATAACGCCATATTTTATAAACAATCGCAATCTTGAATACTTAATTTTTGCAGGAGAATGAATACCTAACCGGAATGGACCTGTACTTATACTCAGCGACTCAGCAGAAACCAGGACAAGCTTGCAGTTGTTCTTGGGCCACGGCCCAGTAGCGCCATGGAAAAACCAATATTGTAATTATTATTCATCCATGGTTATGGGCGGTAACACCTGTGGTTCAAAGTTTTTTAAGATTTATTGCAAGAATCAATTCCGGACTCGCAGGCGGCGGCTGGGTTCAGAATTCAGAAGCCCAGGGGCCGGGTCCCCTCCTGGCCACTGACTCCCTCGCCTAGAAGCTATAGTGAAGCAGCGGGAGTGTTCAGTAAACCGTGCTAGATCAGGCTGGAACCATTGATTTCTGGTTGCAAAAATCAGGGTTTACACAAAATTCTGATCACTCCCAAGCAGCTGCTTTGGTTTCTCCATAGGCATGGGAATCTCTGGCCATGGCTAAGTCGCGTTCTATGTTTACCTGCAACCAGTGTGGGGCTGAGTCCTCCCAGTACTATGGCCGCTGCCCCCTCTGCCATAGCTGGAATAGCCTGGTGGAGCAGGCCATAGCCCCCAAAGCCAGCCCGGCCGGTCGGCGTCCCCAGGCTAGACAGACCGGTTCCCCCCAACCCCGCCAGGCGGTTCCCCTAGGGGCGATCCAAGACCATCCCCAGATGCGGCTGCCCTCGGGCTATGGGGAGTTAGATCGGGTGTTGGGGGGCGGCATTGTGCCGGGTTCCCTGGTGTTGTTGGGGGGCGACCCGGGGATTGGCAAGTCCACCCTGCTACTCCAGGTGGCTAACCAGTTAGCCCGCCGTCAACCGGTGCTCTACGTCTGTGCTGAGGAGTCGGGGCAACAGGTGAAGCTGCGCTGGCAGCGATTGGCCCTGGGGAGTGGCACTGACCAGCAGTCCCCTGACCTAGAACCGCACCCAGGCGATGAGGATAGTCAACTGTTTCTGCTGCCGGAGATCGATCTGGAAACCATTTTGACGGAGTTGGAGTCGCTACGGCCCACGGTAGCCATTATCGACAGTATTCAGGCCCTCTACTATGCCAACCTGACCTCCGCACCTGGGTCAGTGGCCCAGGTGCGGGAGTGTACCTCTGCCCTGATGCAGTTAGCCAAACGCTCCAACATCTCCCTCTTTATCGTCGGTCATGTCACTAAGGAGGGGGCGATCGCCGGCCCTAAGGTGCTAGAACACCTGGTGGATACCGTCCTCTACTTCGAAGGCGATCGCTTTGCCAGCCATCGTTTGCTGCGATCGGTAAAGAACCGGTTTGGCGCCACCCACGAATTGGGGGTGTTTGAAATGGTGAACCAGGGCCTGGCGGAGATTACCAACCCCTCCGCCCTATTCCTGGGCAACCGGGAGGAGCAGGTGCCCGGCATTGCCACCATCGTCGCCTGTGAGGGAACTCGCCCCCTGGTGGTGGAGCTGCAATCCCTGGTCAGCCCCACCAGCTACAGCTCTCCCCGGAGATCGACCACCGGCATTGAGTTTAACCGGTTGCTGCAGATTCTGGCAGTGCTGGAAAAGCGGGTGGGCATCCCCCTCTCTAAGCTAGATGCCTACGTTGCCTCGGCCGGGGGGCTGATGGTGGCGGAACCGGCGGCGGATTTAGGGGTGGCGATCGCCGTGGTGGCCAGTTTTCGAGATCGCCTGGTGGACCCTGAGTTGGTGCTGATCGGGGAGGTGGGTCTGGGGGGTCAGGTGCGACCGGTTTCCCAACTGGAGCTGCGTCTGAAGGAAGCGGTCAAGCTGGGGTTCAAGCGAGCGATCGTCCCCAAGGGGCAGGGCTTGCAGCTGAAGGGTCTGGAGATTGTGGAGGTGACCCGGGTAGTGGATGCCATTGCCCAGGCTTTGGCCAGTTAACGCTTTGGTCAGAAGGCTGATTTTAGGGTCAGATCTGGCTACACTATTAAGAATAATAACGTTACTTCTTAGGAAGGTAGGGCCATGACCCCGACGGTTGAGATCTACACTTGGAGCCGCTGTCCCTTTTGTATTCGGGCTAAGGCTCTGCTCGATCAAAAGGACATCGCTTACACCGAGTACTGCATTGATGGCGATGAAGAGGCTCGTAATACCATGGCGGAGCGGGCCAGTGGGCGGCGATCGGTGCCGCAGGTTTTCATTAATAACCACCACGTCGGGGGTTGCGACGATCTCTTTGCCCTCGACCGACGGGGGGGTATTGAACCGCTGCTGGCCACTCCCTCGGCAGCGGACTAGAGGGGAATACGTTTTATAACAGGGAAGGGCCTCACCGTGCCGTCCCCTCAAGGGGGCCGCTAAGCTAGTTAACTGAACCTGATTTCAGTCAACTAACCATGGCAGAGCAGCAGGCGGCGGGTAACCCATCGGTAATTATTTACGACACCACCCTGCGGGACGGAGCCCAGCGGGAGGGGTTAACCCTGTCCACCGAAGATAAGCTACGCATTGCTCGCCGCCTGGATGACCTGGGGGTTCCCTTTATTGAGGGGGGCTGGCCCGGCGCTAACCCTAAGGATGTCCAGTTCTTCTGGCAACTCCAAGAAGCCCCCCTCAGCCAGGCCCAACTAACGGCGTTTTGCTCCACCCGGCGCCCCGGTCGGACTGCCGCTGAAGATCCCCTATTGCAACCGGTGTTGGCGGCGGCAACCACCTGGATTACCCTGTTTGGCAAGTCCTGGGATTTGCACGTTACCACCGGGCTGCAAACCACCCTGGCGGAAAATCTGGCTATGATCGAAGATAGCATTAGCTACCTACGCCGCCAGGGTCGGCGGGTGATCTACGATGCTGAGCACTGGTTTGATGGCTATCAAGCCAACCCTGACTATGCGATCCAAACCCTGGCGGCCGCCATCCAGGCTGGGGCAGAATGGCTGGTACTGTGCGACACCAATGGCGGCACCTTACCGGATCAGATTAAGGCCATCGTCCAAGCCGTGCACCAATGGCTCCAGGGCCAGCCAGCCCCCCGGGCCCAACTGGGAATTCACACCCACAATGACAGCGGTACCGCCGTGGCCAATGCCATGGCGGCGGTGGCCGCCGGTGCCACCATGGTGCAGGGTACCATCAACGGCTATGGTGAGCGCTGCGGTAATGCCAACCTCTGCACCCTAATTCCTAATCTGCAGCTGAAACTAGGCTACCCTTGCCTAGCCCCAGCTCGGCTGGAGACCCTGGCGGAGACCAGTCGCTTCATCAGTGAGGTGGTGAATCTGGCCCCCGATGATCATGCCCCCTACGTGGGGCGATCAGCCTTTGCCCACAAGGGGGGGATCCACGTCAGCGCCGTACAGCGGGAACCCCGCACCTACGAACACATCGAGCCCGCCGCCGTGGGTAATAGCCGCCGCATTGTGGTGTCGGATCAGGCCGGCCTTAGCAATGTGTTGATCAAGGCGCAAAGCTTTGGCTTGACCCTGCATCGCCATGACCCCGCCTCCCAGCAGTTGCTCCATCGCCTCAAAACCCTGGAACAGGAAGGGTACCAGTTCGAAGCCGCCGAGGCCAGCTTTGAGCTGTTGATGCGGGAGGCCCTGGGGGAACGCCCCCAATTCTTTGAGCTGCAGGGGTTCCACATTAACTGTCAACGCCAGATCTATGACCATCCCGAGGGCCGCCCCGATCACACCAGTCAGTCCCTGGCAACAATTAAGGTGAGGGTGGGGCAGGAGGAGATTATTACCGCCGCCGAGGGGAATGGCCCGGTTGCCGCCCTCGATGCGGCTCTGCGGAAGGCCCTGGTCCATGCCTATCCGGAGATCGCCACCTTTCACCTGTCGGATTACAAAGTTCGCATTATTGATAGTGGGGCTGGCACCGCCGCTAAAACCCGGGTTCTGGTAGAGTCCAGTAATGGACGACAACGCTGGACCACCCTGGGGGTTTCTACCAATATTATTGAAGCCTCCTATCAAGCGGTGGCGGAAGGGCTGGAGTATGGCCTGATGAGCAGAGAGGAAGAGGATCGATCAGGACCTCAGGTAGTCAGATTAGGAGGACCTAGTTCGATTCAAACATCCATCAGCAACAAGAAAAGGATAAAATAAAAGTACCTGGTTTTTAGAAAGCCCCCTAAAACCAGGTACTGTTTTGGTTTCTGCAAGAGCTCATTTTTGCAGAAAAGAGTCAAAGTTCAAATGCCCCCAAGTGAACTTAACTCTTTTCATTGAGTTCTAGAGTATGAATTTATTTTCCTCCGGATTAATGATTTTATCTTCCAGAAAAGTACTTAATCTATTTCCCTTTTATCCCACGATTGACAGAGTTTACTCAGTGTCATTACGGGGCTAGGCCTAGGAAGACTGGTTAAAGTCCTTGGTTTCTGGATGGTCTAGGTAGTGTATTCAGCATTGATTTTAACGTAATCATAGCTGAGGTCGCATCCCCAGGCTTGGCCCGTTCCGGTGCCGCTACCGATGCTAACCTTAATAGCCACGGTATCGGTTTGCAAATACTGGCCCTGGCAAGCGGTTTTTAGGTAAGCACTGGCCGCCGCACGATCGAAGCTCAGGGGCTGGCCATGCTCCATCAGCAATATGTCTCCCAGTTGTACCCTCAGGTCATCTTGGTCGAAGTTCACTCCGGCTCGGCCGGCCGCGGCCGCGATGCGACCCCAGTTGGGATCGTGACCAAAGATGGCAGACTTGACCAGGGATGATCCGGCAATGGTACGAGCCACCTGGTTTGCCGCCGCATTATTAATCGCTCCAAAAACCGTGACATCGATCAGGCAGGTAGCTCCTTCACCGTCCCGGGCGATCGCCTTAGCCAGGTGCTGGCAGACCGCCGTTAGCATGGCCTCCAGTTGCTCTGCTTCCCCACCGTCATCGGTAATGGCAGGCGTGCGGGATTGACCATTGGCTAAGGCAATTAGGGTATCGTTGGTGCTGGTATCCCCGTCAACGGTGATCTGGTTGAAACTCCGATCAGCTGCTCGCCGCAGCATATCCTGCCATAGGGTGGGGGAAACCGTGGCATCGCAGGTGATAAACGCCAGCATAGTGGCCATGTTAGGATGAATCATGCCGGAGCCCTTGGCTATGCCCCCAATCCGTACCGGACGATCGTGAAGTAAAGTTTCCATCGCCACTGTTTTAGTCACCAGGTCTGTGGTGATAATGGCGCTAGCGGCAGCATCAGAGCCCTGGTCAGATAGATTGGCAACTAAATCAGGAATGGCGGCCTTGAGCTGATCAATCTTGAGGCGCTGGCCAATTACACCAGTGGAAGCCAGCAAAATCTCCTCTGAAGAGAACGCTAAAGCAGCAGCTAGGGTCTCCGCACTATCCAGAGCATCGACCCAGCCTTGGTTACCGGTACAGGCATTAGCTTGACCTGCATTTACTAAAATTGCTCTGGTGTTAGACCGCACCTCTAATCGCTGGCGACAATAATCTACACAGGCGGCCCTCACATAGCTATTAGTAAAGACCCCTGCCGCAATAGCATCACACTCTGAGTAAATTAGGGCCAAATCTGGTGCCCCGGAGGATTTTAACCCCGCTGCAATCCCTGCTGCTTGAAAACCCCTAGGAGCTGTTAATCCCCCTGGAATTACCCGCCAATCTATCATGGTTACCATTCCTCCCTATATGGGCGGATTATAACAGGGCTTTAATCCGTTTACATGGCAAATGTAGGAGCTATGACTTTAGTTCAAATATTAAAACAGACTTAGTCCACCTCAAAGCCCCCGGTCCCTAGCAATGCCAAATCTAGTGGTCAGAACCCTCCTTGAAAATAAGGGTTCTGACCAAGGATGACTTTGACCATCCCTCACACCAATAGCAGTCACTTTACAGAACGAATTAAATTAAAAGCTATTTTTTTAGGGAAGAAGCATTAAAAATAATAAAATTGATGGCTCAGGCGTGATTTGAACACGCGACCAAGGGCTTATGAGTCCCCTGCTCTACCACTGAGCTACTGAGCCGAGCTAAAATCAAATAGCAGGTATTTAACCCTGTGCTTATTTAAGCTACCACAAAACAGTACTATCAATCACTCTAAAAAAATTTTGACCAGCAATACTCATCTCAATACATTTATACTAAAAACTATAGTGGTTCTATAGTGGATTTCACTCGGGTGAAGTGCGATATGATCACCCCCTGCCAGCTGCTGGGGGGTAGAACAGGAAATTAAACAGGGAAAAGGATGTAGGCCTTTGTAGACCTACATCCAACCCACCCTAAGGGAGGCAAGTACGTACACATACATAACCAGAATCAGCTAAGTGATTTCTAGATAGAGAGTTGCCTAGCTATTCTTTTTCACTCCTGAACCCCCTTGGAGATCTGCCAAACCTAGGCGCCCGCCAGGGTATTACAAGGTACTAGTTAACGGCCAGGCAAATAAGCAATAGGATTGACAGTACCGTTGCCAGGTAGATGAATTTCAAAGTGGAGGTGAGGACCGGTACTATAACCAGTACTACCCATCTGAGCGATAGATTGTCCCTGAGTAACCTGCTGACCCTCTCGAACTAAAAGCCGACTGTTGTGAGCGTAACGAGTCATACTCCCATCACGATGGCGAATATCAACCACATTGCCATAACCACCAGAGTTCCAACCTGAACGAACGACCACGCCACTGGCTGCTGCCACAACAGGTGTACCGACCGGTCCAGCAATATCAATACCCCGGTGCATACGGCCCCAACGCCAGCCATAGCCAGATGTAAAAGTACCCCGGGTCGGCCAAACATAGCCATTAGATTCAGCCGGGGCCTGTGGCAAAAACTCTCCAGCTCCCGGAAGCATGGGCATCCCAGGAACCACAGTTTCTCCACTAGGAGTAGTTGGCAAAGGACGATAAATGTCAGGATTTAGTGGAGCAGCAGCCAACAAATGCTGGTTTCCAGCATTAATAGAGGAAATAGGCATGCTGACGGTACTAGCAGTAGCAGAGGTGGATCGAGCCAGACTAGGCGTAGTCGAAGAGGTATCAGCCACATCGGTCACAGCCCAACCATCTATTCTAGCGTCGGGACTCTTAAGCTCCGAGACAGCTGGAGCTGCGCTAGGGGAAGAGGTGGCCAGCCGAGATGGATCAGCAGCACTAGCAAGCCCAGCTAACCGATTAGATTCTTGAGTACGAGAGCGCTCCAATTGCTGACGGGCTAAAGCTAACTTAGACGCTAGTCGACCGCGATCAATACTTACCGTGTTGGCATCTCGAATACGAGCCAAGGACTCACGAATTCTCCGTTCTCGATTGACAGCATAGGTATCGGCAGCAGCCAAATTAACCTCAGCTTCAGGAGACGCTTGAGCAGACTGAAAATTGTTGGAAGGATCCGCTTCGGACTGTAGAACGGGTATCTCACCAGAACTTTTTTGAGTAATCTCGGGAAGCTGGGTAGAAGCACTAACCCAAGAAGTCTCTGTGGGGGTTAGTGCTTGTTCTGGATAGGTAACCGATACCATGGAGCCGGTGTAGGAAAAGCTGATGAGGGTTTGGGCTGTAGCCAAGGATGGCTTAGAACCAGAAGTGGGAAAATTCGCTTCAGCAGACAGATCCTCTGAACCAGTCTCAGCCTGAGAAACATGGGAAGACGTTTCTGCAAGCGATGGGTCGAGGGTTGCCCAACCATTACTAAATTCTTCAGCTGACTCCAAGGTCAAACTAGAATTGGCTGATGAAAGGGGAGTAAACTCACCACCAACTCCGCCGGAGGTTGCAGTAGAGACGTCAGGGGAGGCAGTAGTGGAAGAAATATCGGTGGGAGGTACCTTCAGCACCTGGCCAACCCTGAGTACCTCATCGGCAGAAATACCATTGGTAATCTCTAAAACCTTTACATTAGCGTCATGGTGCTGAGCGATTTGCCAAAGGCTATCACCAGATTCAACGGTGTAATAAGCAACAATATTGCTTGAACTGGCATTACTTGAACTGCCTTCATCGGTGTGGGGTAGGCTGGAGCTAATTACAAATGAGTCTACTCCATCAGCCGCCAAAACAGGCTCATGGGCAGACAGCAGAGGAATCGATGCCCCGAAGGTCAAGGCTACACCAATTATAGTCACGGGACTACCGATCGACGGACGCACAGCTGCTAGTAAAGCAGGTTGGTCAATACAAGTTTCATCTAGCAAGCCATTGCTGACCGTGGAATCTTTGTGAAACATTTGCTTCAGGGAACTCAAGGAACGACCTCCTACTAAACCATTACGCGACGATTGAACCATACTTGTGCAAAACAACATAAGGTATACGGCCCGATGGTTGATTGACAGGGAAAGAATCAAACGTCAGATAAACATAAACCCGAAGTAGCAAGCTTCACCAAGCTCGCCCTAGGCGAGAAACCAACTCTAGGTAAGAATACCTTGAGGCATCAAGTTAAAGCAAGTTTACACGAGTAAACAAAAAAATCAACCCCTATCATTTTTGACCCAGAAGGCCTCAAACTGTTATAGAAAATTTCAACTTTGCAAACACAACATAATTATCTTTAACCTTCCGAAAACCCTTTGACAAGTAGGGTCAAGTTTGATGATCTGTGACTCGAGGGACAAAAATCAACATTTTTCTCCCCTCAGGCAACTTTAAGCTGATCTCCGCGACATCCCTACTAACGGGCCTTGTAGGGGATCAGCGCAGCCTTAATCTGTGAAAACTGTAGAGACTATTTAGGGCGGTCAGGAGGGTTAAGGAGAATGAGATATAAATTCCTTATCAGGTTTTCACTTTATTTGTATCACTCGCTACCTCAACCTAACTTCGATGATTTTGTAATCCCTTACTACCCTAAGCCGACGAGGTCTTAACCCATAGGAATTCCAAGTGTTGAAGGATCGTCCCCTAGAGCATGGGGTTAGAACTCCTAGTCTTTTGAGATTTTTGGGAAATTGGCTGAAGTCATATCCTGATTAATATGGATAATACTTTCCTGAGCTTGCTAGCCAAACAGCTCTCCATCGTTGTTAACAGATGTATTTAGCTAAGGGGCTAACTGCAAACTGGGCGCTGGGCTAACAGTTGGACCTGATGTTTGAGTTTATGCCTGGTTTAAGACAATAGTTGACGGAGGGCTTCAAAGAGCCCCACGGCGGCACTAGCGGAAAGATTCAAGCTTCTGACTGCGGTTCGATCAATCGGTATGCGGAGGGTTTGATAGCAGGTTTCCAGAATAGAACTGGATAATCCGGCAGTTTCACTGCCGAATAACAACCAATCATCCGATTCATAGCTGACATCTAAATAGCTCAATCGTCCATAAGTTGTAAATCCCAGTAGTCGGCCGCCTTGTTGGTGTTTGTAGTCTTGAAAGGCAGCCCAATCGGCGTGGAGAGTTAAATCAACCTGGGGCCAATAATCTAAGCCAGCTCGCTTGAGGGCTCGATCGCTCAACTCAAAGCCCAGGGGTTGAACCAAGTGTAGGGGGGTTTTGGTGGCGGCACAGGTGCGGGCAATATTGCCCGTGTTAGGCGGGATTTGGGGATTTACAAGAACCATCCGAGGCATAGCGGCAAGGGAGGAGAGCAAGTATTTTGATTTACCAAAAAGTCATTCACTTGTCAAGCACTGATAGGGATTATTAATGCTCGACTCTGTTTTTGAGATTGCGGTCGATCAACCTCCTAATAGCTTAGCGCCAGGATCGGTAAACCGAAACAATTTAGGGGGTTGACCTCACCGGTTCAGGGGCGGAGCTGAATAGGAGCTGTAGCCATGGAGCTAAGGACACCGAGCAACCCTTAGGGCTGCAGCCCATAGTCAAGGCGACGCCATCTTTCCCTAACCGGACTGGAGATTACCATAGGGTTGGCTAAACCACTGAGGAGGGCGTTGAAGGGTGAAATCCAATGCTGGGTTAGCATTCTAGCTCCTCTCCACCAAGCGACGGCGGTAGAATGGACACTAGATCATGCCGGTCTACTCAAGGATTGGCGGTAAAAACCCAGAACCTGCCGCTTCAGGGCCTTCTCCTTATAGATATGTCAAGCCGCACTCTTTCCCTCAACGATAGTCTCCGCCAATACCTCTTAGACCACTCGGTGCAGGAGCCGGAGGTGCTGGTCGCTCTCCGTCAGGAAACCGCCCGCCATCCGCTGGCGGAGATGCAAATCGCTCCGGAACAGGGCCAATTGATGGCGCTTTTGGTGCAATTGCTGGGGGTCAGAAAGGCCCTGGAGGTGGGGGTGTTTACCGGTTACAGTGCCCTGCGGGTAGCCTTGGCCATGCCGGCCGATGGTCGCTTAGTGGCCTGTGATATTAACCCTGAATACACGGCGATCGCCCAGCGTTACTGGGCCGCCGCCGGTGTTGCCGATCGCATTGAACTGCGGTTAGGCCCCGCCCTCGACACCCTCAACCAACTGATTGCCGCGGGGGAAGCCAATCAATTTGATTTCGCCTTTATCGATGCGGATAAGGCTAATTACTCTAATTATTATGAGCGGGTACTGCAGCTGGTGAGACCGGGGGGCCTGGTGGTGATTGACAATGTCCTATGGTCAGGCCGAGTGGCGGATCCGGCGGTACAGGATAGCCGTACGCAGGGGATTCGCCAGTTTAATCAACGCCTTTACCAGGACGATCGCATTGTCCTGAGTCTGGTCCCCATCGCTGATGGGCTCACCCTGGCCTTAAAAAAATAGCTGACAGCCTTAACAATAGCCTTCCACGGCAGATCCGTAGCATAAACTACAGCTTGATGGGCAGTTGCCCCGGTAATGATCAGCTAGGTAATAAATTCTCGCTTTTTAGGGGGCTCCTCTCCGGTGTTATTTAATGCCTACAACCCTGGCGATTTCTATGACGAACTCTTTGTTAACCAAGGCCAGCCTCGGCCCGAGGCTGAACTGCTGATTCGGCGGGTCAATGCCATGACCCTGGTGGAACTGCAGCAACGACAGCAGGCGGTACAAAATACCCTGTTTAAGCTGGGGGTGACCTTTAACGTCTACAGCGATACCCAGGGCACCGAGCGGATCTTTCCCTTTGATGTGATTCCCCGGATTGTGCCAGGCCAGGAGTGGTCCTGGTTGGAGAAGGGTTTAAAGCAGCGGATATACGCCCTCAACTGTTTTATCCATGACGTTTATAACGACCAAAAGATCCTTAAAGATGGGGTGATTCCCCGCCATGTGGTAGAGTCGGCCCCAGGCTTCCTCAAGCCCTGTATGGGGTTGAATCCCCCCAATGATATCTGGTGCCATATCACCGGCACCGATCTGGTACGCGATCGCGACGGCACTTGGTACGTGCTGGAGGACAACATGCGCTGCCCCTCCGGTGTCTCCTACGTGCTGGAAAATCGCCGGGTGATGAAGAGTACCTTCCCCCACCTGTTTGCAGCCATGGACATTGCCGCCGTGGATGACTACGCCAGTCAACTGTTGGAAACCCTACTCAACCTGGTGCCGGAAACCTTGATTAATCCCCGGGTGGGCGTGCTGACCCCTGGCGTCTACAACTCCGCCTACTTTGAACATTCCTTCCTGGCCCAGCAAATAGGTGCCGAGTTAGTGGAGGGGCGGGATCTGGTGGTGTCGGATGGCTACTTGAAAATGCGCACCACCAAAGGGCTGGAACGGGTAGACGTGTTGTATCGGCGCATCGACGACGACTTTATCGACCCCCAGGCCTTTCGCCCCGATTCCCTGTTGGGGGTGCCGGGGTTGCTAGAGGTCTACCGGGCGGGGCGGGTCGCCATTGCCAATGCCCTGGGGACAGGGGTGGCGGACGATAAACTCACCTACGCCTACGTGCCCCAGATGATTCGCTACTACATGGATGAGGACCAGATCATCCCCAACGTGCCCACCTTTATCTGCGAAGACCCCGGCCAACAGGCCCATGTACTGGCTAACCTGGATCAACTAGTGGTCAAAGCCACCAACGCCTCCGGTGGCTACGGCATGCTGGTGGGCCCCCACGCCACCGAGGCGGAACGGCAGGAATTTGGCGATCGCATCCGGGCCAACCCCCGGGGCTACATCGCCCAACCCACCCTTTGCCTATCCCGGGTGCCCACCCTGATCGACGGGGGGTTTGAGGGTTGCCACGTGGATTTGCGGCCCTACATCCTCTACGGCCAGGATATCTACGTTAACCCCGGCGGCCTCACCCGGGTGGCCCTGAAACGGGGTTCCCTGGTGGTGAACTCCTCCCAGGGCGGTGGCAGTAAGGACACCTGGGTGGTCAATTCCGTTGACCCCAACGCCCAATTGCCGGTTTAAGATGAAAGCCGTGCACAACGGGGTTGGCCAAATGGTTGGAAAGCCTGGCCTTCCCGTTGGCCTCGGTTAAGAGTTTCGAATCCTCCGGTGTTGGCACGGATCCTTACCGGGTTCTCTTCATTCCTGCCCGTTCCTGCCCCTTTTACCGTCTACCCTGGTTTGCCATGCTAAGCCGAGTTGCCGATTCGATTTATTGGATGAACCGCTACGTGGAGCGGGCTGAAAATGTGGCCCGCTTTGTCGATGTCAATTTCAACCTGTTACTGGATGCCCCCCTGGGCATGGAGC
>JBEIUS010000233.1:0-3799 GCA_040374235.1 Leptolyngbya sp. | reverse complement strand
GGGTTTAGCTCCCCCATACGGTTATACCGCCCCCCCAGAGGCGGCTCTCCCCCCCGTCAATCCTCCCGCCAATCGGGATGATGGAATTATCCACAGCGATCGCGATCGCCGTGATCTGAAGTTAGACGGGAGAAGCAGCTATGTCCCACTCACCCTGGCCACCCACTTGGACCTTTGATGTTGCCCTGGCGGCGGCCCAAGCCCAGCACGATGCCCTGGCCGCCGCCCTAATGCCCTTGGGCATTGGGCCTTCGGGACGGCTACAACTACCCTCGGTGGAAGTTAAGGAAACCCCCGATAGTCTAGTGATTACTGCCTTCTTACCCGGGGTTACCCCCCAGCAGGTGCAGGTGCGGGCCACCAGGCGATCCCTCACCTTTTTTGGTCAGCGCCCCCCCGCCTACCCCCCAGGCTGGGGTTACGGTGGCGGGCTCAATTATTTTCAACAGACCATTGACCTACCCAGCCCAGTGCAGGACCAGGCCATGGAGGTGGCCTACTGCCAGGGGGCCCTGGTGGTCACCCTACCGAAACAACGGGGTATTTTTACCTGGCTGAACCGCTTTCCCGCCTCCCCCTGGCGCCGATCCCTGGTGGATCGGTGGGTGCAGGGCTGGCGAGGGCTCCGTCGCTGGGCAGGGCAACGCCTCGGTCAGTGGAGCGATTACCTGCTCACCGATGCCAGTCATCGGGTTTAAGCCCCGATTCTTGGGGCAGGGGTCAGAAGTCAGGGGATTCATGCCACGCTGGAGGGTGGAGATGTGGCCGTTAAGGATTGACAAAACTGTCAGGAAACCAACGGTTTGGCCTATGTATATGTCGATCACCATTAAGCACATTCTAAACACACCCGTGCAACCAATGTTGTGATCTATGTGCTTAGAGAGCACCATTGAGCACATCCTAAACACAGGCCTGCGATCGCTAAAAATCGGCCAAAAACCACTGTTGTGGTCTATGCATATATCTATCACCATTGAGTGCATGCTAAACACAGGTCTGTGATCGTTAAACACACCCCTGTGATCACTAAACACACCCCTGTGATCGCTCAACACACCTCTGTGATCACTAAACATACCGGTGTGATCGTTAAACATACCGGTGTGATCGTTAAGCACAGCCCTGTGATCGCTCAACACACCCCTATGATCGTTAAACACAGGGGTGTGATCGGTATGCATACCCCTGTGATTGTTAAACACAGCCGTGTGATCGATAGATGCGCCGGGGCGATCGCTATAGCGGATTCCACTTGGGTGAAGTAGGTTGCCACAATCCCCCCAGCTCTCCTTGTCAAGGCTACGGTGTACACATATCTCCTATTGAGGCTTCTCCTATTGAGGCTCAAAATGCCCCATTGGGCCCCCCCGCCCCCCCAATACTGGGGGGAGTTAGCGGTGTCGAGAATCCTATTACGGCGCAAAGTCCCGCAGAATATGCCCTCCGGGCCGCTACTCGAGGTGAGGATTTAGGGGGCCTTTGAGAGCAAGCCTACCAGCCAAATACTTGTGTGTACTTAGCAGCCTTGTCAAGGAGGGTACAGAGTGAGACTTAGACAGCCAGGTATTGGGGGGATTTCGGACTCAGTAATTGTGTATCTCTGCGATCCCTCATCACCCCTGGCAAGAATCTACCGACCTCTCCTGACCCCTGCCATAAGTCGATACCCTAGACCACTAGGAATCAAACGCCAGATGCAGGGATTCGGTGATCACCTGCCAGGCGCTGTCAGTAGCCACTGGGTCGTAGCGGTGGCCATCATCCCGCATGAAGGTGTGGTCAGCATCGTAGAGCAGGGTTTTATGGGCCACCCCGGCCCTATCCAGGGCTTCGATAATCTGTTCCCGGGCGTCCAGAGGCACATGGGGATCGAGACTGCCGAAGAGGGTGAGCACCGATCCCTTAATTTCCCCTAGCCGCTCCAGGGTGTCAGCCCGGTCCTGGCCCAGCTTACCGCTGTGGACCCCGGTGGGGTAACAACACACCGACAGCTTCACCACCGGTTGCAGGGCGGCCCGCAGGGCCAGGTGACCGCCAAGGCAAAAGCCCAGACTGCCGATTTCCCCAGCCGCCACTTGGGCTTGGGTTTGTAGCCAGTCCAGCACAGCGATGGCATCGGCATCGTAGGCGGCAACCGGGGTGCGGCGGGCGTTATCATTGCCCCGCAACCGTCCCAGGCTATTGGGTTCGATCACCGTACCGATCGGCTCCAGGCGGTGAAAAATTTCCGGCGCCGCCACCATGTAGCCATAGCCCGCCAGCCGATCCGCCAGGCGGGTGATCGGTGCCCCCAGCTGGTAAATATCCGAGTAGAAGAGAATGCCGGGATACTGGCCGGCGGGCTGGGGCGATGCCACGTACACCAGCATCAGACTACCCCCGACCATGAGGCCAATGTCCTGTCGCTGCACCTGCATAGACTACACCTTAATGAATTACGACAACATTTGGGTAAACCCGTGGGTAAACCCGGTAGTCATGACCAAAAGCCGTTTCCCAACAATGCCTAAACAACGGCTACCCTCTCTACAGCGACCAGAAAACTAGCCGCAATGGCTTGATTTTATCCATTTCTAATCAGAGGAGCTAGTATTAACGTACTGTTTCTGACGATTCTATGCTCGACCTGGTTAAACTGGCCCAACAAATGCAGGGTATGGGCCAGCATCTCAATCAAGAGGCGGCGGCGATCCAGCGGCGATTAAACCTGGCCCTGGGCCTATCAACCCGGGCCCAGGAGAACCAATCGGGCTTAGTGACGATGCTGGCAACTTACGGCGATCGCCTGGCCTTTACCGCCGCCGTCCCCATCGAACCCCTCACCCCCCACCCAGCCCTTCCCCCCGCCCACCAGCCCCACAGCGTCATCGCTACGGATGGGTCCCAAATTGCCCCCAGTCACCACGAAATTGCCTACTGCTACCTGATTAACGTGGGTCGGGTGGTGCTGCACTACGGCCAGAGCCGATTTCCTCACCTGGATAGCCTGCCGGAGGTGGTGTACCGACCTGAGGAACTGGCCCTGTCCCGCCAGTGGGGTATGGCCACCACAGAATGGATGGGCCATCGCCGCACCGTGGCGGAGGCCCAGGAGTTGGCGGCTCTAGCCACAGCAACGATCCAGGGGTTGGGGAGCTCTCCTCCACCGCTGCTAGCCATGGTAGACGGTTCTCTGATCTATTGGTTTTTAGATAGCCTGCCGGAGTCGGCCCGGGAGTTAATCCTCTCCCCGATTCTGGCGGCCTGGGATCAGTTGCACCAGCAGGGCATTCCTCTGGTGGGTTACGTCAGTGCCACCCGCAGCAGTGAAGCATTGAACTTTCTACGGCTGGCCGCCTGCCCCTTCCCCACCCCAGACTGTCAGCACCATTGTCAAGGCCAGGGGGAGAGGGCGCCCTGTGGCCGATTTATGCCCCTGCGGGACGCTAATTTTTGGGCTAGCCAGCTCGCCCCAGGGCAGCGCAGCCCTTTTTACCGCAGCACTGCTCCGATTTTGGCCCGCTATGGCGATCAACCCATCTACTTTTGTTACCTGCATGTGGGCACGGAGGTGGCCCGGGTGGAGATGCCGGAATGGGTGGCGACCAATGCCAATCTGGGGGAGCGGGCCCTGGCCATGGTGCTGGCCCAGGTTCAGAAGGGCTACGGTTACCCGGTGGCCCTGGCGGAAGCCCACAACCAGGCAGTGGTGCGGGGGGGCGATCGCAGTCGTGTATTTGCCCTGCGGGGGCAAGAATTGATCCGGGCTGGGCGCCAAAAGGGTGGGGGTTCCGCCCAGGAAGCGCGCACACGGGGC
>JBEIUS010000071.1:0-15414 GCA_040374235.1 Leptolyngbya sp. | reverse complement strand
TGTTGGAACAGCCATTGCTATCGCCGGAACTTGGCTCTACACGGACGTTAGCTCCAAGTCTAAGAAGCACTGAGAGAAGCATCATCTCACCGTATGGCCGTCGCCAAGTTTGATTCTGTCATACTGGTAAATGGCTTGCCATGTATCAGGAAGAATCAATGTAACAATCAAAATGCCCTGGCCGGTTTCTGATTGCTGAATCGAGTCAAACAACCGCTTGACCAGATCCAAAATCACCATAGCGGTGGAATACCCATACCTGTTTTCAACGATGTTATCCATCTCGTCAAAACAAACCACCACCTGACGATATTCCCCCAATAGGGAAATGATTTTTGCTAAGGTAGCAAAGGCGTAGGCTTCCCGTTCCTTTTCAGTCCTTTGATTGGGGGGCAGTCGTAGATCGGCGGCATCCTGGGTTTCTAAGGCCTCCCCCGCCAACCACTTCACCGCCAGCCAGCCCCGCTCCTCTGAGAGGGTCCAGAGGATGGCCCGCAGAATGTACAAATCGCTGCCAGGGTGGAGCTTGCCTAAGGATCGGGCAAGTTCATTAACCATATCTTTACCCTTAGTCAGGTTATTCTCCACCAGTTGATCAAAGCAATTGACCAGTTCTGCGGGGGTTAGACCACTGACTTTAGGCTTGCTGTTGCCCAGCACCCGGGCCACCATGGCGGCGGCTACGGTTTGCCACTGGCTCACCCCCTCGCTCCAGGTTTTTTCTAGACTGTTGGCCAGCGATCGCAGCACACCACAATTAATTAAATCTAGATCGCCGTACTCATCGGCACTGGCATAGACAAACACCGCCCCTTGGCTAGCTTGAAGGTGCTTCCGAATCCGTCGAATCAGGTGACTTTTTCCTACCCCCCGCTCTGCGGTAATCACCAGAGAACTGACCTTTTCTAAGGATGAAGTGGCGGTGGCTAATTTATTCAACGTATCAAACACCGCCTCAGAGGCGTGGGCATTCAGACTGGTGACATCGGCAAAGGATTCGCCCCAAATATTTTGGGCCTTCACCACCGGAGGCCGGGCAAAGGGGTTCTGGCTACGCAGCTCAGTCAGAATTTCGGGGGGAAGGGTGGGAGTGCTCATGATCAGAGGAGTTGATTGTAAGCTAGGGGGATGGTGAAAACAAAGCAGTAGAGACCCGGTTGATTCAATATTTAGGGGTACAGTCGCCTGACATAGAAACGTAGCTCATTACCAGGGATCGTAATGGAGTCTTCTAATTGGTCTTGAGAAACATTAGGTTCTTGACAGCCCATCAACTGCACCCGGTCACTGGCCTGTACCTGTAGCAACCATTCCTTAAATTGAGGGCGAGACAGGCGATCGCCCATGGCCCGGCGAATGCGATAGATCGGCACCAGGTCCCCCAGGTTATAGTCGCGATTGAGTTCGTCGTAGATCCGCAGGGTTTCGGCCAAAAACTCCGGGTAAGTGGTAATCGCCGTCGCCGCTGGGGCTGCAGCAGCGGGGGTAGCCACCGCCTGACCATTCAGCCGAAACCAGTTCAACACCGAGTTAACGGTTTTGGCCCCGACGTTGGCCGTAAACAAAAACTCCGGGTTAGCCATAACCTGAGCCAATCTCGCCTTACCCTGATCGGTGAGGGAATAAACGTTGTACTTCTTGGTTCTGGCCACACTTTTGAGAGCTTCCTCCGCCTCTAGCCGGGCCAGAGCCTGTTTATAGGCTTTAGCGTTACCTGGCATGAAGTTTGATTTGGCTACCTCCAGCTTAGCGTCCCACAAATTCAATAAAACTGCGATTTCTGCGTGGAGAGGAGTGATTGCTTGAGCCATAATAGTTCTCCTAATAATGAGTTCTTTAGCGGTTAATCATTTCCCTAGGGGATTAACTCTGAATAAATCCAACCAACCTGTCCATTCGCAACCATCTTCCCCAGCGAGGTTAACCAGGCTAGACACCGCAATAGTAAATGGGTATTAGATGTTGCTATCGATCCAGTGCTAGAGATCGGCCACCGGCGTAAAACCCTGGGGTAAGATCTTCAGACCTGATGAGTCAAAACACCTCAAATTGTCGATAAAAAGTAAAATAATCGTCCTGATTGATCTATAGAGCAGTGATGGCAGATGCGGAGACTTGGTTTAAGCTGAGCCCTTGGGATTTATTCTACAGTTAAGCGTAGCCAACTTTCTACGGTGACTCTGTGATCTTCGTCATCCCTTGACCAAAAGCCCTACACCTGGTCAACCGCTATCTGGCCTAATCAGTGGTCAGTAATCAGGAGCCCTCCCTACCACTCCCCACCCCCGACTTAAGCATAAAGGCCCAACACTACCCCCCAGAAGGCGACCCCCTGCGATCGCACCTCCGCCAACAGCGATCGCAGAGCTGTACATAACGATCACAGGGGTGTGCTTAACGATCACACCCGTGCACATATCGATCACAGGCCTGTGTTTAACGATCACACCCGTGCAAACATCGATCACAGGCCTGTGTTTAGCATGCACTCAATGGTGATCGCCATACACATAGACTACAACAACGGTTTTTCGCCGAATTTTAACGATCACACCCCTGTGTTTAGGATGCGCTCAATGGTGATCTTTAAGCACATAGACTACAACAATGGTTGCACGGGTGTGTTTAGAATTTGCTTAATGATGATCAATATGTGCATAGATAAAACCTTAGGTATCTTGGGCCAATTTACCCCCACCATCCGTATGGGGTCCGACCCTCCCTGACATACCCTAATCTTCTAAGTTAACTTAAATACATGCTGATAAGAACAGGTTTTGATCACCCCCAATCATCCTAATCCCCTCAGCTCCGGGAATAGCGACCCTTAGAGCTTGCGCCAGATCTAGCGCTAATCTGCGCAGTACTATGCCGTAGCTACTCCCTCGTTCACCTCCACTCATTACCGGAACCTCGCTTATGCCAACGATTAACGTGGCTCGCCGCCTGGCCAGCCGCATCATCAATGCTGACATCGAAGCCATCCACGGCCTCACCACCATCCAGGGATATATTCCCACCCGCCCAGAAGCCAGTAGCCACGCCCTCCAAGACTTCTACGAAGACATGCAGGCCAAGCGGCGAGAAGAAACCGTCCTGGAAGTCAACCTCAAAGCCGCCATCGACGCCTCCCGCGAAGCGGAGTGGAAATTCCACAACGCCGTGCTGGCCATGAAGGAATCGGTTAAAGGGCAATTTGGCGCCGACAGCGCCGCTGCCCAGGCCGTAGGCTACATCCGCAAATCCGCCCACAAACGCACCCGATCCCGCACTGCTCAACTCAGCGCCGAAGCCGAGACCACCCTGCCAATCTCTAAGGGTTGAGGTTAACTCCCAACCCCAGGAATAGACTAGAGTAGTCCATGGATTAGCTCCATGGACTACTCCTGTAAGGGGGGAAAAGGGGGCAGTGGTCAGTAATCAGGAGCCCTTGCCACCGACTCCCTCCCCCCTAGGAAGTTTCTCCTCAAGCAACCAGGGTCTCGCAAAGCGAAGCGCGATTAGCTAGCTCCTGCCCGTAGCTGAGCATAATTGCCCTGATGGGCACGGGCCCAGGCCCTTTGCCCATCCTACCTCCCTACTGCCCCCGACAAAACGCCCTCACCGCCTGAATCACCCGTAAATCAGTCCCCTGCTCTCGTAGGTGAACCCAAGCCTGGATCTGCTCCGCCGCAATGGTGGGAAAGGCCAGACTATACCCGACCAACTGTGCCTGGCTGCCACGCAAATCGAAAATACTCACCCTGCCATCACTGTAGACCCACAATTCCGGCACCCCCAGGGCCTGGTAAATTGTCACCATTCTCCCCATCCCTGCAATTACCATGGTCGTTGACATTGCCCTTTCCCTAAGTCGCCCCATCGCCGTTGGCCTGCTAGCTATGAACCAGGGGGTGTTGTTTATGAACAAACAATACGCTTTGCTACGGCTGGTTGCTAATGAGCCCCAGTTTCCGGAAGCTGCGTTGGAGTAGAGTTAAGCACCCTCAGCGACATACACGGAGGAGATGGCCATGGCAAAACTCATCGCGATCGGAGATAGCCTGACCCAGGGCTTTCAGAGTGGGGCGATTCTGCGTACCGATCTTGCCTACCCCGCCCTGATCGCCCGCAGTCTGGGCCTGCGGATTCCCACGGAGTTTCCCATTCCTAGCTTTCCCGGGAGCGGCTTGCCCCTGAACCTGGAGGATGCCCTGCGGACCATGGAGCGATCTCTGGGCCCCAACATAGACCGGATGGAGTGGGCGGTGCGGTTTCCGGTGTTGCTGCATCAGTATGTTGACCAGGTGGAGAATCTATACGAACGGGGGGCTGGGGCTCGGCCCGTGTCCTACGGCGGCTGCTACCACAACCTGGCGGTGTGGGGGTTTAGGGTGATGGATAGCTTGACGGTGCATAGTCAGTACAGTGACACCGCCATTAACCGGGAGGAGGGCTGGATTAAGGATGACTTTCTGGGCCTACCCTCTGGGGCCATGTACCGCACCGCCAAACGGGTGCTGAACCCCAGCGCTAATCCGGCCAGGGCCCAGTGGACCCAGGTGGATAACCTGCGGGCAATTGTCGCCCAGGATCAACAGCTGGACTGCCTTATCCTTTGGTTGGGGGCCAACGACTGCTTGGGTACGGTGCTGGAGCTGGAGGTTAAGGACATGACCGACAGCGATGTGCAGAGCCTGGAACAGCAGGGCCTACTCCAGGACCCGGAAACCCGACGACGGTGGAACCTGACCAACCTGGGGCTGTTTCGTCGCGACTTTGGCCAATTGGTGGAAACCGTGGCACCGATCCTACCCGCCCATACCCAAGTATTTGTGGGCACGGTTCCCCATGTCACCATTCCCCCCATTACCCGGGGGGTCGGTGAGTTTGATGGCAAATACTTTGACTACTACGGCAACTTCTTTGCTAACCCGGAAGATAGCAGCGGCTCACCGATCCAGCGTCGCCTCACCAAGGCGGAGGTGATCGCCATTGATCAGCGCATTGACGGGTTTAACCGGGTGATTCGCGAGGTAGTCGCCGGGCAGGGCCCCCAGTGGAGGGTGGTGGAAATTGGGGCGGTGCTAGACGAGCTGGCGGTTAAGCGTAACCACAGTACTGATTCTCCAGGATTACCCCTGATCAACTACTACAAGAAACAGGGGAAACCCGACCACCCCCTGTTGCAGTTGAGGCCGGTCCCCAGTGTCCTGCGCCTGGATACCCAAAACGCCACCCGCCTGCAGGGGGGGCTGTTTAGCCTTGATTGCATCCACCCCACCGCCATTGGCTATGGCATTATAGCGGAGGTGTTTCTCACCGCTATGCAGCAGGCCGGCCTCGGGGACGCCGGTCCCCACCGGCTGGATTGGAACAGGTTAATTTCACAGGACTCGCTGATCCAAGCCCCCCCCAGACTATGGGATGACATTATCACCGCCGCTGAAAAAAACGCCGGCCTGTGGGACCTACTACTGGGCCTGTTTACCTGATCCTACGCTGAGTAGCCAGAGTTCCATGCCACTGCCTAGAAAGGGACAGGTCTGCCTCGAAAGCTATAGGGCTGTAGCCACCGGCAAGGGGGCGGAGGCGCGCCAGCAGGCCTACCCAATATTCGCTTTAACCGATAAACCCTGTCCTCAGTGTTCTGGCCAAAACTATATTTCCTGACCTAGGCCTAAGTCCTGGGCTCCCTAAGGTGGGAGAATAAATAATGTTACCAATGGCCTTTATCCTTGACCCCGTATGTAGTTAACCTTGATGGTAGCCACTGGTCGGGTTTGGGCCCTACTGCTGTTTATCATGCCCTGGAGGAGTTCTAGCGTGCCTAATTCAGCCAAGCGTTTGTTGGTTGCATCAACTGAACCCTACAGCGGTAAGTCAGCCGTAGTGTTAGGTATCGCGCTGCAACTGCAGGCCCAGGGGGTAGATTTAGCCTTTGGTAAACCCATTGCCAATACCCTGACCTCCGATACTCCGGATAGCCCGGACCCAGACCTGGATTTTATTGTCAGCACCCTGGCCTTGCCTAGTTCCCGCTATTACCCACCGGCGGTGTGGCTTTCCCCCACCTATGTGGAACAGGCCCTGGTATCCCCAGATCGGACCACCAACCCCAGCCTCCAGTCCTTTACCCTGGGGCAGGGGGAAAGTTTGCTATTGCTGGAGGGTCCCGGCAGCTTAACGGAGGGCACCCTGTTGAACTTGCCCCTGCCCCGTATGGCGGATCTAATCGACGCGGCAGTGTTGCTGGTGACTCGCTACGATTCGCTACTTCTGGTGGATCGACTGTTGGCGGCCAGGGCCGAACTGGGAGATCGGCTGCGGGGAGTGATCATCAACGCCGTGCCGGCGGCGGCGGCTACGGCGGTGACTACGGGGTTAAAACCCTTTCTGGAGCACCAGGGGATTCCGGTGCTGGCCCTGCTACCCCAATCCCCCATTATGCGCAGCATCACCGTGGGGGAAATTATCGACCGACTCCATGCGGAGGTGCTCTGTTGCCCCGATCGCCGCGACCTGATCGTGGAAAGCCTTACCATCGGAGCCATGAACGTCAACTCCGCCCTGCGCTATTTCCGTCAGGGGGTGAATATGGCGGTGGTCACCGGCGGCGATCGCACTGACATTCAGCTCGCCGCCCTGGAAACCTCCACCCAGTGCCTGGTGCTCACCGGCCAGATCACCCCAGCGGCAAGTATTTTAGAGCGGGCCAGCGATTTAGAGGTGCCCATCCTGGCGGTGGACTCTGACACCCTCTCCACCGTTGAGCGCATCGATGAACTGTTTGGCCACGTGGGTATCCACGAACCGGTGAAGGTACGGTGTATCCAGGAGTTAATCGCCGACCATTTTGATCTGGAGCGGTTACTACAGTTGATAGACCTGCGTCTGCCGGTTTCTGTATCCTAAGTGGTTGATCAAGGTTAAATTGAGCAACAAATCTCTCCCTGTCCCCCCTGCCCGTCTCAATCCGTTACTTTAGATTTTGTAGAGTTCTATCTAGGCCCCAGGGATTCTGTCGCCCGTCTACCCACGGACAACGGGGGTCTGATACAATTCTGATACAATAAAGTGCGTTATTGTTCCTATTCGGTGTAGTCGTTGAGTCAGTCCATTGAAGCTCCCATAGAATCCTCTAGGGTAGACACGTTTCTGCAAGAACTGGCGGCCATTCAACAGTCAGGATCGAAGCGGGTGGCTATTTTGGGTTCACGCCATGTTCCCATTACCCATCAGCAATTGATCGAGTTGATGACCTATGCCCTGGCCCTGGGGGGGAATCGGATTATTACCTCCGGTGCCGGTGGCACTAACTCCGCCGCCATCCGCGGGGCCATGAAGGCGGACCCTAACCTGTTAACGGTGATCCTGCCCCAAAGCCTGGAGCGTCAGCCCTACGAGTCGCGGGAACAGTTGGAGCAGGTTATGCACCTGGTGGAAAACCCTGGCAACGATGCCCTCTCCCTGGCGGAGGCCAGTGCCCTCTGTAACCAGGAGATCATTTCTCGCTGTCAGCAGCTGATCTGTTTTGCCTTCCACGACAGCACCACCCTGCTGCAGACCTGCGAGGCGGCGGAGGATCAACGTAAAATTGTGACGTTGTTTTACTTCGATTGATTTCTCCTAATCCATACCTTGCCCCCTAGTTCTACCCTGGAAGGCTAAGCCCATGGCTCCCCTATTACCCATGCCAGGTTTCCTGTTGCTAAGCATTGCCCTGGCGGCCTTTGTAGTCTATCTGCCTTACCTGGTGGTGGCCTACGGCCGTTTCCAGGTGGGCTACAATCCCTCCGCCCCCCGGGCCCAGTTTTCCCAGTTGCCGGCCTACGCCCAACGGGCCACCTGGGCCCATGAGAATGCCTTTGAATCGATGATTACCTACGCTCCGGCGGCCTTGATGGCCTATGTGACCGGGCAGGGGTCGGGCCTGGCCTGCGCCGCCGCCCTGCTCTACCTGGTGGCTAGAACCCTCTATCCCCTGTTCTATATTCTGGACCTGCCCTGGTGGCGATCGCCGATGTTTGCCATCGCCAACCTCTGCACTCTGACCCTCTACGTTTTAAGCTGTCAATCAGCCCTGGCCTAGTGCTACCTAATTATAGGCGCACAGATAGGGAGAACTTTGGTAAGCGAACCTAACCGATCCAGTTGGTGAGATGGGCTTCCCTTGGTAGGATGGACATCGTCCCGTGCCTCTGTGCTGCTTACCATGGCCTCCACCTACTCCTTTGATATTGTCAGTGACTTTGATCGCCAGGAACTGGTTAATACCCTGGATCAAACCCGCCGGGAAGTAACCAGCCGCTACGACCTGAAGGATTCTAAAACCACCCTGGATCTGGGGGAGGAAAGTCTCACCATTGAAACCGCCAGCTCCATGACCCTGACGGCGGTGAAGGAACTGCTGCACCAAAAGGCGGCTAAGCGTAACCTGTCCTTGAAGATCTTTGACTACGGCCAAACAGAATCCGCCAGTGGTAACCGAGTCCGCCAGGTGGTAACCCTGAAGAAGGGGATTAGTCAGGATTTGGCTAAGCAGATTACCAAACTGATCCGCGATCGCCTGAAAAAAGTAACCGCCACCATTCAGGGGGATGCGGTCAGGGTGTCAGGCAAATCAAAGGACGAGCTGCAGGAGGCGATGCAGTTGGTTAAGCAGGAGGAATGGCCCGTGGCTCTGCAATTTACCAACTATCGCTAGGGCTCACGGGCATTGCAGTAGCTGGTGGTAAACCGCCAGAGTCTGGCGAGCCAGTTGGGGCCAGCTATAGCGCTGCTGCACCTTAGCGTAACCGGCCTGCCCCAGCCGGGCCCCCTGGTCGGGGTGGTGCAGTAGGTAGTTAATCCGGTCTGCGATCATAGCGGCCTCCTGGGGCACCAGGTAGCCGTCCTGCCCATCCGCAATCACCGCCTTGACGGCGGGAATGGGGCAGCCGATCACCGGCTTGCCAAAGCTCCAGGCCTCCGTGTAGACGCCGCCAAAGCTTTCCTGGGTGGAGGGCACACAGAGCAGATCGCAGGCCGCCAGGGCGGCGGTCTTCACCGCCAGGGACACCGTCCCCAGGCGATGCAGGCGGGGGGCTGCATAGTCTCCGAAGGCCCTCTCCGATCGCCCCACCCCTGGACCGATAAAGACAAAGTGGGTATGGGGGTGTTGGTGCCATACCTGACGGGTGGCGGCCAGCACCTGGCGGTAGCCCTTGTAGGGGTAGTGCTGACCCAAAAATAACACCATCGGTCCATCGATGTGGTGCTGACGACGGAAGCCCTCGGGGTCCGCCTGGGGGGCCAGTAGGGGACCGATGCCGGTGACGTGGATGCGATCCGCCCTTACCCCCAACTCAATTAAGGTTTGCTTCTCCGCGGGGGTGAGGGCGATTACCGCATCCGCCTGGCGGTAGATGTGGTGGTAGGCCCGGTAGCGCCACCCCCCCCAGCGGGGATGGTGCAGGGGGGTGAACACAAAGGGGCGATCGTAGCGGCGGGCCAGGGCCAGGGAGGCCGCCGTCAGCCCTTCTCGGCCAATGCGAATGTTGTGGATCAGGTCGGCCCGGGCGGCCAGGGGGGCGAGGGGCTGGGCGATCGCCGCGGCCACCCTAGGGAGGGCCAGGGGCATGAGGGGGTAGTAGAGGGCTACCGCCGGCACCAGGGCAAGCTTCTGCCAGGCGGTCAGACCCAGTTGGTGCACCGGCACCCCCTCCACCCAGGACCGCTGGGGGGGCGGCTGCCCCAGGGTAGTGCCCAACAACCAATCCCGACGGTTACCCTGCCAGTGGCAGGCCACGGTCACCCCGTGGTGCCCCTGCACCTGTTGAATCAGGTGATGGCTGTGCAGTTGGGCCCCGCCCACGGCGGGGGGATAGCTGGTCAGGGTATAGAGCAGATCCATGGACCACCCTAGCGACCCCTCCAGGCTAGCACCTAGCGGTAGTCCTGGCTTTGAACGTCCCGCAGCCGGGCCTCGGGGCGGGTGAACCGATCCATCTGGGCTTCGAAGAATTGGCGATTGGCCAGGAGATGGCGGGGGTTGGCGTCATCCAGGGGGTAGAGGAGGGCGGTGCGCAGGGCCTGAATCACCGCTGAGGTGACGTTGTACATCGATCGCTGGAAGGTGATGCCCAATTGAATTAGCATATCGTCCTCCCCCCGGCAATGCTGATGGTAGTAGTCCAGCAGGTAGGGGGGCAAAAAGTGCAGCATGTCCTGCATCAGCAGGGTGGGGGGAATGCCGGCGCTACCCACAGGGAAGACATCGGCATAGAGAATGCCGTAGTGAAACTCCTTTTGATCGGCGGGCACCTGACCGGCCTGGGCATTGTAGGACTTGGTGCCCCGGAAGGGGGCGGTGCGGTAAAACACCGCCTCCACGTAGGGGAGGGCGGCTTCGTAGAGCCAGGTGAAGCCCTCGGACTTGGGAATTAACTCAAAGCATTCGTCGCCGATGTAGACGTGGTGGTAGATGGGTCGGCCCGCCACGGCAAAAATGCCGTTGACCAGGAAATCCATAGCATCGGGCACCCCCGCAAAGCCGCCCTCGTCGTAGATGTCCGACATTTCAAAAAACACCGGCGCCATCACCTCCCAGAACAGCCCCAAATTGGCGTAGTAGGAGAGTTCCCGACACTTTTCGTAGAACATCTCCGGGAATAGCTTGTGCAGCCCCAGCATCAGGGGGTTGTGCTTAAAGTAGGCGCGGATGGCGCGATCGCAGTTTTGCCGGTAGGTGTCGGTGTAGAGGTAGTCATTAAACCGCCCCCCCATCTCCAGGTGCCAGAGCATGGCCTGCATACAGGCCTCGGCAAACTCCATATTCACCCGGTCGTGCCAGAGGTGATGAAAGAGCTTGGGCAGCTTCATCTTCAGCTCCCCCCTGGCCATAAACTCCAGCAGCTCGGGGTGGGCGGTGGCTTCCCCCCGCCAGATCCGCAGATCGGCGCTGTCACCAGCGTAGTGGTTGGGTAAATCCAGGTATGACTGGGGTAGAAAGTACTTAAAGGCGGGCAGGGGGTTGAGAAACACCCGCTCGGCGATGTAGAGCAGATCGCGCCAGTAGAAATCCATGGGGACGGCGTAGGCTTTGTAGATGCCAATGATCTGCATCAGGTTTTCCGGCGTGTCCGGCAACATCGAGCCCCCCGCCTCCAGGCGGTGGATCACATCGGCGTGGGGGTGGGTGGAGGGGGGAATCGGGGTGGAGGTGAGGGTAGGCATGGCGGTATTTTATAAGGTGAGGGTTAAGGAGAATTATTTGAGAGGGGGAGCAGGGAAGACCCTGGTACAAAGCTGCCTGCTTCTGGCTGCTGACTCCTGAATTCTGACTCCTCAAAGTACTAGCATCCAGCCCAGTACCTATTCAGGGAGATCCCTAGACCATGGCTAAAAAACCACGCATTCGGGCGATCGCCCTGTGTTTGCTCCGTCGGGACCATCAGATTTTGGTGCACCAGGGCTATGACACCCTTAATCAGCGATCCTTTGCCCGCCCCCTGGGGGGTGGCATTGACTTTGGCGAAACCAGCCAGCAGGCGGTGGTGCGGGAGATTCAGGAGGAGCTGGGGGCGGCCATTACCAGGGTCAAACTGCTGGCCACGGTGGAGTCGATCTTTAACTACCAAGGTAAACCGGGTCATGAGATTGTCTTTGTCTACGACGGCGAGCTTGTGGATCGATCTCTGTACCAGCAGGAGGTGTTAATGGCGGTGGAAGGGGCCCGACGGTTTCAGGCCCACTGGCGATCGCTGGAGGAATTAGCCGCGGCGGGGGTGACCCTGGTGCCGGAGGCGATCGCCGATCTGCTCTAGCCTCAGCTTTCATCCACGGGGCTGGCAATGGCGTAGGTGGGCTCCGGCATTAGCGGCGGGCTGTCCCCATCCATCAGCCGTTGGGGCTGCAGGGGTAGGGGAATGGCGGCAATCATCGCCGTTGCCGTGGGCTCCGCCCACTTCACCAACCAGTTGGGTTGGATCCCCAGAAAGATAATCAGCCCCGCCAGCACGTAGGCCGGTAGCTTTTCTCCAAAGGTCACCCGGGGGAAGTAGGCTAGGGCGTTATCCAACTTGCCAAAGCAGGTGCGGTTCAGCAGAATCACAAAGTAAACGGCGGTCAGACCGGTGCCCACCACCCCCAGCAGGGTTTGCACCGGGTAGGTGGCGTAGCTGCCCTGAAACACCAGAAACTCCGTCACAAACCCCACCAGACCGGGGATGCCGGCGCTGGCCATGCCACCGAGCACCAAGAGGGCACTGACCATGGGTAACCCCCGAATCGGATTCATCAGGCCGTTGAGCACGTCCAACTCTCGGGTACCCACCTTGGTCTCGATCACCCCCACCAGGTGGAATAAAATCGCCAGGATTAAACCGTGGGAGACCATCTGGGTCACCGACCCGGTCAAGGCCAAGTCGGTCATGGCGGCCCCCCCCAGCAGCACGTAGCCCATGTGACCAATGGAGCTGTAGGCTACCATGCGCTTGATGTCCTTTTGGGCGATCGCCGTCACCGCTCCATAAATCAAGCTCACCGCCGCCCAGACCGCCAGGTAGGGCGATAACTGGGACCAGGCATCGGGGAACAACCCCAGACCAAAACGAAACAGGCCATAGGTACCCAGCTTAGCCAGCACCCCCCCCAGCATCATGGCCACCGGAGTAGAAGACGAAACGTAGGTATCGGGCAACCAGGTGTGGAAGGGCACCAGGGGAATCTTAATGGCAAAGGCCACCAACAGCACCCCCAGCAGGATCAGCTGCCAGCCCATGGGGAGGTTGTGACCCAGCACCGCCTGATAGCTGAAATCCGCTGCGTCACTCAGCCACACCACCCCCAGGAAACCGGCCAGCATAAAGGCTCCCGAGAGCGCGGTGTAGAGTAGGAACTTGGTAGCCGCATAGGTCTTCTTGCCACCGCCCCAGATGGCGATCAGCAGGTAGAGAGGCACCAGCTCCACCTCGTACAGCAGGAAGAACAACAGCAGGTTCTGAGCCAGAAAGGCCCCCGTCACCCCGGCACTGACCAACAGCAGCAAACTGTAGAACAACCGGGGTCGAGCGGTCTCCAAGCCGCTGCTCAGCACCGCAATCCAGGTGATCAGAGCATTCAGCGCCACCATCAGCAGCCCTAGACCATCCAGGCCTAGGTCGTAATTCAGGCCCAGAATCGGCAGCCAGGGCAGAAACTCCTGGAATTGAAAGCCGGCCAGCGCCAGATCAAATTGGGTAAATAGCCAGAGGGTCCAGAGTAGGGCCGAACCCGCCACCAGGGCTGCCCCAGTGCGAGCCAGCCGGGGGCTGAGGGCGGTGGGCCAGCAACTGATGGCCAGGGCACCGAAGAGGGGAATCAGAATCAGGGGAGTGAGCATAACGGCAGAGAAGGGGGGAAGAACATTGCAGAGATCAGGGATCTGTTAAGGGATGATTAAGTTAGGCACAGGCTATAGGTACTGCCAGGTCATCACTATGGCTAGCAGGGCCACCCCCAGGGCAATGGTGAGGACGTAGAACTGCAGCCGCCCCGTATTGCCATACTTGAGGGTCTCACCACTAAATAGGGAGGCAACCCCGACCAGGTTAACCAGGCCATCAACCACGTAGCGGTCTATCCAGTCCGTCGCCCTAGACAGTAGATCAATGGCTAAAACGAAGGTGTTGCGGTAGATCTTAGGGGTATAGAAATCGTAGGCTAGCAGGTTCTGCAAAGGGCGTTGCACTAGCTTGGCGGGATGCTCAACCACCCGATTAACGTAGAGCAAGGTGCCGATCGCCCCCCCCAAAAGGGTTGACCAGGTGAGCAGCAGGGCCATGTCTTGACTGATCTGCGCCCAGGCCGGCAGTAGTTGCAGCTGGGCCAAAATCAAGGGCAGATGGAGAATAAACCCGGCGGTCAGGGTCATGGGTACCACAATCAGCCAGATTGGTTCGGGGGCCCGGGTGGTCATGGCCTGGGGCTGGCCGGCAAAGATCAAACCGATCAAACGGGCCAGGGTAAAGGCCACCAACCAGTTCACCAGCAGCACGATCTCCACCAGTTCGCCCCGCTGACTCTGCCAGAGACCAGAAACCAGGGAAAGTAGGGCCCAGAAACCGCCCAGGGGGGGCATGGCAGCCAACCCTGCCGCCCCAATCACCATGGCTAACCCGGTAATCGGTCGCCGACTGGCCAGGCCGCCCATCTGGGTTATATCCTGGGTGGTGACATTGAAAACAATTGATCCACTGGCCATCACCAGCCCCCCCATGGCTAGGGCATAGGTGAGGCCCAGTAACAAGGCAGCGTTGGGCTGCTGGGCACCAATGGCAATAAACATCAACCCCATGTAGGCGCTGCAGAGGTAGGAGAGCACCCGCTTAATGTCAATCTGAGCCGCGGCAATCAGGGTGGCTCCGATCGCCGTCACCGTCCCCACCGCAATGGCAAAGCTCATGGCGGTGGAGGAAAGGGAAATCACCGGATAGAGCTTAAACAACACCCAAATACCGACGGTCACCACCACCCCATTCCGCAGAATGGTGCTGGGCAGGGGGCCTTCCATCGCTTCATCCAGCCACAGGTGCAGCGGGAACTGGGCACACTTACTCATGGGGCCAGCAATCAGGGCGATGCCAATCAGGGCCATCAGGGTGGGGTTCACCTCGGCGGTCTGGGCCCAGGCCGCCAGCTCGCGAAAGTCCCAGGTGTGGGCCAGGGGATAAATAGCCAGCACCCCCATGAGCAGCACCAGATCCCCAACCCGCTTGGTGAGAAAGGCATCCCGGGCCCCGGTCACCACCAGGGACTGGTTGTACCAAAAGCCCACCAGCAGGTAGGTGCCCAAGGTTAGCAGCTCCAGCAGCATGTAGGCAAACAGCAGGGAGTTGCACAGCACCAGGGCACACATGCCAGCCTCAAAGAAGGCCATCATGGCAAAGAATCGTCCCCAGCCCCAATCCATCTCCATGTAGCCCACGGCGTAGATTTGGGCCAGCAGGTTGAGGCCAGTAATCAGCACACAGGCCCCCAGGGTAATCGTGGAGGCCTCCAGGGGAATGGCCAGATCCAGCCCCGGGGCCTGCAACCAGGAGGCGAAGAAGAACTGGGGAGAGGACTTACCCCACAGCCCCAGGAAGGCGGAAAGGCTATGGGCTAAAGCCAGGGCAGTGGTGAGAATATTCATGTAACCAGCGGGACGGGGACCGGTCCGCCGGATCAGGGTTGGTGACCAGGGAATGGTCAACAGGGTACCGATTAGGGGATAGATGGGAATCAACCAGCTGGTTTCCGCCAGAATTGGGGTCATGGATAAAGGCCCTCAGATAGCACAGCAAGGAAAGAAATATTGCCTGAAGTAGAATACCTACGGGTGGCGCGGGGGGGCGAGGGAAGCGAGTCGGCCCCGCCCCCCCCAAACCCCGGACAAGGAGGGCGCCCGAGCAACCCCCGCCCCGGGACGGTGGG
>JBEIUS010000211.1:0-4437 GCA_040374235.1 Leptolyngbya sp. | reverse complement strand
TGGGTGTTTATTGACTTTATATTTGGTCTGTAGGATCTACGGAGTTAATCAACTATGACTTGGCAAGGTGAGAAATTCCAAGGCACCCTGGGTTTTACAGCGACCGACTCAAAGCCGTCGTGGCGTACCCCACCACGGCCAACGGACAGGGCGATTTCCTTCATCCGTGACCTGCGGGTGGTGGACAGCACCAAGCCCTACTTCCTATACTTCTGCCCCGGTGCTACCCATGCCCCCCACCAGGCACCGCCGGAGTGGATAGAGCAGTACAAGGGCCGGTTCGACGGCGGCTGGGATGTCTACCGCGATCAGGTCTTCCAGCGCCAGCTGGAGCTGGGTATTCTCCCCGCCGGCACCGAGTTGTCCGCCCGGCCTGACTGGGTGAAGCCCTGGGCGGAGTTGAGCGCCGACGAGCAGAGGCTGTTCAGCCGACAGATGGAGGTGTTCGCAGCCTTCCTCAGCCACACCGACCACCACCTTGGTCGCCTGTTTGAGGCGGTGGCGGAGTGGGGCGATCTGGATAACACCCTGGTGATCCTGGTCTCGGACAATGGGGCCTCCGGGGAAGGGGGGGGCATTGGCTCCTTCAACGAAAACATTTTCTTTAACGGCATGCCCGATTCTCTGGAGGACAACCTGGCCCACTACCAGGCCTGGGGCTCCCAGGGCACCTATCCCCACTATGCAACCGGCTGGACCATGGCGGGCAACACCCCCTTCAAGCGTTGGAAGCGCAACGTCTTCAACGGTGGCATCGCTGACCCGATGATCATCTCCTGGCCGCAGGGTATCCAGGCCCGCGGTGAGGTCCGCTCCCAGTATGCCCATGCCATTGATGTGATGCCCACGGTGCTGGAGGTCCTCGGTGTGGAGATGCCGACCATGGTGAAGGGGGTGCCCCAGGAGGAGATCGCCGGGGTGAGCCTGGCCTCCACCTTCGATCAGGCCCAGGGGGCGGAGGTCCGCCACTGCCAGTACTACGAGATGTACGGATCCCGGGCTATCTACCACAGGGGCTGGAAGGCGGTCACCTTCCATGCCATCCCCGGTATTCCGGCGGATGGCCCCGGCGACCCGAACCTGCCCTTCATTCAGGACCGGTGGGAGCTGTACGACCTGACCCGGGATTTTTCCGAGGTACACGACCTGGCGGACCAGTATCCCGACCGGCTGCAGGAGATGATCGGCCTGTGGTTTGCCCAGGCCGGCAAGTACGATGTCTTTCCGCTGCACACCGAACAGAAGAAGGGCCTGCGGCCCCGGCCCTTCCCGGCCCGCCCCAGCTACATCTACTACCCGGGGGCCAGCCGGATCGACAATGAGGCGGCGGTGAACCTGCGCATGCGGCCCTTCAAGGTGGTGGCCACGGCGGTTCTGCCGGAGGGCGGCGCGGAAGGGGTGCTGATCGCCCAGGGGGGCCGCTTCGCCGGCTGGTCCTTCTTTATCCAGGGGGGCAAACTGATTTATGAGCATAACTTCCTCGGTATCGAGCGTTACCGCGTAGTTTCCGAGGTGGCGGTGCCCACTGGCCCGGTCACCCTGGGCCTAGAGTTCCAGGTCACCAGCCAGTACGAGATTACCCCCGAAATGACAGCCTACGGCACCCAGGGGGTAGGGGGGGTGGCCAACCTCTACGTTAATGACCAATCGGTTGGCAGCGGCGAGGTCCCCCGGACGGTGCCCTTTGGCTGGTCCCTATCTGGGGAAGGGTTGTGCTGTGGCTTTGACAGCGAGACCCCGGTGAGTGACCTCTACGAGGCCCCCTTTCGTTTTACGGGGGATCTAAAGCACGTGGTGGTCAACGTCAATGGAGAGCCCTACGAGAATGGGGTGCTGCGCGTCCGTCAGGCGTTTATGGTGGAGTAGGTAATCCTGTGAAAGTACCGGAGCAGATTTCACCCGGGTGAGAGGTTGTTTGAAAAGCCAAAGGGAGTCTCAAACTATACCTATGGAGTAGGATAATCACCGCAAAGTTCAGTATTTCGGCTCCCCCGGAATTGGGGGCTGGGGGGCAGTTTGTCACTGATTGGGTTAGATTTGATCACCTGTGTGTACACCGTAGCTGCTTACCAAGGGGAGGACAGTGGGGAACTTAGATAGCCAGATACTGGGGGAATTTAGAATTCAGCAATTGTATATCTCACTCTATCGAAAACCGCTATATAATCTTGCAAAGATCTGCTATGACGGTTTTCACTCGGGTGAAGTGCGATGTGATTACTCCCTGCCCCCCTTATCAAGGGGGCACAGCGTGAAATTCCAACAGCCAAGCGCTAGGGGGTAGGACTGAGCAATTCGGCGTCTCACTCTATCGAAAACCGTTCTAGCTCTAAAATACTAGAAAGCAATGAATACGCGCCTGACAAAAATTGAGCTCTTCAAAGAAAGAATGAGCTTCTCCGCCGGTCACTTCACCATATTTTCTGACAGTGAAAGGGAGAACTTACATGGTCATCGTTTCTCAGTTTATGCTGCTATCGAAGCAGAAGTTTTATCAACTGGCATGACCTTCGACTATCAAATCTATAAAAAAGCTATTATTCAGCTTTGTGATTACCTAGACGAAGTTGTGCTTCTTCCCCTTAATAATCCTGCTCTTAAAATTGAAGAGACTGATGACTACATCTATGCTTTCTTTGACTTTGGCAAGGAGAAGATACCTTTTCTTCGCCGGGATGTCAAGCTACTTGAGCTATCCAATATTACCGTAGAGGAACTTTCCTATTGGTTTTTGCAAAAGTTAATAATCCATGCAGAGAGTCATCCCCAAAATTGTATTCACTCTATAGAGGTTAAGGTTTCCTCGGGGCCAGGGCAGTCAGGCAGCAGCTTTTGGAAAAGGCCATGACTATGGGTAAATTGGTGATAACAGGGGGAACTAGTGGGATTGGACTGGCTACGGTTGAATGCTTTAAGCAAAACGGTTGGGATGTTATCAATATTTCCAGGGGCCTGTGTGCTGTCGATGGAGTGTTAAATATCCAGGTTGATCTTAGCCAAAAGGATAGTGAAATAGTTCTCAAAGCAGAGCTTTTACCCCGGCTAAAAATCCCCGACATAACTGTTTTAGTTCATAATGCTGCCCATCTTAGGAAAGATAGTCTTGACACCATTGATGCTATCAGTTTTAGGGATGTCTTAGAAGTTGGGATAGTAGCACCAAGCCTGTTGAACCAAGTTATTTTACCTCACATGGCGGCAGGTTCTGCCATTATTTACCTGGGTTCTACCTTGTCAGAAAAGGCTGTTGCTGGGGCCTTCAGCTATGTGGTTTCAAAACATGCTACGGCTGGACTAATGCGGGCCACCTGTCAGGATCTGGGCGATCGCCAGATTCACACCGCCTGTATATGTCCTGGCTTTACCGATACCCCCATGTTAATGGCTCATTTAAACCATGATCAGGGCATCATAGAGGCTATTAAGGGTATGAATGCTCAGAACCGACTAATTGAACCCCAGGAAATTGCTGAGGTGATTTACTTCGCAGCTACCCACCCCGTAGTCAATGGGGCCTTGATCCACGCTAACTTAGGCCAGCTAGAGCGGTAAAACTTCATTCGATAGGGTTAACAAAACCGGGTCTAGAGTCGCCCTAGCCGATCGCGCAGTATCGTCGCCTGGGCTTCCGCCTCCGCCAGGGCTTGCCGGGCCCCCGCCACCACGGTGGTGGGGGCCTTATCCACAAAGCCCGGGTTATTCAGCCGTCCAGCCAGGGTCTGGGCTTCCGCCTCCACCTTCCCCAGATCCTTGGTGAGCTTGGCCCGCAGGGCCTCCACATCCACCAGACCCGTCAGGGGGATCAGCACCTGTACCGTACCAGTAACCCCGGCGAACAATTGCCGGGATGGGGTGGCGGGGGCTCTATGGCTCTGCCCATTAGTGCTATGGCCATTGCTATTCCCCTGGCTAGTTAGATGAGGGGCCAGGGCTAGGCTGGCCTGGGGCCGAGGGGCCTGGCGGGGAGGCTGTTCAGGACCGATCACCTGACGCCACCAGACCTCCAGGTTTTGCTGGAGTTGCTGGCGATCACCGCTGCTGAGCAGATGGCGCCGCACCAGGGTGACGGTGTAGTAAAGTCCCACCAACTCCATCAGGTCACCAAACAGGGGGGTGCTGTCCACCGCCGCCGCCACCCCACTGGCCAGCCGCAGACCGATCAGCCCCACCACCAGCCAGAGTAGGGTGAGGGCGGGGCGACGACTATCCGCGAGAAAATCGGTGGTGTAGTCCAGGGGCCGCTCCAGCAGGGGATAGAGGCTCTGCCATAGGTCCCCCAGGGGAGCCAGGACGGTGCCCAGGGAAAAGGAGCCCGAGGGGGCGGGGGCGGAATCACCCCCGGCAATCACCAGGGTGTCGATTTTACCCAGATCCTTCAGGTAGTCGGCGGTGGCACTGAGGATCTGACGTTCTTGGGGATTATCACTTTCCAGAATG
>JBEIUS010000122.1:0-10798 GCA_040374235.1 Leptolyngbya sp. | reverse complement strand
TATCCAGAGCCCAAAACTCCTCCCGTCGTAGATCCACCTGGTGACGACGGGCGCCCAGCAATTCCCCCGCCACATCCTGCACACCGTAGAACAGCGATCGCTTCAAACTGCGGCAAAACTTCTTAGATACCCCCTCCACCGACAGCACCACTGGGCCCTCTAACCCCAGTTCTGCCTGGCCTTGATCGTCCCTCATCGCCACCATCAAGCACTCATCCGTTCAATCACAAAGGGCATGGTAATCCGATAGACCAGCCAGCCCACCAACACCAAAACCAGGGCTAAACCACTGGCCCAGCCAAACCCCAAGGGGCTAGAGACTATCCCAGGGGCAATGGTCAACTCCCGCACCGTCACCAGCAGCGGCGTCACCGGGTTCAACCGCACCAGGGTGGCAAACAGCCCGGTGGTGGGGGTAGGGAAAATCACCGGGGTCAGAAACAGCCAAACCGCCATGATTAGGGTGAGGCCACGGGAGACATCTTCGTAGAGGGCGCCAATCGGTGTCAACAGCAAACCCACCCCCGTGCCCAACAAAATCAGGTGGATCAGGGGCACCACCGCCAGCACCGCCCGGCCACTGGCGCTGATATCAAACCACCAAAACAACCCCAGGATTAAGATCAGCTTGACGGCAAAGTTAAAGCAAACCTGCCCCAGCCCCGCCAGGATCAAGGCCTCCCGAGGGAAGTTAATCTTCGCCAGCATGGGCTTAGCCTCAATCACCGACTGCATCGGTCGGTTGGTGGCCTCCACAAAGGTTTGCCATAGGGCCATGCTAAACATCACATAGGCCGGGTAGGGAATATCCGTCTCCCCAATATTCAGCACCTGACTATTCTTGGCCAGGGTTAACCCCAATGCCGTCACCATCGGCGGAATAAAGGCCCAAAAAACCCCCAATAGCGATCGGCGGTACTGACTACTCAAGTCCCTAACCAGCAACCGCCAGGCCAACCCCCGTGATCGCCCCAGGTCCTCCACCATGGCCCTGCCTAGCTCCCGGGGCCGCCGCAGGGCACTAGCTGGGGTATAGGTCACCCAATCACCAGCCCAGCGATCGCCCTGACCCGGTTTTGCCATAGCCCCCTCCCCCAGAGCACCGCAACAGTTTTACTTTAGCAGGCAGGGCGCAAGGCAGCGGGCACAGGGCAACAGGAACAGGATGCAGGACAACTAGGTGGATTTAATAGAGTCTTCCCCGCTCCCCCACTAGATCGGGGCATGGGTTCATTAATCAGGAAGGCTATGCATTGATGACACCAAGGTAGCGTTTCATCAACTTTCGGGCATGGATTCAGTTAGTTAGACTAGCCTAGGTTAAGAGTAGGGGCTTTGACAAGGCACCTAACCTGCCGCCCTAAGGACAGACCCCATGGACAACCTCCCCTTCACTATTCAAAAATTCATCTTTCAACCAGGAAACCTACCCCAGATAGTTGACCTAGGCGGTAACACCGGTCTAGAGGGCTCTATCCCCGGTTACTTTGTCATGAGTAGCGCCCCCCCCAACATCGAAGAAGCCCGGGAAGCCGATGCCACCCTGCAACAGCAAGCCACCCAGGGGATCAAAGAGATCGCCAATCGCCTGCACCGGATGATCAGCCAAGACCCCGACAGCAGCGCTGAACTGGTGATCGCCATCCACGGTTATAACACCAACCGCCAGGGGGTAATCAACTGGTATAGCAGCATCTTTAAGTTTATCAACCAGCACGATACCGCCCTGCGGAACCAGACCAACCGGGTCTTCATCGGCTATCGCTGGCCATCGGAAAACGTTGACTTTAGCCCCAAGAAAATTGGCGAAGCCCTAGCCGCCCTGCCCCGCCTTCCCCGGGATATCCTGATCATGGGGGGCATCGGCGCCCTGTTGCTACTGCTCCTCAAGGGCATGACGGTGAAGGCGATCACCCCCCTATGGCCCCATTCCTGGATTACCCTGCTGGTCAACCTGGCCCTGGTGGGGGTATTTGTCTGCGGCATTTTGATGGCGGCCCTGGTGGTGCTGCGATTAATAGTCTACTTCCGTGATTATTACCGGGCCGATAACTTTGGCGTCCTTGACTTGGTGGAACTGCTGCGGCAAATCGACCATGCCCTGGTGTGCCGCACCGCCTCAGGCAACAGTGACGATCTCCAGGCCATGGCCAGGGCCCAGCAGCAGTGGCGATCGCGATCGGCGGGCAAGGTCAAACTCAGCTTCATTGGCCACAGCATGGGGGGCTTTGTGGTCACTAATGTGATCCGGGTGCTCTCCGATGTGTTTGACCCCCGATCAATCAGCCAACAACCCAGCCCCGACATTGGCGATGTCTTCCAACTGCAACGGCTGATTTTGGTATCCCCCGACATTCCGGTGCTGACCATTATCTCCAGTCGGGCCAATTTCCTGGCTAGCTCCTTGAAGCGTTTTCCCGAATCCTACCTATTTTGTAACGAGGGGGATATCGCCCTACGGCTAGCCTCCACCGCCGCCAATTACATCGCCTTCCCCAGCCGCACCCAGGCCCGGGGCTATCGGCTGGGCAATGTCGCCCTGCAAAACCCCCAGGGGAATGGCGACGACTACGGCCTGATTAATCTCACCGCCCTGGATCAGGAGCTGCTGCCCAGGCTGCCCCTGGGGGAGGCCATCACCCGCTATACCCATAACGTCATGGACGGTCTGTTCCTCACCTACCAGCGCTGGTCGGGCCACCAGGTGGTTACCCTGGCGGATCTGTTTAAAGCCCAGAGCGAGGGTGACAGTAACCAGGCCACCCTGGCGGATCTATTCACCTACTTTGACTGCACCGACTACCGGGATATCAGGTACGACCCCGCCACCAATAGCTGCTCCGCCGAACCCCTGGGCCTGCTCAGCCGCGCCCGCTGTAAAACGGTGCTGAAACCCTGGGATTATTTGCTCCTCACTCTGGACTACGCCCGGGGCAAACGGGATGTCCATGGCGGTTATTTCCAGGGCCAGTTTACCCAGGAGTTGCTCTACCGCCTGGCCTTTTTAGGCTTTGGGGATTACCTGGAAACCCTGGATAGCGATCGCCAGGTGGCCCTCACCCAATTGCACCTGGCCTGCCAGGCCCGGCAAATCCAGGGGTTTCTCTCCCCCTTCCGCTACCGGGTGGATATCCAGGGGGCTAACCTGGAGCACACTCGAGAGAATCTGCTGGAGGCGATCCGGGCCAACTGACCCATGTCCCATGATTGAGGATCCTGGGTGATGTCACCCCACGGGGTATAGGGTTGTCCGATCAACCCTAACCTGGGGGTGCTAACTCGATCTACACATAATGCAATGCTGTGCAACAAAAATTGTTCCATCGAAACATAAAGGAAAAATTATATTTTCGAGGTTTGCGAAGAAATTCGGGAATACTAATTTTATATAAATAAAGGTCAAACTTAATAAAGACCTTTGCGATATATAAACTTTTTAGATGTCCATTCCTGGTGAATTGGGCATCTACTTTTTTGGGCAGAAATTCTCGGAGCTATGATACAAGCTTGCCGACCCCTCCTGACGGCTAAGTTCTGGCTTCTGCGAGCGCGGGTCAGTGGTCACAATTTAGTAGCCAGGAGAGGCCGATCTACTTATGTCTATGCCAGGGTCTCCCTGGTTACAGCACTCGACCGGAGGCCCCCCGGGGTTGGTATTGCCCCTGGCCAGGGTGCCCTAGCCATTGTTCACCGTCGACGATGCACTGGCCCCGCAGAAACACCTTTTTAACTTTGCCGGTGACCTGGCGTCCTTCAAACAGGGAATAGTCCACCAGGGAGTGGTGGGTGTGGGCGCTGAGGGTGTGGCTTTCGTTGGGGTCAAAGATCACCAGATCGGCGTCGCTGCCGACGGCGATGGTGCCCTTGCGGGGAAACAGGCCAAACATCTTGGCGGGGGCGGTGGCGGTGAGTTGAACAAAGCGATTGAGGGTAATGCGCCCGGCCCGCACGCCCCCGTCGTAGAGTAGGGTGAGGCGCAGTTCCACGCCGGGGGCGCCGTTGGGGATGCGGTTGAAGTTATCTCGACCGATTTGTTTGGACTTCAAAATCCCCAGGGGGTTTTCATTAAAGCAGAAGGGGCAGTGGTCTGTGGCCACCAGTTGCAGGTCATCAAACCGCAGCCCCCGCCAGAGAGCGTGCTGACACTCGTGGTCCCGCAGGGGCGGGGTCATGACGTACTTGGCGGCTTCAAAGCCGGGGGCGTCGTAGGCCGAGTCGTCGAGGAATAGGTAGTGGGGGCAGGTTTCGGCAAAGGCGGGGATGCCGCGATCGCGGGCCTCCACCACCGCCTCCAGGGCCTCCTTGGCGGATAGGTGGACGATGTACACCGGCACCTCCGCCAGCTCGGCGATGCGAATCACCCGGTGGGCCGCCTCCCCCTCCATCAGCCGGGGCCGGGTGAGCTGGTGATACTTGGGGGAGGTGTTGCCCTGCTCCAGGGCCTCCTCCACCAGGGCCTGGATCACCACCCCATTTTCGGCGTGCAGGTTAACCATGCCCCCATGTACCCCCACCCGGCGCATGGTTTTAAAGATGGCGGCGTCATCCACCATCAACACCCCCGGGTAGGCCATGTAGAGTTTGAAGCTAGACACCCCATCCTGGTTGATCAGGTCCGGCAGCTCCCCCAGGGAGCCGGGGTTGACATCGGTGAGGATGACATGGAAGGCGTAGTCCACACAGCACTGGGGTTCTGCCGCCGCCAGCCGGCGGTCTAGGGCGGCCTTGGGGCTATCGTTGTGGAATTGCTGGGCGAAGTCAATGATGGTGGTGGTGCCACCAAAGGCGGCGGAGCGGGTGCCGGTTTCAAAGCTGTCGCAGGTGTAGACATCATTGCCCATGGGGGTTTCCATGTGGACGTGGGCATCGATACCACCGGGGAACACCATCAACCCCCCCGCCTCATGGACCTCGGCATTATCTGGGGCCAGACTGCGACCGATCGCTTCAATGCGGCCATCGCTAATGAGAATATCGGCCTGGTAGTCGTCCACAGCGGTGATGATCCGACCACCTTTGATTAAAACCTGGGCCATGGGGGTAATCTCCTGATAGGGGCTAAGGGGATGGGGGCGAGGCAGCGGTCTCGGGTCCATCCGCCTCTAAAATACTCCATTGATGTACTGCTTTTGCGGTGGATCGATCACCTCCAGGCGATCGGGGATGACCACCAGCTGCGATCGCGTTCCCTGTTGCACACCCTCAAAGCGCCCCCGCACCCGCAGCCAACTCTGGTCGGCGTAGGTGGCCAGGTCCTCCCCCTGCAGGGTCAGCCCCAGGGGCACCGTATCCGCCAGGCAACAACGAATAATCTGGCGGGCCACCACCAGCTGGTTGGGCGATGTGCCCAGGGGGCGGTGCACAAACCCCACCACATCCACCGGCTGACCGGCAAAGCTAAAGATTGGGTCCGGCACAGCGGTGATCAAACGCCGCCACTGCAACACATTGCGTCGTAAAGGATTGGCTTCCTCCCCAGCCGGTTCGGCATAGACCCAAATATCAATGGCGGGACTCTCCCCTTGACCTTGGCGCCCACCAATCCACTGACTCAGGCTTTGTAAGCCGGGAAATTTATTCAGCATCACCCCAATTCCCTAGTAAACCCTGACCCCAGTCTCCTGCCTAGATTCGAGTATCCAGCATTTCCGCCAGTTCCTGCTCTTCAAAGGCCCGCAGCACCTCCGATCGCAGATGGTGAATAAACAGATTGCGATGGTCATCGAAGTCCTTACCCATCAGATCCCGGGGCCGGGCCATCTGCACCGGCAATATCTCCAGCACCCGACCGGGATTGGCGGTTAAAATCAGCACCCGATCGGCCAGGTAAACCGCTTCGTCAATGTGGTGGGTGACAAACACCACGGTGGTGCCACTGCCCTGCCATAGCTCCAGCAAGAAGGTCTGCATCTGCTGGCGGGTCTGCACATCCAGGGCGGCGAAGGGTTCATCCATCAGTAACACTTCGGTCCCCAGGCAGAGGGCCCGGGCGATACAGGCCCGTTGCTGCATCCCCCCCGACAACTGGTGGGGATAGCGGTGGGCTGACTTGAGTAGCCCCACCTGCTGCAGATAATGGCGGGCCCGCTCCTGGCGCTCCCCCTTGCCCAGCCCCTGCAGGCTGAGGCCAAAGGCCACATTGTCCAGCACCGATAGCCAGGGAAACAGAGAGGGCTGTTGGAAAATCATGCCCCGCTCCGGGGCAGGCCCTTGAATGGGGCGATCGCGATGGAACAGGGCTCCGGCGGTGGGCACCTCCAGGCCAGCAATCATACTCAGCAGGGTGCTCTTGCCACAGCCACTGGGGCCAATGATCACCAGGAACTCCCCCGTCTTAACGGTAAAACTGATATCATCAATGGCCAAATTGGCGTCACTGCGGCCCTGGTTCCACACCTTACTAACCTGACGACAGGTAATTTCATCCATAGGTTTAAATTCCACCTCTACTCCCCTGAACGGTTGCCAAAGCCTTTGCCCCTAAACCTGGGCAGACCCCTTCCACCACAGCACCCGCTGTTGGATCTGGCGGAGGCCTAGATCCAGCAGGTAACCCACCACCCCAATCACCCCCATCCCCAGGAACATCAACTTGGGGTTAAACATCTGGCGACCCACCATGACGATCGCCCCCAACCCCGTGTTCACCCCCACCATCTCCGCCGCCAGCACCGCCATCCAGGCGGCGAAGAAGTTAATCCGCATGATGAAAAACAGGTCCGGCAGAATGGCCGGTAAAATCACCCGAAACATCACCTGGCGCCGGTTGGCCCCCAGCACCCTGGCGGTGTTGATATACAACTGATTAACGTTCTCAATGGCATTCACCGTGGCCAGGGTGAGCAGGAAGAAGATGCCAATAAACACCACAAACACCGCCGCCCCGTCGCCGATACCAAAGGCCATAATCGCAAAGGGAATCCAGGCGATGGGGGCGATGGGGGCCAGCAGGGTGATCACCGGTAGGGTCAACTTGCCCACCAGGCGAAAATAGCAGGCCAGCCCGCCCACCAGCAGGGCCGCCAAAAACCCTAGAATTAGCCCCAGGGAGACCCGTTTCAGGGTGGCCACCACCGCCGTCAGTAAAACAAAATTACCCCCCACCCGTTGCACACCGATGCGGGGGGCGAGAAATTGCTCCTGATTGGTGATCTCCCCGATAAACTGGTGGGGGGCCGGCAAAATAATCGGGTTAACCCACCCCAGGGCCACGATCAGCTCCCATAGCCCGATAAATAACCCCAGGGAAAGGCACCACCACCCCACGGCAATGGCGGCCCGTTGCCACCAGGGCTGGGGGCGGGGTACGGCGGGGGGTGATGCTGCTTCGGCGAGGGTAGGGGAGGACGTAGCCATGGCAGTAGGGTAGTGAAATAGCGGGGACATAACCGTTACCGGACAATCAATCTCCCACGGTGGGAAAATGCCTGGGGCCCCAGGAGCAACACTGGTAGGGCCCCAGGCAAGGACTCAAAACCTAGGCGGTCACCTTTACCTTCAGCCGCTGCCAGAGTTCAGGGCTCTCCTTAATCACCGCCTCTAGCAGGTCAAAGTTAACAAACTTTTCATCGGGAAGGGCCTTGATGTAGTTCAGCTCCAGCATGCTCTCGGCCCGACTGTACATAAAGTCTCGCTTATCGCGGATATCGACGCCGGGGGGCTGGGCCTTGGCGGAGGCCAACAGGCTGGCCATGTCGGTTTTGTAGTACTTGTCGATGGTGGTTTTAGCCGCCTCCTCAAAGTTGTTCTCGATCTGGTACTGGGACTCGAAGAAGACTCGAATCACATCTTTAACCATCTCTGGCTCCGCCGCCATCACCTCGTTACGCACCGCCAGAACGCAATCTGGGTAATACTTACCATAGATATCGGTGCCGTTGCCGAGGATATTCCCCTTGGTGGCGGTTTTCGCCTTGGTGGCGTAGGGCTCAATGTGGCTGACTGCGTCCACCTGACCAGAGACGTAGGCATTCAGCAGCTCGGTGGAATCCCCCAGGTAGACCATTTCCACATCGTTGTAGGTCATGCCATTCTTTTTCAGGTAGTCGTAGACCACCACATCCAGGGTGTCGGCCTGGAAGGTGGCAATTTTCTTACCCCTGAGGTCAGCAAAGGATTTAATTTCCGGTTTGGCTACCAGAATCAACCCCTCCACCCCACTGCCCGCCACCACCTGGAAGGAGGCCCCTTGGGTATAGGCGGCGATCGCATTGGTAAAGGGAATCACCGCCATTTCCACCTGGCCGGTGGCCAGCTGCACCGCCACATCGGCGGGCATGGGGGTGAGGGCGGCGGTACCGCTAAAACCATACTTGCTGAACAATTGTTTTTCTGCGGCGTAGAACAGGGGCATGTTGCAAAGCCCAGCCCCGTGGGCAAACTTGATGGCTCGATTGCCCTCCTTGCTGCTGGTGGAATTGCCACCGGTACAGCTATTCAAGAGGGAAAGCATAACCGGGGTGAGGGCCGTACCCATGGTCAGACCCAAAAACCGACGACGACTGCTGGTAGCACGGAACATAGGGATTCAACTCCTAGGTAAGACGGATGAATGAATGGAACAGTTGAGCAACCAGAGAAACGGAGGGGAGCGAAGGCGGTCTAGCGTCACCCCCAATTACCCATGACGATGGCAACAATTGGGGCGATAAAAGGAATCGCAGCTTTGGGGGTCAAACCAGCCGTCGTAGACCTTTTTGACGTAGGGAAATACCTCCCGGGCCAGTTCGCGACGGCGCAGTTCCGTCGGGGTGAGGGGGGCCCGCAGGGAGGCGGCTAACTCCTCCAGCAGGGCCTGCTTATTCACCCGGGTAAATTGGCCCCCCTGCAAAATCACCTGGCCGTTCACCATCACCAGGTCAATGCCGTGGGTACGACTGCGCTGAATCACCGCCTCCAGGGGATGGATGGTGTCATCCAGGTAGGGGTAGGCCAGGTGGTGCCAGTCCATCAACACCAGGTCAGCGGCCTTGCCCACCTCCAGGGTGCCGATTTCTGCGGCGAAGCGGGTGGTGTGGGCGCCATTTTCCGTCGCCATTTGGAACACCTGGGGGGCGGTGGGCACCCGGGAATCCATGCCGGGGTGGCGGTGCAGCTTCAGCACCAGGCGCATTTCCTGCAGCATGTCCCGATCGTCGTTGAGGCCGGCTTCGTCCAGCCCCATGCCCACCCGTACCCCCTTCTCGGCGTAGTAATTCAGGGGGGCAATGCCACTCTGCAGCCGCAGGTTAGAACTGGCGTTGTGGCAGATCAGGGTACCGGTTTCGGCAATCAGGTCGATATCCTCCGCCGTTAGCCAGACGCCGTGGCCCAGGGTGAGGTGGGGCCCCAGCACCCCTAACTTGTGTAGGTGCTTGACGGCGCTGGTGCCGGTGCGGCGCTGGGCGTACTCCATCTGGTAGGGGGTTTCCAGCAGGTGCATGTGCATGCCCACCTGGTACTTATGGGCGTATTCGGTCTGGGTGGTGAGGGCATGGTCGTCGCACCAGTGCAGATTGGCGGGGGCCAGCTGAATGCGAACGCGATCGCTGGCCTGACCGTTCCAACGGCCCCAGAGGTCTGTGAAGAACCCCAGGTAGTCCGCCAGGGGCACCTCCTGGGGGGTGAGGATCGCCTCCATGTCAGCGGCAATGCTGGGGGGCAATTTGGCCACAAACTCCTGGTTAGATTCGTAGACAAAGTGGTTTTGGGTGCGCACCCCAAAGCAGTAGGACACCCGCATGCCAATGTCGGCGTAGGCCTGTAAAATCTTGCCGGTAATATCGGGCCAGAGGCTGGCGGGGCCCGGCAGCCAGCCGTGGATATGCTGTACCGTGGTAACCCCCGACTCGATCATCTCAAAGGCGGAGTAGAGGGTGTCCAGGTAGGGGTCGACGGCCCGGGCCGACAACCGGCTGGCGAACCACAACTCCAGGGGGTAATCCAGGGAGCCTAGCTGAAAGGGGGTCAGGCCCACGTGGTGATGACTGTTAACAAAGCCCGGCATCACCACATGGTGGGGCGACCCCACCACCTGATCGGGGGTGTACTTCTGGGCCAGTTGGTCGTAGGGGCCTACCTCGACGATGCGGCCATCCTGTTGAAACACGGCACCGTCTTCAATCATTTCGACGCTGGCGCGATCGATGGCCTTGCAAATAACATATTTTCCACGGACCAGGGTTGAAGCCATAGTCGATTCATCTAAAATGAAATGAACAAAGGAGTGACAAAGACTAATTGTGTCTTTGCCAGGGAGGGCAAAGGAAAAAATTCTCACAGCCTGCATAGGACTGCAAAAATATAATAATCCTCAACCTCGCGTAGAGGAATTTCTATCGCCTAAAATCTTGACCAGTTTGACAAAGCAGTAGTCCTAAATAGCCTGGGCTTGAGAGTCTCTCCAGAAAAGATTTTCGGGATAGTTGCGCTAGTGCTCAGGGCACCTACTCTCAAGGGCTTTAGCCACGCCAAGCTAAACCTGGTTGATATGCCCAATCCTAAAAGAGGATTCGACCAAGAAAAGTATCTACGGATACAATTACCCCAATCAATAAAAACCAAAGACAGTTCGCAAAGAACTCACAAATACCCCAAATACAAAATGATAACCATTCCCGATCGGCCAATAATCGGTCAATCGTAATGGTGAGACTGGTCGTCATTGTCAACCGATTTAAGACCTACCCTATTGATTGCCACGGCCCTGTTTTAATAATCAAGTAAGGTGCAGAAAATGGAATTTATTTCGTGGAGGATTCCTTGATTTCCTGGAAATCCAGAGCATATTTATGGCTTGATCGCCATCGGGGTATCATTT
>JBEIUS010000075.1:0-14904 GCA_040374235.1 Leptolyngbya sp. | reverse complement strand
TGCAGTTGACTCATCGGGGGCCAAGTCACTGCCTACTGGTAGGCCTCATGAATAATGCAGGCTAAAGGGAAGAGGGGATAGGGCATTGTAACGTTCTGGCAACAAAACTATGGGGTGCATCACCTCAGAATATCGGCTTCTCATTTTAGAAATCAGACCGAGTTGAGTTTTAAGTTAAGCCTTGGCTGCAGGGTAAACTTTTCTGGAACTAGGTTTATGGTCTGGTCTGGGGTGATGGGAAAGTTGGAAGACTGGAGCAGGGTCGGACTTTTATGAGAGGGCGGCTACAGTATGTTACAGTTTTTCGGTTTTGATCAGAATAGTTGTCGATCCCCGATCCCGGTGTTAAGGTCGGTAGCAATGGTTGATTCAGACCTTCGTTAAGGAGAGTAAAACCATGGTTCTGTCTATTGCCAGATTGGTTGATTAGGTGACCCCGTAATTCAAGAGAGCGCTCTATCCCTGCAAACCCTGTAGAGACTGGTTCCGATTATTGTCACCGCTGGCTATTGTGCCCATTGCTTTTTTACAACCTTGATTCAGGCAGTACCCGGGGGAATCCCCTAGGGGGGCTCTTGCCCTTGGGTTGGCTGCCATCTCACTGTGGGGTTTCCCTGCAGAAGGAGGACAACGATGAACTTTAAAGGAAAAACCGCCCTGGTTACCGGGGCATCTCGAGGGATTGGGCGAGCCATCGCCCACCGGCTGGCCCAGCAGGGCTGCCAACGAATTTTGTTACTGGCCCGTAACCGCGATCGCCTCTGTCAGGTGGCAGAAGAATTATCCCAGTGGGGGGCTGAAGGGGTGGTGCTAACAGTGGATTTGGCGGACCCCATCCAGGTGAATGTGGTGATTGCCCAGGCCTGGCAGCACCATGGTCCGGTGCATCTACTGGTTAACTGTGCCGGGGTAGCCCACCAAACCCCCTTTCTGCAGGCTCGCCTTCCCCAGGTGCAGGCGGAAATCTCCACCAACCTGGTGGGGCTCTATACCGTCACCCGTCTGGTGGGTCGCCGCATGGCGGTGCGCCGGGAGGGTTGCATTGTCAACGTCTCTAGTTTAATGGGCAAGGTGGCGGCCCCCACCATGGCTACCTACTCCGCCACGAAGTTCGCCATCCTGGGTTTTACCCAGGCCCTGCGCAGCGAGCTGGCCCCTTACCAGGTGCGGGTGGTGGCCCTGCTACCCTCCCTCACCGACACCGACATGGTGCGGGGGTTTGACTGGTTTCGCTGGGTGCAACCGGTGAGCCCAGAACAGGTGGCCGAGGCCCTGGTGACGGGTCTGCAGCAGGGCCGTCGGGAGATTCTGGTGGGCTGGCAGAGCCATGGGGCAGTCTGGTTGCAACGGCTTTTCCCCGGGTTGGTGGAGGCCCTGGTGCAGCAGGCTAGTCCTGCGGTGAAAGCCACGGCCCCCTACCCCCTGCGGCAGCGGGTCTCTAGTTAGCGGCCAGTTGATCGGCAATGCCCCCAGGCTAGAGCTAGGAGTTTTACTCCGGTCCTAGCCTGGGCTTCCCGGTGACAGATAGTGTTGATCGAGGCGAGCGGCCAGGTCCCCCAGACTGGCGGCCGCGATTACCTCTGAAATAGAAATATTAATCCTATGGTGGGTTCGACCCGTCAGCTGGACATTTAGGGTGTTAGTAAACTGGGCAATATCCAGGGAAGCTAGCCCGCACTCCTCCAGGGTCCACTCTGCTTTGGCCTCCAGTCCAGTAATCTGTTGGACGATATGGATCAATTCCGCCAGGGTATCTCCGGTCGCTGGGGGGGCACTAGCTAATCGGGCCACCCCGCTCCGTCTCAGAACCCCATCCAGGGGTCGCACCAGCCTGGTGAATAAAACCACCACTATCACCAGACCCCCAAACTCGTACCACTCAATTGCGCAGGGTTGGGGGCTAAACCAGTAAAAGGCTTTGCGGTAGCTCCACCAGTTCCACCACTCGCCCCGGGTGAGGGCGTAGTACCACTGCCCCACCATTTGATGGAAGAGGAAACACCCATAGACCGTAGGGGCCAGCAGTCGAGTCATCCCCCTTGACCGCAGCACTCTGGCCGTTAGCCCCTGCCCGGTGCTGAGGGTGAAAATCCAAACCAGGGTAAGGGGGGCAAACAGCCGGGCGTAGAGGTCATCCCAGATACGGTTAACCAGGGCGGGATCGGCGATGCTATTAGCAGCCTCGGGGCGCATCCAAAATTGATGGCCATCGGCAAAGTTCCCCTGGGCGATATGGGCCAAACTGATTCCTAGGACCATTAGGGTGATGGCATCGGCAATATGGCCCCAAGGCTGGCCGCGTCGCCGCTCCAGGGGACAGATGGCGTCATACAAGAAGGCCCCGGCCATACCCACCAGAAAGTAGATCATCCATAGGGGTGAAAACAAATAAAAATCCAGCATCAGGGCGTTGTCGGCGGGGGTGCCGGTGGCTTTGGCGGCGTAGCCAAACCAGAACACCAGCAACAGCACCAGGTTTATCCCTAAAAATCCGCCGATCAGGCGCAGGAGGGAAGGGAGTTGGGCGCGTTTTTGGTAAAGGGCATTGTAGGCAAAGGGAAAGATCACCAGGCATTGCCAGTACACCGAGATGTACCAGAGGTAGTAGCCTAAAAACCAGGTGGTTTTCCAGAGGGGGGTGGCCTGCAGCCCTGCCAGGTATACCCCCAGGGTCAGGCCCAGGTTAGCGCCCCAGGAGGTAGGTATCCAGGGGGTGCCCTCGCAGAAGAGGCGCTCCAGATCGCCCCCCTGGGCAACCCAGTGAAAGGCTGGCGAGAAGGTCGCCGGTCGACAACTGACTAGCAGGTGAACCAGCCCCAGGCCCACCGCTACTAGATAGAGGGGGTAGATCTGGGCAATGCGGGTTTTAAGAAACCCCAGGGGCTTGGTAATTGGCGATGGCATGGAGGCCGCCAGGGAAAACCCCGACAGGGTAAAAAAGCTGTGAATATGCCAGGGAAACTGGCGCAGGTTGGCAACCGGACCCAGGGAGGCCTCGGACCCAAAGTGCATCAACATCACGTAGCACACCAGCACAAACTGGAATCCAGTCACCACTGACCAATCTAGTTTAGGCTTTTCCGACCCATTGCCAGGGGCCGGTTCAACTCCACGGGGGGCGATGCCCAGCACTTCAAAAAGGCCCCGCCGCACGTACTTGTGGCTGGCGGTTCTGGGTAAGTCTTCCCTCCTGACCAGCTTCCAAACGCTGGGGTACTTATAGGCGGCCAGGCCCATGTCTCTTAGCCAGGGTCTGATTTCCGTCAGCAGGGTCGGCATGGTGATCCGGTGGGGGATGGTAGGGGCCAATACCAGGGCACAACCCACCTCTTCTCCATGGATTTGCGAGGGGACCGAGAAGCAAACTGCCTCCTGGATCCAGGGATGTTGGACCAGCAGGGTTTCCACCTCCAGGGGGGCGATCTGTTCTCCCCCCTTTTTGATTAACTCCTTAACTCGACCCCCCAGGGTCAGGGCCCCCTCGGCATCGGCCTGGCCCAGGTCGCCGGTGAGGAACCAGGCATGTAACCGGCCATCTGTGGGCGATCGCAGTAAAAACCAGGCCTGTTGATTCGCCAGGGGGTTATCAAGATAGCCGCTAAACAGGGTTGAACCGGTAATAGCCACCTCTCCCTCGACCCCTGGGGGTAGGGGGTTGAGGGTCAGGGGGTTAACGATGGCCAGGGAGGCCGCAACAGGCACCCCCACCGCTCCTGCCCTTTGCCACCATCCCTGATCAGTGCGGGGGGGTTGGCAGATCGGCATCTGCTCCGACATGCTGTAGGTGGCCACCACTGGGCACCCAAAGGTTTTCTCCAGGAGTTGGCGATCCGACTCCTGCAGCGCCGCCGCTCCAGATCGAATCAGGCGAAGCTGATGGCCGCGCCAGACTCCATCCTGGTCAAACTGAAGGGTGGGGGTGTTGTACAGGTAGCGAAGGGTGGCATTGTGGATGCTCGGCACCGCCGAGTACCAGGTGGGGGCAGGGTTGGAATGGGTCAGGGCTTCGACCATGGTTTCTGGGGTATAGGCCCCGTCGCCGGTAATGGCGGCCCCCACCGCCAGGCTGGCTACCACCGAGGCACTGATGCCGCCGATGTGGTATAACGGCATGACGCTGTAGGTGACATCCTGGCAGGTTAGCCCCAGGCCCTCCGCCAAAATCGCCCCATTCCAAACTAGTTGCCGCTGCCCCAGGGGGACAAGTTTGGCCACCCCGGTGGTGCCGGAGGTCCGCAATAGTAGACAGCGGGCCTCAGCGGCATTCATCAAGGCCGGTTGGTGTTCAAAGCCCGGGCGCGGATTACAGTATCGAAACAGGCCTGGGGAATCCATAGCAAGGGGCTCCGCCCGGTGCAGCTGGGCCTGCCCTGCCTGGGCGTAGCGTTCGAAGGCGGCCTCGGCGGCGGGGGGAGTCACCCCGGTAAACAGCACCAGGTGTTGGGGCCTGATCTGCTCCAGGGCCGTCCAGGTATCCACTTCACTCAGGCGCGGATCCAGAGGTGCCGCGCAGGCCTGACAGGCAATGGAGAGAAAAGCCAGGGCAGAGGTGGCACTGCCCCCAGGGGGAGCCAGGTAGGCCACCACCTCACCGGGCTGCACCCCCAGTCGCCGCAGGTCCCCCTCTCCTCCGGGTTGGCAAAACCTCAACGCCTGGCCGTAGGAGGTGAACCGCTGGGGGTCCTGGTGTCGGGCCTCCCGCAGCAACGGGGCGGTGCTGGGCTGGGCCGCCAGCATTTCTAGCAGGGTGGTGGGCAGCCCAGCGGTCTGGATGGCCACCGCCTGGATCTGCAGGTTATCTACTACTGCCCGGGAACTGAGACCGCTGGTTTTTCTCCAGCGCAGGGTCGGGGTCGATGCTCCAGTCCCGCCAGCCATGAAACCATCGATCAGGGTCTGTAGGGTGGGGTCCTTGGCCTGGGCTTGATCCACCCCGTGCCCCCCCTGCAGGTAGTAGACCTGGGTGTGGGTAGAGTTCATGGCCAGGGCCAGGGCCTCTGACCATTGCCGATGGGGATCCTGCTGACCAATCAGGTGCAGACTGGGGATCGGGGGTACCCCAGATGGCCCCGCGCCCCACCCCAGGGTCGATCGCAGTTGCCAGAGCGGAAAAGCCATGGCGGCACAGGCAATGATGGCTCCGCGTCCCAGTCGGTCTGGCTGCAGCGCCGTGGCTATCGCACCCGGATGCCGTTGGGATAGGGCCCTGAGCAGCCATTCATCCTGACTCAGGCCGCAGAGCAGGGAAACCAGCCAGCCCCCCTCACTAAAGCCAAAAAGGTAGTCAAAGGGGCCCTCCTGCTCTAGAACCCTTAGCAGATAGTGCAGGGTGTCTAATAACTCCTCCAGGGTGATCTGCTCCAGGTTCCTCGGCAACCAGCCATACCAGGGGCCAGGGATCCCAGCCCCGACTCCTAAGCCGGGCTGGTCAAGGGGTCTCGGGCCATGCAGATAGAGGATGTGGTACTGAGGTCGTAAAAGTCCCAGGTTATTCAGCTGGAGCTGGGTGACCTGGCGGTTACTGCCGCTGCCATGGAGGGCCAGAAATCTGATGGAGGGAGATGCAATCACACCGATTTTGTTTTTCTGAAACTCTTGCGACAAGATCATCCCCTCTATGCCCGATCAAAACAATTCATTTTAGGACAGGATCATGACTTAGAACAGGTTTTACAAATCCTCAAGCGCCTTGCCGGTATTGTTGCTCAACTATAGAGAGGGGCTAGCTCAAGAACATCTCCCGGATAAGGCATTCGCAAGACTTGAGTTGCTTCGTTACCTGGAGCACCCAATTCTAAGATTCTGGGGATAGCTGGGGTAGGGGATCGGCCAAACCAGGGATGGCCTGCAGGGGCACTTCGATCTGCACCTGCATCGTATTGTTCATCAGCGCGAAGAATACGTACTGCGATACCAGATGTATCAGGTCCACCAGTTCCTGGTCCCTCAAACAACTGCGGTAACCTGCCCAAGTGCTAGGGCTGACCGTTCGCTGGTTCACCATCTCATCAGTCAGGTATAGCAGGCTGGTTTCCCGTTGGTTAAAGGTGGTTTCATAGCGGCCCTGGCGGACCGCTTGCAACTCATGGTCATCAATACCGAACTCGCGGCCGACCGGTACATGGTGTTTCCAAACGTAGTCACTACGGTAAAGACAAGCCATGCGCAGGATCACCAACTCCTGTTCTCGCACGGTTAGGCCCATCTTCGACTTACAGGTCACCCAGTAATCGAGGAATGGCCCCATGGTGTCGGGGTTATGCATAATCTCCCCCAGCACATTACAGGGAAAACCCGATCCTTTCAGGCCGGAACCAGGAATGCGCTCAAGGATAGCAATCCAGTCAGGGCGCAGGTCCTTCATAGATTGGGGCGCGATGCGCGGCGAAGTCTCGATAGGATTTACCGGCGGGAGATCGCTGGGGCATAGTAGACGAGCCAGAAGGCCTGCCTGACCCCACCCTTCACCGAATAACCGGGACCTAAGCCTTCTGGCCAAAGCTACCATGGGATTCATCTTTCACTCCTTGGGACGTCTGTTGGACCCAGGCTCGAAAACCTCGAGCCAGGCTGGCCAGGTTGTGCTTTTCACCCGCTGGCGGATCATCAACGATATTGGCACCTCTGGCACACACCCGTGGATGGGGAAAACTATCGGGTGGATCCGGGATGGTTTCTATTACCCGTGCCAGGGACCGGTATATTGGCGCCAGGGGGATACTTTCGGCTGTGCCAACCGATGCTCCCACATGATTATTAAGCACGTACCAATATAGATTGACCGGATAGCTGGCTAGCAAGTGGTCCTTCATCGAGCTCATCTGGGCGTTTTGATCACCATCCACCACCACCACCTCCAGATCGGGGCGGCTGTGGGCGAGGGCCCAACCGATTGCCAGGGTGCCTCCCATGTAGCCTAGATTGTAGAAATTACCCCATCGGTCAGCGACGGATTGGGCTGCTCGAGATGTGTAGCCGTTACAAAAAAGAATCGCCGCCTTTGGATGGGCCGCGACGATCGCGGCGATCGCCTGGTCGCGATGGACCGCACCAGTGAACCCTAGGGAAGCCGGTAGGGATAGATCCCCCTTACTGGCCCGCAGAGCTTCAAGTGGTTCGATGGTGAGCGTGGCAAAGGACGGTGCCAGCTGGGCTGTAATGGTTTTACGAAAAACAGCTGGCGAGAGCTTCAAGACGCCCACACCGCCGGCCTGGGCTACCGATAGGGAAGCACGGACCTGATCTAAAAGACATCCGCCTGAGTAGGAGCCAAACACAGAACTGGAGTCACCGAAAATAGCCGCCGTCAGTTCATCGGTCCGCCGACCAATCTCTTGATGGGGCTCGCTACTGTCGTCAGGATAGGAACCCCGGTAAGTCACGATCACCGCCACAGGAATCTGGTAAATCGCCGGGCTAACTAAGGTCAAAAAGCCATCGCCAGCATTGAATAGACCCGAGTTTTGCATATGCACCAGGGCTGGCTGACCCGTTCCGAAAAAAACACCGGCGGCCATACCGGGCAGGTTACCTTCGTGGTTAGACATGGTTAATCGCAGTGAGCCTGCCAGGGAGGCCTGAGCCGCGAGCCACTGCCAGGTGTCGGTGATGGAGCAGGGCACGGACAAAATATCCCTGATACCCAACCGTAGGTACTCTTGCAAAAGCTCAACATCTGATGTCAAGGCTTTTTCTCCACCCATGTTCTAACCCCAGTTCCCCATTAATTGATAACCTCGCCTCATCAACAGCTGATTCTGCCCGGGTTGGGCAAGCTGCTATCCTTATTCAAATGTCCTCTCAGGTTACCAGTCTGGTCAAGGGTAGAGATAATCCTTGACAGGGTAAGATTTGTGGCAGGGTTGTATAGCTTTGACCAAAGCCTGAGGGCAGGGTGAGTTGATGGCCGGCGGCGGCAGTTTGTATGGCTACAGCCATACCTCAGTGGGCAGGGGCCCCGGAGCAGGAGTAGGGAAATTGTGATGACCACATCTGAAATAGTTCTATACGGTAATTGGCGATCCTCCTCTTCCCAACGGGTGCAAATTGGCTTGAGGCTAAAACAGCTATCCTTTAGCTATCAACCGATTGATCTGACCGCCAGGGAGCAACAGCAACCTGCCTTTCGGCAAATTCATCCAGGGGCCCAGGTGCCCGTCTTAGTAATCGATGGGCAGGTAATCAGCCAATCCCTGGCGATTTTAGAAGCCCTGGAGGAATACTTTCCCGGGGTGGGGCAACGACTGCTGCCGGAGCACCCCAGGGCTCGCTGCCAGAGCCGGGAAATTGCGCTGTTTGTCACCTCGATGATGCAGCCCTTTCAGCTACCAGGGGCCACCCGGCGGCGCATGGTTGAAGACTTTGACCTGGATCATCCCCCCGGTAGGGCCCGGCAGGCCTGCGATCGCTTTACCCGTCACCACTTGGGGGCTACCTTGCCCGAGCTAGAACGACTAGTGGCTCGCCAGGCGGGAACCTTTTGCCTTGGCGACCAACCCAGCCTGGCGGATTGCACCGTCTTTCCCCAGTTAATCGCCGCCAGCCGGTTTGGCCTGGATATTAACCAATTTGCCAGCCTCTCTCGCATCTATCAACACTGCCTGACCGTACCCGCCTTTCGAGAGTCCCAGCCGGAATTTCTGGCGGATGCACCCACCGCCGTGGCGACGACCCAACCCCCACCGACCCGGCCAGGGCTGACCGCCGCCAGCCTGGATTACAAGGAGCCCTCCGAGGCGACTCGCCAATACCTGCTGACGGTTAACCCACCGATTCCTCAGTGGGAGTGGGTCCGAGCCGAAACCTTTCGGCATTTTGGCCCGATCACCACCAAGGTGACGGCCCTGGAGGTTTGCTTTTTGCTGCGCTGGCTGGTCCGCACCCTCCAGGCCAGAACAGTGATTGAGGTGGGGGTGTTTACCGGCTCCTCCTCCCTGGCTTTGCTCGATGGTCTGGGGCCCCAGGGGCGTCTGATGGCCTTTGATGTTTCCCCAGACTATACGGCGATCGCCCAGCAGGCCTGGGAACGGGCAGGTTTTAGCAATCAGGTGGATCTTCGGCTGGAGGATGCCGCCCAGGGTCTGCCCCTGCTCCAGAGGGATGCCAGGATGGTGGGTCAGGTTAACTTAGCCTACGTGGATGGCTTGAATAGCCAATATCATCAAAACTACGAGGACCTGCTGCCGCTAATGGCCAGGGGAGGAGTCATTGTGCTGGATAACGTGCTTTGGAAGGGGGAGGTGGCCCAAACCACTGCTCCTCAGCACCCCGACACCCTGGCCCTGCGGGAAGTCAACACCTGGGTCAGCCAGGACCCCCGGGTAGATTGCACCCTTCTTAGCTTAGGGGACGGCCTCACCCTGGCCACCTTGAAATGACCGACAAATTCCTGCTGCGCTGCTTTCCTGACCAGCCCCCGGCCCACCTACCCTACGGCTTTCAAGGGCATCTTTACCGGGGTAAGGTCTACCCACCCTTCATCGAGGGTCTGGCCACCGATACCCTGGCCCGTGTCTGGCAGACCAATGGGCAAGATACCCTGATCTGCTCCCACCAGAAGGTGGGGACCCACCTGGTGAAACGGTTTCTGGTGGAGTTATTAGCGGCGGTGGGGGGCTTTTCCCCCAGCCATCCCTGCCATGGTCGGGATCTGGGCCATGGGGCCGTACCCTGGCCTGAGGTGCTCTACTCCCAATCGGGGCCAGGGGGCTGGGAGGATCACCTGCAAACCCTGGGGGAAGGGCCCCGGCTTTGGTATACCCATTGTTGTTTTGAGGACCTGCCCCTACAGCGGGTTGATCCCCATACCCGGTTTATCCTGGTCTACCGGGATCCTAAGGATGTGGCGGTTTCCCAGTACTTTTTCTATCGCCGCCATCCCCTGCTGGGGGTTAATCCTGATTTGACCCTGGAGGCCTTTGTCGATCTATTTCTGGCCGGGGCGCTCTACTTTGGCGATTACCATCACCATGTTCTAGGCTGGCTGAGGCAGCGGGGTCAGGCGATTGCGGCGGATCGGTTGCTGGTGCTGCGCTATGAAGACCTGGTGCTGGATAAGCTGACATCGGTGGATCGGATCGCCAGATTTATGGTGCCTGGCCTCAGCCTGGATAGGGCCAGCCGCGATCAAATTGCTCACCGGACAGAGTTTGAGGTGATGAAGGCAGAATTAACTCACCACCCTCAGAGTTTTCACTTCAGACCAGAAAACTACTTTCGGTCGGGCCGTACCGGTGATTGGCAGAATCACCTATCCCCAGATCTAGCAGCGCCAATCGATCAGAAAACCAGAGATCTATGGGCGGCCGTCCTAGATCCCTGATCCTAACCAGGAGCATGGCTATGGGCGGGCATCGCCCTATTCTCCAGACCCTTCCTCAAGCTGTACCCACTCAATCTGTAGCTATAGTCAACCCATCCCCACCGGTTAACCCTGGATAAGGGCAGGCTGGAACCTCAACTCCCCTGTGAGTTGTCACCATAGGAGGTCAGACGGGTATGGCGATCGTAGTCGCCCAGGACCGCTGAGGTAAAGCCAAAGTCAGTAATGGCAAGAATACCAGTTCCTCGGTAGTGGCAGTGTTGCGGGTTTGGTGAACAATCCAACGGGGCACAAAAATAATATCCTGTGCCTTAATTGGAGTCCAATGATCGCCAAGACGGATGTCCCCAGCACCCGCCAACACCACAAAGAGGGACTCGTGGGCGTGCCTGTGGAGTTCGTTATTTTTCCCCGGTGCGATGTGGAGAAGCCGCGGATCCATCGTCTGAGTCTCAGGGAAGCCGATCCGGTCAACGGTGAAATCGATATTGAGTTTCTCGTTGCGGTTAACGTACATCGACTTGCCCTTCCCAGAGGCGTTAGTCACCCAGACGCTGGGTGGCGCTTCCTGGCCCAGGGGATGGCGTAATCTGACCGTTTGAATCAGTTTTTGCAGTGCTTGAGACAGGTTTTCACTCATGACAGTTCCCTATGGATATGGATAAGGGTGGAAAACAGGCTAACGGTGCAGCCAAAGACGCAGGAACAGTCGAGGTGCGGCGAGGTCGTCCACGTAGGCGTCGCGATCGTGGGCCGTTGTCCTGTTGTTGATGAAGAGAAAGTCGCCAGGATTCAGGTGGATAGCCAGCACATGGCTCGGATCTTCGAGGGCGGCGTCAAGGGCGTCGAAGGCCTCAACATCAAGCGGGTCAAGCCTCTCTCCGATACGTTCATGGCCCTTTTCAATCCAATAGCGCATGTAACGCAATGACAAATGTCCCCTGGAGGAAAAGACTGGAAAGCGGTTTTGCCTGACATGGTCGAGATCACGGTTATCACCCGGGGTCACCACATCCCGCACGAAGGAGTGATAAAGTCGCTCCAATAGCTGGGGGTGACGAACCCGTAAGACCTCATGGGCCTGGGCCGCAGAAGCTAACCGAGAGCATCCGCCCTTGGGGGCCTGGCGCACACAGGCAAGGCCAACAATGCCAGGGCATACGCTCTTGCCAGAGGAGTCCGTATGCATACCCGTTGATTCCCGGGTCTGGGAGACCGGAATCGGTCTATCCCGGTAGGATGCACCGGAGTCCTGAACCTCGTAGAGTCGACCATAGGTGTCAATAGTCGATCCTACAGCCAGGGCAATTTTCAGGTAGGTGAGGCGGAGTGCTAGCTGGGGCAGGGCTGGAAATCCTCGCACCCAGGCCACACCGGTACCCTGGTCAATTTCGTGCCCAATAGCCTTGGCGAGGGCGTCCAGTCCAGGTGTCTGAACCGAGTCACGCTTGAGCGCCTTGACCGGATCCTCCACCCTATGGGCCCAGTGTTCAAGGATCTCAATTTCCTGGAGTACCGCCATCGTCGGCTGAAACTGCCAACTGGTGCGATCCTCCATATCACGGGCAAGCCATGCCAGGGGAGCAACCCGTTCCTGTGGCGCCACCCGGATCATCCTACTTCCACCCGGAAAAGCAGGTGGAGGGGCAACCCGTAGAGCGGCTCAAAAAAGGCGGGATCAAGGGCGACGTGCTCCTCGGTGACCCTCAATTCCACAATCCTGGGGAGTAGGGTAAAACCACTCGCCGCCAGCGCCCCAAAGTAGTCGGAGAAGGTTTTATGCACGCAGCGCACTGGCACCGGGATACCGTCGCGACGCCAGATCTTGCCTTCATAGGTATGATCAACCCCCGCAAAGTAGTTCATGCCCTCCGTCGCGAAGAAAAAGGGCGCTACCGGTGGACCCATATAGGGAAAACAAGGGTGGGGCACGGTAAAAACAAAGCGGCCCCCTGGGGCAAGCAGAGCTCGAACCCTCCCCATAACCGAGGTCATTTCGGCACGGGTCAGATAGTTGAAAAGAAAAACCGCCATAGCCCGATCGAAAGCCTGACCGGGAAATTGGGTAAAGCGAGGAGCATCGCCAACTTCAAAAGCCATGGCACAGGTGGTCTCGGCCGGTATCGCCTGACGGGCAGTCTGCACCATCTGACTGGAGATATCCACACCGAAGACTGAAGCCGCTCCCGCCTCCGCCAGGCGTCGCGCCAAGTAGCCTTCACCGCAACCAAGGTCGAGAACATGGGCACCCGCGATCGGGCCCAGCTCCTCCAGTACAAAGGGGCGGGCTGTAAAGTCACTGAGCAGAACCCGCTGATCCCGCTTCCAGTTGGAGGCTTCGGCGTTGTAGATAGCCTCCGTTGGTTGAGCCTGCATTAGATTACCTCCTGCGCACAATCTGGATTCATTGCACGTTCGTATAGCCAATCCCAAAAGGCAGTGCGCAGTTGGAGGGATTTGAGCATACCTCGACGCAGGCCCAAGCGACCCGATTGACTATGGGCAAAGTCGGTGGAAATCGCCTGGAGCGTCGCTTGATGGTGGTCGTCTACCGTCGTGTGCAGTGGGAAAAAGACGGTGTCCCGTGGACTGAGACCCTGAAGGTGATTAATTGCCGTTACCAGGGGTTCGTAGATTACCCGCACAATATTCTCTGTGCCCAGCCCGAAGGCGCCAACCGCCTCGGCAGGAGATCCGAAGGCAAGGATTTGTAAAAAAAGCTCCCGCCAACATACGACCTGATCATGCTCAGCAGTAAGTTCAAGATCGACGCCTAGGGCATCGGAAAAACGCTCGAAGAGTAAGGGATGGGGTATACCGTCAATCCACTTACGCTCTATGCCCTGGGCCGCCAATGCTGCGAATTCCCCATCATCGTAAACACCAGACTCCTCCATCAGGTTCTCCAGGAGGGCTTTACGATGTATGGGGTTTTCAAGTCAGGAAATGACGGTTGTGAGGTAGCGGGGAAAATGGGCCGAGTAGCCGTAGTAATGACGAGCAAAGTCCCTCAGACTCCATGCCATATCCGGTAGCGTAGCTTCTGCGAGTGCTTTCAAATAAGGATGGCGCACAGCGCGGTGACGCAGAGACTCTTTGGCCAGGCCCATAACAAAGAGTTCACTGCTGTTGGTATTGATGCTGTTTATATCTATGATTTCTTCTTGATTTGTCGACTGTATTGCCATTTTGCAGCTCTGTCTTAATCGCCTGATTGCCCTATCTCCCGATTCAAGGCACAGATTAATCAGTACAACTCTTTTTCCTATACTTTCCAGGAATCTGGCTATCTGTATCGCTATTAATTAATTGATAGAAGTGCCTGAATAAACCGTAAATATTTTAAAAAAACCTTTGAAGTGTAATAAATTATACTCGCCAAGTATCTTTAATATGATATTGAAACTAAGTTTATTATACCTTTCTCCCTGATTATGGGTCAAATTATTGGCGCGATCTCTGGCTGGCTAGAGTATTAGCAGGATGCTTCCCTAGGTGAATTAATGTACCACATCGAATCTAGGGCATCTTAGAAGTCGTGATGAGAGAAAATTAGTTGAAACTGGTTTTCTCGGTTTCAACCGTAATGAGGTCGCCCGATCTCAGAACAAGATTACTAGGTTATCGAATTTTTATCTGAGCTGAAAATAATGCCTGTCCAGGTATTATTTTCAGCTGTTAACTCTGCTAATTCAGGGCTTTATAGGGTCTTAAACGGAACGTACTGGAATTCCTCCGCCAGTCCCTCGAGGATGGCTGTGTTAGAGAGCTCGCAGCATGGAATTAGGGGTTTTGACTGTAGGTTTCGCTCTGGTAAATCAGATCGTAAAGGGTACTGATGTTGCGGCCATCTTGGCTACCTGGATCGAACATCATGTCTGTGGGCCCGGCGATACTGAGCACATACCCCTGGGAACGGATCACCGGTTGGCCAAAGGGTGGGGGTTCCTGGGGGTTTTGAGCCGCATCAAAGGACTCCGCTGGAAAATAGTAGGCGGTCATAAAAATGGTAGCTTGACCACTCCCTGGGGTGTAATACACCGTAGTCGCGGCCGCGGCTCCCGCTTGCTTGGCGACTTCACCGTAGCCATTGGTTAGGGGTGCTACCGATAGGTGGTGAAGAATCGATTCAGGGACGACCATGCTATAGGGCACCGGTGCCAGAGAAAGGGGACTACCCAGGGGGGACGAACAGGCGATCAGGGCAACCATCACGGCTGGCAGGTAGAGAAACCGGCTCATCCTATGATCTTCCTTAATTCAAAAATTCAAACTATCGTCGCCCCGGCCAACGGGTGCAGTACCCTTGATCGGCTGTCCTTGGGAGGTCTGGATGTCTATCTATTGATAGAGGACTGGTGAACTCTGGCGCCAGTTCACCTATCCTTCCTGACCCCCCGCTTGCAGGGTCGCCTAATTTAGGCCCCGTAGTATTAGGCCAGCAGAGCCTGGGCTCGAGTCACCACATTCTCCACGGTGTAGCCAAACTTTTGCATGACCAGGTCACCGGGGGCGGAGGCACCAAATTGCTCAATGCTGATCACATCCCCGGCGGCCCCCACGTAGCGACACCAACCCATGCC
>JBEIUS010000205.1:0-4766 GCA_040374235.1 Leptolyngbya sp. | reverse complement strand
CTAACGTGATTGGCATCATGAATGTTGGGCAAGAATTCGATTCAGGAGAAGTTCCTGCTCCCCCAGAATGGCCCGAACAGCAGGTGGGGTTTAATGATCTGGCCCTTGATCCCGATGGGGTTCTGCGACGGAGTCTGCTCTACGTAGGTGGAGACGATCGGGAATACTATTCCTTTCCTCTGCGAGTCGCCCTCACCTATGACAGCAATCTAGACTTTGAGGTTGATCGCAAAGAAAATCAACTGCGCCTTGGCGATATTAGGATTCCAGCCCTTATGGCTGGCGATGGCGGATACGCCCGCATTGACAATCGGGGGTATCAAACCTTACTGAAGTATCGAACCCCCTATGCCCCCGCCCGCATGCTCACCGTTAGCCAGGTGCTGGCGGGTACCCTCTCAGAAGAATGGGTGAAGGGCAAAATTGTTCTCATTGGTACCACTGCTTCCAGCCTCAAGGATGAGTTTTTTACCCCCTTTAGTTTGGAACAATCCAGTCGCTTTATGATGTCTGGGGTAGAAGTCCATGCCCAGAGTATTAGTCAGTTGCTGGATGCGATCGCCGGCGATCAGGTAATCTACAGGTTTCTACCCCAATGGGGGGAACTCACCTGGTTGCTTGGTTGGGTAATGGTAGCTGGCATTCTGGGCTGGAGTATCCGTCGTCCCGTCACACTGATCGTGATTGGGGGGTCGGTTGTCTTAGTCATATGGGCGCTTAGCAGCATTGCCCTCGGTCAACTGTGGTGGCTTCCCACCATAGAGCCCATAGCAGGCTTTTTCCTGGCGGCTGGGTTGGTAGTTGCACAAAAGGCTCTTTACCGTAGTAGTTACGATCAACTGACCCTGTTGCCCGGTCGGGATGTATTTCTCCTGCATCTACAACGAGAACTCCACCACCAACGCCGCAGTAATCTAGATGACCCCATAACGGTAGTTTTCCTGGACATTGATCGGTTCAAACTGATCAATCAATCCTTTGGCCACTCAGTGGGCGATCAGGTACTGCAAACCATTGCTCGTCGTCTGCTTCAGGTGCTGCCCGAGTCTGCCCAATTATCCCGGGTGGGGGGTGATGAGTTTGCCTTTCTGTTACCCATGAGCGATCAAGCCCAGGTGGAGAAACAGCTCAATCAGCTTCAGTCCGAACTGTCTAAACCGATGAACATTGCCAAACACCGCCTATCCATCAGTAGCAGTATGGGGGTGGTGATTGCCCGAGATGATCACTCAACCAAGCCAGAGGATTTATTGCGGGATGCCCACACCGCTATGTATCGAGCTAAGGCGGTGAATGAAGACCGCTACGAAATCTTCGCTAGCACAATGCGAGAAGAAGCTCTGCGTCGATTGGAGCTAGAAAGTCACCTATTAAATGCCTTTGAAAAGCAAGAGTTTTTACTCTACTATCAGCCTATTGTTTGTCTTCAAACCGGACAGATCATTGGTTTCGAAGCTTTGGTCCGCTGGTTTCGAGCTGGCGAAGGGTTTGTTTCCCCCGCCCAATTCATTCAGGTAACTGAAGAAACTGGGTTAATTATTAACCTGGGCCAATGGATTTTTAGAGAGGCCTGTAGTCAACTAAAAACCTGGCAGAAGAAGTTTCCTGATCGCCCTCTGAAAATGAGTATCAATCTTTCCCGACGTCAGTTTCAACAGGCTGACCTGGTTAGTCAATTTGCCCACCATCTACAGGAGTTACGAATGGATGGTCGGAAAATTCAGCTGGAAATTACTGAAAGCATGATCATGCGAAATGTGGAAGACAGTCGCCAACTCATGCACCAACTCAAGGCATTGGGCTTGCAATTAGCCATTGATGACTTTGGTACGGGCTATTCTTCCCTCAGCTACCTCCATCGTTTTCCCACTGATACCCTGAAAATTGACCAGTCGTTTGTAGGTCGTATGGATGAGAACTGGGATGATAGGGAAATCGTTCACACCATCGTTGCCTTAGGACGTAAACTAGGGATGACACTGATTGCAGAAGGTATTGAAAGTCAAGCCCAGGTGGATATGCTTCTGGCTATGGGTTGTCTATATGGTCAGGGGTATTTGTTCTCAAAGCCCCTTAGCGCAGCCGATGCCACTGTTTTGTTGGGTTCTGAGGTAATGGCTAGCAAGACCCTGAAAGGCGGATCTAGCACCAGTGGACGATCTTAGATGTATGGCTTTAGCCATCCTTACTAGGATGGCTAAGGACCGAGTCCGCCATCATAGGCGAATAATCAGTTGTCGCTCATCGGTCAGGTTGCAGGCTAGCCTCCAGATCAGCGATTAAGTCCTCTGGATGTTCGAGGCCAATGGAGAGGCGCAGCAGATTCTCGGGGGTGCCACTGTCAGGCGCTTCCACCGAGGCTCGATGCTCCAGGGTGCTGTGGGGCCCGCCGAAGCTGGTTGCCTGGGTGAAGAGACGAGTTTGGGCCGCCACCTGGAGGGCGGCCGATCGCCCCCCCTTCACCAGTACCGATAGCACACCCCCGTATCCCCCTTTCATTTGAGACTGGGCGATATCGTGGCCAGGGTGCTCCGCCAGGCCGGGGTAGAGCACGGCGGCAATGGCTGGATGTTGGGCCAACCACTGGGCGATCGCCAGGGCCCCCTCCGATTGGGCCCGCACCCGCAGAGCCAGGGTCTGGAGCCCTCGCTGGGTCAGCCAACAATCAAAGGGAGAGGGCACCGCCCCCCCCACCCCCTGGATTAACCGGAGCTGCTCAAACAGGGGATTCACCTCCCGGGTGACCACCGCACCGCCAATCACGTCGCTGTGGCCGGCCAGGTATTTGGTGGTGGCATGGATGACAAAATCTGCCCCTAGGGTCAGGGGGGTCTGTAACACCGGTGACGCCAGGGTGTTATCACAGGCCAGGTAGGCACCTAGGCCATGGGCCAGGTCTGCGATCGCCCCAATGTCAGTGATCGCCAGTTGGGGATTGGAGGGGGTCTCAATCAAAATCAGCCGGGTCCTAGGGCGCAGGGCCGCCGCCACCGCCCCTGGGTCGGTGGTATCCACCAGGGTGTAGTCTAACCCCCAGGGCTCCAGGATTTTAGCCAGGATTTGCTGTACGCCAAAGTAGACAAAGCGGGGAGCCACCACATGGTCCCCCGTTCTCAGGGTTTGGAACAAACTCAGGGTGGCCACCGATCCAGAGCTGAACATAGCCGCTGCAGTGCCCTGCTCCAGGGTGGCCAGGGTGGCCTCTAGCCCATTGCGATTGGGGTTACCAGTACGTCCATAGACGTAGCCACCGGGGTAACTGCCATCGGCCTGGCGCTCAAAGGTGGTGGACAGGTGAATGGGGGGCACCAGGGCCCCGGTAATCGGGTCAAGGCTATAGCCAGCCTGAAGGGCCTGGGTTTCAAAGTGCATGGTAAGGAGAACAGAGCGCAAAAATAAAGTGCCCAGCTTATAAGGCTGGGCACTAGTTGTAAAGCTTTACCTCCTAGGTAAAGCTTTACAAAGTCACCTAGAAAGTGAAGGTAGCCCGCAGAGCACCCCACAGACCGGTACTGTCACCTGTACCACCGAACTTGGCATCACCGTAGATGATGGCGGGGGTAACGGTCAGGTACTTGCTGAAGGGGATGGAGTAGTAGCCTTCCACCAGGAAGGGGTTGGCATCATCGTTATAGCGGGGTAGAGCAGCAGCGTAAACACCAGCAGCAGAGCCCTCAAGTAGGAAGTCGTCGAAACCTACCCCAGCGTTCCAGCTGAAGTCGTTACCGCCGTCGTAGTCAGAGTAAGCCCCGTGACCAGCGACAAAGAAACTACCGAAGTCAAGCTTCAGCAACCCAGCAAAGGTATCAATCGCTCCAGTAGCAGCGTCGAAATCACCACCATCGCTATGGATGTAGGTGGCGGCCGCATTCAGGAAACCATCGGGAATAAAGCTAATCTGACCGATGTAGCTCTGATTAGCGGCGGAGAAAATACCCACAGCGGGACTACCAGCACCAGGGTAGCCAGCGGTATAGCCCAAATCAATGGCCAGGGAGCTACCGAGACCGAAGCTGACACCAAGACCGGCACCGCTAGAAGTGCTGCTACCAGCATCATAGAACTGAGGACCACCGGCATCGGCCACAGAGTAGTTGCCGAAGGGAACAATGGTGCTAGTTACCCAATCATCACCAGACATACCAGTGGCAGCCAGGGTGATGTCGGCCAGGTTGCCGAGGGGGAAGCGATAATAGAAATCATCAATCTTCACAGTACCGTAGGTGCTATTCGCACTACCGGCATTGTTCAAACCGGCGAAGGGAAGTAAAGCATTACCCTGGGAACCCTGCAGACGAATCCGCAACAGGTCATCACCGGTCAAGCTGGTATCAAAGTTGAGGCGAGCCCGGGTAGCCACGCTGGTGCTGGTTTCCTGATTAGTGGTGGTTTCCAGCTTATCAAAGGGCATCACCAGGTGCATGTCAGCCTGACCGCGCAGCTTGGTGGTGGTGGAGAACTGCTGGGCCCGCAGGGTAGCGGTTTCCGCCTCCAGGGCATCCACCCGACCACGCAGGGTGGCTAGCTCAGCCTGGTACTCTTCCTGCAGACGACGGATAGCCGCAATGTCATCGGGGTTGACCGCAGACTGGGAGATCAACACCGCCATCACATCTAAGCAGGCGTTCAGACCGGCGGCGAACTCGTAGCGGGTTAGGGAGCGGCTGCCCTTGAAGGTGCTGTCGGGATACCCCTGGATACAACCGTAGGTTTCCACCAGGTTGCGCAGGGCCTGGAAGGCCCAGTCAGAGGGCTGGACATCACTT
>JBEIUS010000065.1:0-16242 GCA_040374235.1 Leptolyngbya sp. | reverse complement strand
GTCGTCAAGTGAGCGCGGTGGGCCCAGGGCAGCGATTGACCCAACCAGGTATTTAGGGCATTGTAAAGGGGGGACACAGCGTTCTCGGTTTTGAGTGGTATCTAACCTTAGAACGCTATGTCCCCCTTGTACTCAAAATGGCTGAAGCCATTATGTCAGAAGCATTCTAGCCATTCGCATCAACTTTTGTCAGTCAACCAGCTGAAAGGCAGTTGATCGGGTGCCCAGTTTCTAGTCAAGGGATAACGCATCTACGAGCAAACCCGTACCATCGATAAAGAAATCTTGAGTTACAGGGTAGCCAGGGTATGAGGTACTTATACTAAAACTTTTCACCTGTGCTAAGTGGTACTACTGCCGCGCCAAAATAGAGAATTATGCAACATCTCCAGGAGTCTAACAATGAGCAATCACTTAGATCGTATTACGGTTAACCCAAATGTGTGCCTTGGACAGCCAACAATTCGCGGAATGCGGATTACTGTAGAGTTTATCCTAAAACTGTTAGCTAGTAACCTATCCATCCAAGAAGTTCTAGAGGCTTATCCAGAGTTGGAGCATGAAGATATTTGTCAGGCTCTAATCCAGCCGACCGTCAGCCATAGAGGCAACTTCTAGCAATCGCACCCACCCCTATCCGCCCCAATTCCGCCTGGAGCTTCCCCCCAAGGGCAACCAGCCATCACCGCAACCTGGCTACCCCATCACCCCACTGCCCCATTCCCCCGGCCCCCAGAGCCAGCTCCCAACCGGGCCATCATCCCACTGGTAGCCCAGCCATTCCGCCGCCGCCGCTGGTTTGATCGCCTCAGGCCGCCTATGCCCGGGTCCACGCCCCCATGGCCGACTAAGGTTCTGCTGAGGTCATGGGGAGACAGGCCCGCGATCGCCGCACCTGCCAAACGGGGTTATCGCCCGCCTTAACTGTGAAATTGCCCGAGCCACTGCGATCGCTCCACCGCTACGGCTCCTAGGGCTAGGTCTACCGCCGGGGATTAGCCCCACCGCACCCGCGACTAAGGCCGAGCCAAGGATAATCCTGTGGCGGTCTGGTGCTATCGAGTCGAAAGGTAGCTAATCGGCTGCCCGATTCTTGCTCAAGAATGACTTGATAAACCTAATCGCGGCGGCATAACAAATCGTTGCAGCGAGGTACTTTGAGGGCTTCCCGGAGTACATCGTATGTTGCCGTGGGTATTTCCACTGAAAACGGTATAATTAAGTTAGAGGAATCTAAATCTTCGCCTGATGACCCTGCCGATTATTTATGGACCTGAATTCCTGGACCATAACCCCGGGGCCTTTCATCCGGAAAATTCTGGCCGATTACAGGCGATTGTAACGGCCTTAGACAAGGTCGGCTGGAGCGATCTCCTGGAGTGGCGACGGCCCGGGCCAGTGGATCATCAGGTTGATCGCACCATTGCCCAGCTTCACAGCCCTAACTATATCCGTCAGTTGGAGAAAATAGCAGCGGCGGGGGGCGGTCAGCTGGATGGGGATACGGTGTTGTCGGCGGCCAGCTACGGGGTGGCTCGGCTAGCGGTGCGGGCCTGGTTAGATGGGGTAGATCAGGTACTGAGCAGTGATCAGCCGGCCTTTGTGTTGGCCCGACCACCAGGGCACCATGCCCTTCGCGATCGGGGCATGGGGTTTTGTCTGTTGGCTAACGCCGCCCTCGCTGCCCACTACGCCCTAGCTCAGCGAGGGGTGGATCGGGTGGCCATCCTAGACTGGGATGTGCACCACGGCAATGGCACCCAGGCCTTGGTGCAAGATAATTCGGCCATTGCCTACTGTTCCCTGCATCAGTTCCCGGCCTATCCGGGTAGTGGCCGATCTGAGGAAACCGGCGTCCATCACACCCTATTGAACATTCCCCTGCCTGCGGGCAGTGGTGCCCAGGTCTATAACCAGGCCTTTGCAGAGCAGGTTCTGCCGTTTTTGCGAGACTTTGCTCCCCACCTGCTGATCGTCAGTGCTGGCTACGACGCCAATGCCGCCGATCCCCTGGCCGCCATGGCCCTACAGCCGGAAGACTTTGGCCGTTTCACCCAATATTGCCTGGGGTTAACCCGGCGGATAGTGTTTGGCCTGGAGGGGGGGTACGACTACGATGCCCTGGGACGGTCTGTAGCCGCCACCCTGGCCGCCTGTCTAGGGCTAGGGCCCTAGGGGGATTTATTAACTTTAAGGTGACAGGTTGAGATCAGGCGGGGAGACAGGGATGCCAGCAGAAATGTACTACTTGAGTCAATCTTGATAGATTCCTAGGCTAGGAGGCATCCTGCGGGATCGGGGTCAGGTATCCGCGGGATAGAAAAGGACAATCCACCAGTTGGACGGTGACCTGATCCGCCTCCACCATCAGGCCCGCCCCACCGGCTTTAGTGCGCACATAGCCTAGGCCGATCGCCCCTTCCGGTCGATCCACCACGCTGGTCACCACCCCCACCCTTTCCCCCGCCAGGGTCAGGGGGGTGCCGCAGGCCACCGGACGACTGAGCTGTAAACCCCAAAGCTGCTGCTTGACCCCCTGGTAAGTATTCAGGCGGGCAATGGTTTCCTGGCCAATGTAACAGCCCTTATCAAAGCAGAGGGTCTGCCACAGCCCCGCCTCGAGGGGATTGTAGTCTGCCCCCAGTTCCTTCCCTGGGGCAGGGCGGCCCTGCTGCACCCGTAGTTGTTCCCACACCTGTTCACCGGCGGGTACGGCCCCGGCCTGGTGCAGGTGGCTCCAGAGGGGGGCGGCGATCGCCGCTGGCACCAGCAGGGTATACCCCGGTAGCCCCAGCCCCGTCCCCACCCCTAGCCGCAACTCCCCCACGGCGGTTGTCACTAAGCGGTGATCCCCGTAGACCGACGCTGGTTGAAAATCTACCCCCAGTTGGGCCAGCACCCTGTCAGCGCCAGGCCCCACCAGGGCAAAGGTCAGGATTTGACCGCTGAGGTTCTCTAGCCGTACCTGATCGGCGGGAAAAAGGTAGCGATCCATCCAGGTCATCAGGGGATCGGCCTGCCCTGGAGAGGTGAGCAGAATCAGGGCCTCCTCGGTAACGTAGGCGGTTACCAGGTCGATGGTTCTGGCGGTGGCGGTGACAAACACGGTATCGGTGCCAGTTCCCGGCGGCCGCTGGTTAAAGCTTTGGGTGGTTTGATTGTGTAAAAACCGATGGCGATCGCCGCCGGTTAGGGATAGGACGCCCCCATGACTCCGATCCACCAGGGCACAGCTCCCCTCTACGGCGGCCAGAGCCAAGCCGTCGTTATTAAAGCTTTGGGGTACGGAATCTGAGCCCCAAATAGCTCCTTGTTGCCGTTGTTGCCGCCGTAATCCATCTAACATAGGTGATTGCCTGACCAACGCAGCTGATTATAGACTTGGCTTGACGGCACTCTGCCCCAGTTCTTCCTGCAGGAGATCCTGGTAAAGCCCGGGCAGACGCGCTGTCATACTGTTGGACTCAATACCATAGCCCAGGCTGGTCCAGGTGCCAGAAAGACGCTTCAGCACCACATCTAACTCCCCCCGACGAAGGCTGGCGGCGATATCCAAATCCCAAACGGCCGCATCCTTAAGCCATTGGTAAACTACCCAGTCTTGGGACTGGGGGTCAAAACTATAGTCACCCCACACCCGATACCAGGAGGGTGGGTTGGGATGGTACTGCTGGGCTTTTTCCATCCAGGTCTCGGTCAAAAACTGGTAGCGACCGGCGGCGGTGGTGCATTGCCCCGCATTGGGCCCGGTGACGATGGTCACACAAATATTGGGGTGCTGGCGGAGGGATGCAAAGGAGCCACCACCGTAGAGCACCTGATAGGGGTCCCTGGTGTTTGATTCGGCGGCGGAAATGGTGCGCATCAGGGCCCGAATGTAGGGATCACCCCCCTTCATCACCAGGGGTTGGGGGTAGCTAACCCAAATTGCCTGTTGCAACCTATGCAGGGAAAGCTGGGGCAGTGATCCTAGTATCAAGCCAGTGCAGAGTAACACCCCTAAGAGGGTGAGATGGCGACGACGCAGGCGATGCTGGCGTCGCCGTCGAAGCCGGGGGGCGGGGAGAGGAGACTGGATAGAGGTCACGGTAGCAGCCAGGAAAACGTCATATATTGTAGTCCATACCTTTCCAAGTCGGGGAAGGGTCGGTGGGGCCCTCCAGAGTGGTCTTCACCTGGCTGGCCTACAGGTCTTCTAAGGGGAGATTAGGATTGTCCGGGAGTAGATATAAGGAAAAAATACAGGACAGGCTGGGAAGCCGTCTAATCGGCCTTTCCTCCTGTCGAGGTGACTACGGCTATAATGCGGAGCTGTAGATTACACTAGGTTAACCTACAGTAGATTAGCCCTTAAAGTAGATTAGAATCCATTGCCCATGCAGTTGCAAGCATTGTCCCAAACCTATCTGACCTGGACCGGAGATTGTTTAGTTCTGGGTCTCACGGAGGACTCCCTCCCCCTCACCGATGCCCTGGCGGATTTAAATACCCGGCTGTCGGGTCTGTTGCAGGAATTAATTGACGAGGCGGAGTTTACTGGCAAGGAGGGCAGCACTGCCCTAATTCGCGTTGGTGGCGCCGTGCGGAAGTTAGGATTGGTGGGGTTGGGCAAGGGGGATAGTCTCACCGGCGATCGCCTGCGGCGGGGGGCGGCGGCAGCGGCCCGCTTAGCTAAAAAGGAAAAGTGTGCCGGGCTGGCCTTAAGCTTTCCAACCCTGGGGGAGGATCGGGGTCTCACCGCCCAGGCCCTGGCGGAGGGGGTGACCTTAGCCCTGCATCAAGATACTCGCTTTAAGTCTGAGGACAAGGAAAGCCCCAGCCCCAACCAGGTAGACCTATTGGATTTAGCCGGACAGGAGCATGGCCTGGCCATCGCCCAGGCGATCTGCTCGGGGGTAATTTTGGCCCGGGAATTGGTCTCAGCCCCCGCCAATGTGGTCACCCCCGCCCAGATGGCTGCCACCGCCCTGGAGATTGCCCAGAGCCACGGCCTGGCGGTAGAAATACTCGAGCAGGATCAGTGTGAGGCCCTGGGCATGGGGGCCTACCTGGGGGTAGCCAGGGCCTCGGACCTGCCCCCCAAGTTTATTCACCTCACCTACCGACCCACGGGCACCCCCAGTCGCCGTTTGGCCATCGTGGGTAAGGGGTTGACCTTTGACTCCGGTGGTCTCAACATCAAGGGGGTCGGCAGTGGCATTGAAATGATGAAGGTGGATATGGGGGGGGCCGCTGCCACCCTGGGGGCCGCCCAGGCCATCGCCCAACTCAAACCCCAGGCAGAGGTGCACTTCATCAGCGCCGTCACTGAAAATATGATCAGCGGCAGGGCCCTGCGCCCCGGGGATATCCTTACCGCCTCCAACGGCAAAACCATTGAGGTAAACAATACCGATGCCGAGGGCCGCTTAACCCTGGCGGACGCCCTGGTTTTTGCCGAAAAGTTGGGGGTCGATGCCATCGTTGACCTGGCCACCCTCACCGGCGCTTGCATCGTTGCCCTGGGGGATGATATCGCCGGTTTATTCACTGAAAATGAGGATCTGGCCACCGCCATGACCCGGGCGGCGGATCTGGCGGGGGAGAAATTCTGGCGCCTACCGATGGAGGACAAATATTTTGAGGGGATGAAATCCATCGTGGCGGACATGAAAAACACCGGTCCCCGGGCCGGGGGGTCGATCACCGCCGCCCTGTTTCTGAAACAGTTTGTCAAGGAGACCCCCTGGGTTCACCTGGATGTGGCGGGCCCCGTCTGGACCGAGAAGGAAAGCGGCTATAACAATGCCGGGGGGACAGGGTTTGGAGTCCGTACCCTGGTGGAGTGGGTATTGAGCCAGTAACATCGCACCGGTAGCGTCTCGAAATTCTACAAAGGGAGCCAGAACTCAGCAATCAGGATGCAAGATTCAGAATCCAGGATCCAACAATTGAGCCATGTATATCTCCCCATGTCCCCTACCGAATTAGAAAACCACCTGCTGACTAGCCTCCAGGCCTACGGGCAAAGCTACGGCCTGCCCACCTCGCCGGAGCAGGTCAAGGGTCTGGTGGCCACCCTGCTGCGCCTCAGCCTGCCCCAGGTCTCCGGATTGGCGGCGGCGGTGGACGTGGCCGCCCTGGTGGATCGGGTGGTGCAGGCCTACGGGGCGGAGGCGATCGCCCCCGCCCTGCTCAACGCTGGGCAAGACCTGCTGATCAGTCAGGCCCACGATTGGCGGGCTGGCCTAGAACAACGGGTCCAGGATACCCTGATTGGCTACCTACAGCGTTACGCGCCGGCGGGTCTGGATCTGGCTACCCTGCGGAATCTGGCCGTGGCGGCCCTACCCCTGGTTAACGGTCAGGGCATTACTCGGGAGGAGGTGAATGGGCTGGTCAGTAAAGTTGTGAATAGCTTTGATCTGGAAAAGGCCCTCGCCGCCAAATTCAATCCCACCCTGGTGGCGGTGGTGAAGGAACTAGCGGTGGCCTGGAGTCAGCGACCCCTAGAACAGGCGGTCGGTGAAACTGTCACCGCCTACCTGCAACGGTTTGCCCCCAAACTGGAAACCATTGGTGAGGATCTGATTGAGCGGGCCCTGGGGGCGGTCCTCAAAAACCAGGTGGATTTTGGCCTGGATCTGGATCTGAACCTGGCCAATCACCAACTGTTGATCCAGCAGGTCAGCTTCCAACTCAACATTATGAAGGCCTCCCCCCTGCCCTCTAAAACCGCCCAGCAGATCGCCGCTGAACTCCAGGCCGAAATTGGCGATCTGCAGAAGTACCGGCAGGAGCATTTCGGTACCGGCAACCTGGCGGCGGGGCTAGGTGGTCAGGACGGTCTGTCGGTATCCAGTCCTTGGACTAAGCTCAAGCGGGGCAATGCAACCCAGGGAGGAAACCCAGGTTGATAGGCTTGCGATCGCTCCCTAATGAAGCAAGCAACTAAGGAACTGGGGGCATGGCTTCCACCACCATAACGGGTATGGTGCTGCTTTCTAGCACGGCTTGAGAGACTGAACCCACCCATACCTCCTCAACGGGACGATGGCCGCGTTTGCCGATCACAATTTCCGCTACACCATAATCCTCAGCCGTGCGAACAATTGCTTCTGGTACCGAGCCATTGGCGGTGACAAATCGATGGCGAATATCTGCCAAGATTCGTTGTGTCCCATGGCGAAGTCGCTCAATCCCTTCCAGGTCATTCATCCGAATGATGTGGACCACAACCACTTCGGCATCGCTGCGACGGGCTAACTCTGCTGCTTTAGTCAGCACTTGGGTTGCCAGGGGAGAGGTATCAACGGCTGCCAGCAATACAATCCGTCGAGACACTGCAACTTTAGTCGGGTCAACCTCCCCCCGCTGTAGCAGCTTTGGCGCAAAAGTGGGAATTGCCCAGGCCCCCAGGGGTGCTGTTACCAGAATTGAGAGAACGGCTAAGGCCAGAATGGTTTCGCCCCCTGCTAGGCCGTGGGCTAGGGGCATTGCACCGATCGCCGCCTGTACCGTTGCCTTGGCGGAATTTCCAGGGAGTAGAAATAGTCGCTCTTTCCATGTCCAGTTACTTCCCAAGGTTGACAAGTACCAGCCCAGAGAACGCCCGATCAGGGTGCCAATTGCCAATACAACTAAGCCGATCACCAGTGTGTTACCCAACACATTAAGCTGAATACTGGCACCTAGCAGCACAAACAGAATGATTTCAGCAACTACCCACAAACTATCAAACCCACCCCGTAACCGTCGCGCCAAGGGGGCATCCATCTCAATCAAAAAAAAGCCCGTGGTGATCACGGCCAGATAGCCGGAGAATATCGGAAAATCTATCGCTAAGACCACCAGCAGTAGGGCAAGGCCGGCGACAACCAGGGTATCCTGCACCGCGTTTTGGGTCCAGTTTTGTTTTGCCAACAATGAGACCAGGAGCCGCGCCGCCAACCATCCCAGCCAGACTCCTAAGCCGATTTGCAGAATGATTTGAAACGGCAGCCACTGCCAGGGGCTCAGGCTTAACCCTGCCGGCAAGGGGATTGCTGCTACCGCACCTTGGGACAGAAACCCTAACAGCAAACTAAAGATCAGCAGCAGCAACACATTCGACAGCGCACTTCCGGTTAAGATGGCATCGGGAATCCCCTTCTTCACCCCCCATCCCAGACTTTTTAGGCGCAACATCCCCGGCACGATTACGGCGGGGGATTCCGCACCAACGACGCAGCCCAGGAGTAGCCCGGTGGCAAGGTCAACGTCAAGCAGGGCCATGGAGGCAAAGGCCAGAGCGATCGCTTCACAGGCCGCAGGTAAAAAGCCTAACCGCAATGTTACGGTCCCTTGCTGAGCCAGCCTTTCCCGATCCAGCCCTAACCCCGCCTTCATCAAGATCACCATGACGGCGATGACTCGTAGCGAGTCCGCTGCGTCCAAAACCTCTGGGGCAATTACATTGCCCCCATGGGGGCCAAGCACAACCCCGGCTAACACCATCCCCACTAATGCAGGGACTCGGCTTCGTCGAGCAATTTGCCCCACGAAAAAGCCCATCAATAAAATCCAGATCATGCTTTCTAACATATCGTCACGTTGCAGTTAATCGGATGATCAACGCGACCTGTAGCGACGGATAGGCTTTTATTCCCTGTCAACCTGCGGAATCTAGGTTAAATCACAGTACCATCGGGGATTCGAGCATTTTTGAGAATAATTACGATGCCATCACGAATATAAAAGCCTTGATCCTCCCGTTGAGCCTCCTGAACCTGGTTTTGGTTGATAATCTGAACCCTGGCCCCAATCCGAGCATTTTTGTCGATGATGGCATTGCGAATTAAACTATTTGGGCCAATGCCGATGGGGGACGGCTCTTGCCCCTGCCTAGGTTGAAGTTGGGCAGGAACCTGGTCGTCGTAATCAGACCCCAGGATTAGACTATCTTCAACTACGCTGTCCGCCTCTATGCGAGTACGAATACCCAGTACGGAGTGGTTGATGCGGCAGCGATTTAAGCGACACCCCTCCGCCACCATAGAATCGGTAATTTCACAATCCCAGATTTGGGTGGGCGGCAAATAACGGCCCCGGGTATAAATCGGGGCATTCTCATCATAGAAGCTAAAGGGAGGATCGGGCTGCTGGGTGAGGGCCAGATTGGCGTCATAGAAAGCCTTGATGGTGCCAATGTCTTCCCAGTATCCTTGAAATAGGTAAGCCTGGACGTTATAGTGGGCGGCAGCGGTGGGAATAATTTCCTTGCCAAAATCCGTGCGATCGGCATGGCGCTCTAACAGTTCGATCAGCACCTGACGTTTAAAGACGTAGATCCCCATGGAAGCAATATAGGGTTTTTGCTGGGCAAGCTGAGGGTCCAGCCCCAGGCTGGTGGTGTCCACCCGCATTTGCCGGAGCTCATCACCGGTGGGTTTTTCACTAAAGTCCACCACCCTTCCCTTTGAGGTAATTTTCATTAGACCAAAGGCGGAGGCCGATTTCTCCTCAATTGGCACCACCGAAAGGGTAATATCAGCCTCGGTCTGACGATGGTGCTCTATATAAGCCCGGTAGTCCATGCGATAGAGATGATCCCCGGATAGGATCAGGTACTCATCCACATCCCACTCCTGCAGCAGTGATAGATACTGACGCACAGCATCGGCGGTGCCTTGAAACCACTGGGAGTCATTGGGGGTTTGCTGGGCAGCCAGAACCTCGACAAAACCCTGCTCGAACCCTCCCAATCGATAGGTCCGGGAGATATGGCGATTTAGGGAGGCGGAATTGAACTGGGTTAGGATATAAATCCGATAGATTTCTGAATTAATACAATTACTGGCTGGGATGTCAATTAGGCGGTATTTACCCGCTAGGGGCACCGCTGGCTTAGCTCGCATTTTTGTGAGGGGATAAAGCCTGGTGCCCGCGCCGCCACCCAGAATTAATGCTAAAACCTTTTTCATGGGGATCAACCTTGACTATCTTGACTAGTACCTAGAGTGGCAAAAAGCAGTTTGCACTAACGGTCTGCTTCAGGTGATAGGCAGAGAGGATAGAAGGACTGCAAATCAGGCCAAAAAGGACATTAACGATAACTGTACATGAAACATCTCACCGGGGGAAATGATGCGTCCCTCCTGCCATTCTCCCAATAGAGTGCAGAGCAGTTTAACCGTACTACTGCGCTGGACGACATCTTGAATGGCCTGCAGAGCTGCCTCCGCACTGTGGTAAGGCTTGCCATCGGAAAACTCAAAGTCAGGGTGACGCCACCAATTAGTCCAATAGTCTTCCCGTTTGATCAGAAATAGGGTTTCTCCCAGATAGTGAACTTCGATCATGGGAGTCTCTCTAGTGCAGCTCATGGGAAACCTCTTAGGGATAACCAAATTTATAACTCAGCTAATGCAGCATTAGTTGGGGGAGGGGCTGGGGGTGAGGGGCAGAATTACGGTTCTCATCATGGACTTGGTTTATACTTGACCCCTCCCAGGATAAATTTACACCTTAATAGGGGGAATGTAAATGAATTCAAGTGGTTGAGAGGATTTTTTGTAACATCTCTCTTGAAAAGATGGGGGAGGATCGACGGGCTGTCCTCTGTTTATCCCAAGGGTCTGGGGTTGGTTAGGCTAATCGATCGCCCGCTGGGCAGTTTCGGTGAGGCCCTCCAGGTCAGCCAGGCTGGGGGTTAGAGGCCTATCATTGGGGGGTGGACCTTGACTGAGCCACAGCAGGTACTCCAGGTTGCCGGCTGGCCCCACCAGGGGGGACCAGGTTAGGCCGCAGTATTGCCAACCCAGGGACTCAGCGGTGGACAGCACCGTGGCGATCGCCCCGGCCTGGTCTTGCGGGTTGCGCACTACCCCCTTTTTACCCACCCGCTCTCGACCCACCTCAAACTGGGGCTTAACCAGCAGCACCAACTCCCGGGGGGGCGCCAGCAGGGCTGCCATCGCCGGTAACACCTTGGTGAGGGAGATAAAGGAGACATCCACCACCCCCAGGTCTGCCCAGGGGTCTTCAGGGCGGTAGAGATCGGCGGCGGTCAGGTGACGCAGGTTAGTGCGCTCCCGCAGGATGACGCGCGGGTCCTGGCGGAGACGCCAGGCCACCTGACCGTAACCCACGTCAATGCCGTAGACCCGTGCCGCCCCCGCCTGGAGCAGACAATCGGTGAACCCACCGGTGGAAATACCCCCATCCAGGGCGATCCGTTCGGCCACCGGCAGGTTAAAGGTGGTGAGGGCCTTGGCTAACTTTTCTCCCCCTCGAGAAACAAAACGAGGGGCTTGCTGCACCTGCAAGGAGGCCTCAGGGCCAATCGGGGTGGCGGGCTTATCCACCACCACCTGGTCTACCCGCACCGCCCCGGCCTGAATCAACCGCTGAGCTTGCTGACGCGACTCACACAAACCGCGCTCCACCAGTAGACAATCGAGGCGCTGTTTAGCCATGGGGCAACGGGTATCGACTTAAGCTGGGCCAGAGAGATGGTCGAAGAATTCAGGAGTCAGTGGTCAGGCGGTCAGTGGCCCCATGGTTTTTAAACCTCTGCCCCCGTAAAATGTTTTATCGGTCCCATGACCCCAACTCACTATAGTTTAGGCCCTAGGGTCAGAATGGATCATTTTATTGGGGCTCCAGGACAAAATCATAGCCCCGGTAGCGATCGCCCTCATACTGCACCACCAACCAGGTATTGGGGTCAAACTCCAGGGGATAGACCTGTCGGTCTACGGTCACCCCCTCGGTATCGGGGGCGGGGGTCAGGCGACAGTAGGGGGTGGGCAACCAGGTGCGCAGACTGGCCTGGGGGGTTTGGGGGGCGGTGTTCAGCAGTTGCTGAAGCTGCTGCCGAGAAAGCACGGCCTGGGGCTGATCAATCTGGAGACACTGATCCGTCCTCTCTGGGGAGGCGGTTAGCGCCCCCAGCTTAGGGGCCACCACCAGGGTGGCCAGGGTGAGTATACTTCCCCCGATCAGCAGCCAACGCCCTGAGACTTGCCCCTGAACAGGCTCGGGACCGATCAGAGGGGGAGCCCAGGGGTTGGCATCGGCGGGCCCAGAGTCGCCGACCGGGGTGGACTGTTGCTGCAGGTAGTGGACAGAAACCGATGGATGGGAGTAGTGCGTCATTGCGGTATTGCAGAATTCACCAGAGGTGGCTCTAACCTCCAGGCCCCTAGGTCAACCTGGATTGGAACCGGGAAGACCCCCTACACTGAAAACCAAGGCCAGAACCATAGACCCAGTATAGTACATAAATACTATTTTGTTGTTATTCGCCATTGTTGTCCTATGCGCCGCACCATTGTCTGGTTCCGTCGGGATCTGCGGGTGTTTGACCATCCCCCCCTGGCCCGGGCCGCCCGGCGGGGCCTGGTGATTCCGGTGTTTGTCTTTGACCGGGCCCTACTCCATCACCCCGAAACGGGGTCGGCCCGGGTGGAGTTTTTGCTGGCGGCCCTGGATGCAGACCTACGGCAATTGGGGGGACGGCTGATCCTGCGCTCGGGGGACCCGGTGCAGGTGTTGCCGGAGTTGGTGCGGCAATGTCAGGCGGAGGGCATCTACGCCCACACCGATTGCGAACGGATCTATGGCCGGGTGCGGGATGCCCGCTTGAATCAGGCCCTGGCCCTGGCGGGAATGAAAATCCGCTGGTTTGAGCCCCCCGGTAGTCTGCCGGAGTTGCTGCCCTACCCCGCCTATCGTCAACGCTGGTATGGGCAGATGGGGGAGGCCCTGGCCCCCTGCCCCCCGACGGTGCCGGTGCCGCCGGAGGTAACCAGTGAGCCCCTGCCCAGGCTGGCCCACCTGGGCCACCGGGCCGATGGCAAACCGATGCCGGCGGCCAGTACCGCCGCTGCCCAGGGACGGCTAGAGAATTTCTTGCAGGAAAAGGCCGATCGCTACTACTGGCAGCTCTCCTACCCCGGCGCTGAGGTGACCACCGGCCTCAGCCCCCACCTAAAATTTGGGGTGATTTCGGTGCGCCAGTGTGTGCAAACCATTCTGGCCCAGGGGGATGGGGGCGATCCCCGACGGCGGCGCAGTCACCAGCAACTGATTTCCCGACTGCGCTGGGGTCAGGGGTTTGGCCAACGGTTTCGCTACCTGCCCCAACTGGAGCTGCGATCGCTCTACCGCATCTTTGACGAGGAGGGCTGGGCCTTTGACCCCGATCTCTACCAGGCCTGGCAAACCGGCCACACCGGCTTTCCCATGGTCGATGCCGCCGCCCGCTGTCTGCAGGCCACCGGCGGCTACCTGGCCCTAAACTTTCGTAGCCGGGCGATCTACGCCAGCTTTCTCAGTAACCTGATGGGGATGGATTGGCGCTACGGCGCCCTCCACTTTATGCGCCACCTGATCGACGGTGACTGCCCCATTGACCACTACCAGTGGGCCATGCAGGCCGGCGTCACCCATTGTGTGGATAAGACCTGGACCCGAATCTATAACCCTGGCCAGGCGGCGGTGGACCGCTGCGACCCGGAGGGTCAGTTCATTAAGCGCTGGCTGCCGGAACTGGCGGACCTGCCCCCCGAACAACTGGGCAACCCACCCCGACGATCCACCTACCCCGCCCCCATCCTTGACTATAAAGCCGCCCGCAAACAGCGGGTGGCTCAGCTGGAACGGCAGCGACAAACCTTCCTCCACACCCCCCACCTGCTGTCCCACCTGGCCCCCCTACCGGCGGACCTGACCCCCTTTGGCGGCGATCGCGACGGTGGGGAGATCCGCTGGGCCTTAGCCCCCACCCCGCCCCTATTTCCCCCCGCCCTCGACCTGGCCAGTCTGGATAGGGCCGACCAGGCCGCCCTCCGTACTTGGTTTGTGGCCCATGTCACCATTCCCCCATCCCGCTCCAGTCGCCGCCGTCCCACCCCCGCCGGTGAGCAACTCAGCCTTCTGGACTAGGGCCCGGGGATTCGTCGAGCCATTCTGTTTTCGGTAGAAAGCTTGGCAATGGGGGTATGGCAACGCTTGATAGCTCAATCCTCTGCCCCTAGCTGCTTCCTGAATTCTGACCCCCTCAAGAGGTCGCCTAGGTGACGCCACCGAGGGATCGCTATACTGGTATCACCCTATCGTGAGTAGCTTAGGCCATGGTTAGCCCCCCCTCGATCGCCGCTGGTCACCCCCGTCGCCGCCTGCTCCGCTACCTGGTGGGGGGTGGGGCCGCCACCCTGGCCTGCCTAGGCCAGCGGTCCCTGGCCAGGGACTCCCCCGACCTGGAGGAACTGTGCACCAGTTTTCCCCAAAACTCCCGCTGTGCAGACTACCTGCCCGGCGTCCCGGCCCTGGATGGGGAGGGTAACCCCATCGCCGTGGATCGGTTCCTGGCGGGCCGCGTCAGCGGCGAGCGGGTGGCGGTGCAGGGGGAGGGGGCCAAACACCCCACCTACCTGGTGATTGACACCGGCCCCGAGATTGCCCCCTACGCCATCCAACCGGTCTGCCCCCACCTGGGCTGCACCGTTGACTGGGAACCGAGCAGCCAACAGTTTCTCTGCCCCTGCCATGGCTCCCGCTTCGACCCCCAGGGGCGACGACTACAGGGACCGGCCCCCACCGCCCTGCCCCTGATCAAGGTGGTGGTGAAGCAAAACCAGATCCGCCTGGTGGATCGCCCCCCCAGCCCCGACCCCCGCTAGCCCTGGGTGGCCCCTGCAGAGGCGGAGTTTTGCCGCTATGCTGGTCTCTAGGTTCCCCTTCGGTAGCATTGACGGTGTCCCCCTCTTCCCTGGTTAATCAGCCTGAACAACTGGAGACTCGCCTGGCGGAAATTCCTAAGGAGCCAGGGGTCTACTTCATGAAGGATGGTCGTGACCAGATCATCTACATTGGCAAGTCCAAGTGTCTGCGCAGTCGGGTACGGTCCTATTTCCGCGATCACGCCGGCCACATGCCCCGTACCATCGCCATGGTGATGCAGGTGGTGGAGATTGAGTTCATTGTCACCGACACCGAGGCCGAAGCCCTGGCCCTGGAGGCCAATTTAATCAAACAGCACCAGCCCCAGTTCAATGTGCTGCTGCGGGATGATAAAAAATACCCCTTCCTCTGTGTCACCTGGTCAGAAGACTACCCCCGCCTGTTCATCACCCGCAAACGCCGCAAAAACTCCCGCGATCGCTACTACGGTCCCTACGTGGATGTGGGGCTGCTGCGCCGCACCCTCAACCTGGTGAAACGCACCTTCCCCCTGCGCCAGCGTCCCCAACCCCTGTTTAAAGACCGGCCCTGCCTCAACTACGACATTGGCCGTTGTCCGGGGGTGTGTCAACGGTTGATTTCCCCCGAGGACTACCACAAAACCCTGGAACGGGTGGTGATGGTGTTCCAGGGCCGCACCGGGGAACTGGTGACTATGCTCACCGACCAGATGGAGAGGGCGGCGGCGGAGCTGCGGTTTGAGCAGGCGGCCCACCACCGGGATCAGATTCGGGGCCTGGAGCGGCTCTGTGCCGACCAAAAGGTGGCCCTGCCGGACGATACGGTGTCCCGGGACGCCATCGCCCTGGCGGCGGATGAAACCTACGCCTGCGTGCAGATTTTCCAGGTGCGGGCCGGTCATCTGGTGGGTCGCCTGGGGTTTGTGGCCGATGCCCAGTCGGGCACCCCGGGGGCGATTTTGCAGCGGGTGCTGGAGGACCACTACCAAACCGTGGAGGCGGTGGAAATTCCGGCGGTGATCCTCTGTCAGCATGCCCTGCCGGAGGCGGAGCTGTTGGCGGAGTACCTGGGTCAGCGGCGGGGCCGCCGGGTCACCCTGGAGGTGCCCCAACGCCAGAGTAAGGCGGACCTGGTGGAGATGGTGGAGCGCAACGCCCAGTATGAGCTGGCCCACACCCAGGCGATCGCCGATCGCCAGGCCCAGGCTCTGCAGGACCTGGCCATTTGCCTCGACCTGCCGGATATCCCCCGGCGGATTGAGGGCTACGATATTTCCCACATCCAGGGGTCCGATGCGGTTGCCTCCCAGGTGGTGTTTGTCAACGGGTTGCCGGCAAAACAGCATTACCGCCATTACAAAATTAAAACCCCCGAGGTGCGGTCAGGCCATTCCGACGACTTCGCCAGCTTGGCGGAGGTGATTGGCCGCCGCTTCCGCCGCTATGCCGCCGAGCCCGACCAACCCCGCCTGGGCAACCCCGACTGGCCCGACCTGGTGATGATCGACGGGGGCAAGGGGCAACTGTCGGCAGTGGTGGAGGTACTGCGCCAGATGAACCTACTGGAGGACCTGCG
>JBEIUS010000215.1:0-4238 GCA_040374235.1 Leptolyngbya sp. | reverse complement strand
GTTGCCAGTTAGGGTTTACCAGGTTACGGTTGGGCAGGTCTACGGCGATAATTCGAGTCCGGGTGGTCAGGCCCAGATTACCGTTATCCAGGCGATCGTAGACAATGATAATTTTCCATAGACGAGAGGGTACGGTAATAGCTCGGGGACCAATCTTTCCCTGCTGGCCGTAGGCCCCGGCAAAGATATGGAGACTCTGATCGTAATCGTATACTAGGCTACGGCTATACTCCTCCAGTTCCCGCCAGGGCCCCCGATTGTTATCGGGGGCCTGGGGGATAATGTTGGTCATCAGGAAGGTAGCGCTATTGTCCCTGACCTGGCGGGTACGATCGCCAGAGGGGACAATGTGGCCGCGATCGTAATCACTGCCCCGGTAGTCGTTGGGGGTAACCTGGTAAAACCCCTGGGGCAGAGCCCCATCAGGGCGAAAGTTATTCTGCCGATCGACGGAGCCTAACCAACTGGCATTGAGTTGCCAGCTAGCCCAGTGGAGAACTTTGCGATCGCGGCTGTAGGCCACCACATACTGGGGCCGCTGCAGCAAGTAATTATTCGGGTTAACCGTACCAGCATGGCTGGGGTTGCCCAGCACCAGGTGGGGACTAGGGGGGACCGGGGAGGGAGGATCCGAGGGGGGTGGATTGGGGGGTAAATCCTCACAGGCCCGACCATTGCCATCCCTATCTAAACCGTAGGGATCGGAGGGAAAGGACTCCAGGACGATCTGGGCTTGGGCTTGACTGAGGAAGTCCCCACAATGGCAATTATCATCGACGCAGGGGGGGAGATTGGCGGTGTCAACCCTCTGGAACCAACTCCCCCTAACCCAGTCCAGGTCAGCACAACCCGCCGTCAAACTCACTATTAGCCAGAGTCCCAGGGATAAGCACCAATGGTGGCTCCAGGATAAAGGTTGCATAAGAGACCGCGTCGCTATAACAATGGAGTGGTTTGTTACCATTATCCCCCTCCCACCTTGGGGATTTTAGGGTCAACAACGCCCTTGGTCTAGGGATAGGTTCCTGGTTGACCCTGGGGTTAGGTTGCCCACCGAGTTGAATGATTAACCATTTAGACCCAATTAACCGTCGGATGTGATTATGCTGAAACACGCCATTTCCAAATTCCAAACCTGGTTCCCAGCGCCTCAGGTCCACGCCCACTGCGATGGTCCCTGTGGTGTGTACGATCCCTCCTCGGCCCGCGTAGCTGCCGAAGCCGTGGTCTCCATGACCAAAAAGTTAGTCGATCTAGAACCGCCAGCGCCAGGAGACAAGGCCGCCGCCATTGCCTATCACAATACCTTTGCCCGGTACACTGCCATTAAGGAAGAGCAGGCCCAATTGGCTAAGGAGGAGCTCCTGATTCTTTGGACGGACTACTTTAAGCCCGTCCACCTGGAGCAGTTCCCTGACCTGCACGATACCTTCTGGAAGGCGGCTAAGCTCTGTTCAGCCTGTAAGGTAGAGGTCAGCCCCCAACATGCCAGCGAACTGATGGCGGCGATTGAAAAGATCCATGCTATGTTCTGGGCCACCAAGAACCGTAATGTTACCTGGTATACCGCCAGCTAACCGTGACCATGTCCCCTCCTCCCCAGCCAGGAGCCCCGGTTAGGGTCAGTGAGGGCTGGTCTAAGCCAGCCCTCACTGACCCCACGGTGTCCAAGGGCCACCCCCCCAGTCAATTACGATCGTCGCGATGGGGGGATGTGTTGCTGTGGTTGCTGGGGCGTCGCAGGCGGCTGCGGGTGGTGGGGTATTCTATGGCGCCTCTACTGATGCCCGGTGAAGAGGTGCTAGTGAACCCCCACGCCTACCGCTGTTGCCTGCCCCAGGCCGGGGATCTGGTGGTGGCCCGCCATCCCCACCGCCCCCAGCTACGATTGATTAAGTCGGTGGTCTACGGGGTTGGATTCCAGGGTGGCGGGGGGTACTTTCTAGCGGGTCTTAACCCCGAGGCCAGTACCGATAGTCGTAGTTTTGGCCTGGTACCCCAGGTCCACCTACTGGCCCAGGTAGTTTGTCGTTTTCCCTAGGGGCTAGCCGGGTCTATCGATGACCACATTAAGTCAGGCTAAGGGGGAGACCCATGGGTAGAGTAGGCGATCTCTGGGGCCAATTGGGGCAGAGGAGTTACAGACTAACCCTGCCCCTGATACTGACAGCGGCGTTGGTGGTGCAGGGTTTGGGCCTGGACCGCGCCACCACACCCCTAGCCCGGGCCCAAATCGATGACTCCACTGTCACCGATTCCCTAGGGAAGGCGCCATCGAACTCAGGCCAACGGGAGCAGCTTAAGGCCTTGATGGGCCGTTTGGAAAGCGCCCTGCTGCTGGTACAGGCCGAAGCCATGGCCAGTCAATTAAGCCTGCCAACCCCCAGAAGCCGAGGCGATGGCCCTGCCCTGGAGGCCCTACATCCCGCCCTGGCGGAAGCCGAACGACTGCTGGCCGACTGGCCTCAACTGGAGACCAGTAAAGCCCAGTCGGACCTGGAAAACCGCTGGTTACAGGTGCGATCTCACCTGTGGCAAAGTTTTCCTCCCCGCCAGTCCCATGGGCAGCCGGAAATTCGAGCTCTCTGGCTGGACCGTGCTGCCATTGTCGCAGCTGGATCCGAAAAAGCTCTAGAAAGTCTTTTTGATCGCCTGGCCGCCGCTGGGGTGAACACAATCTTCTTTGAGGCGGTGAACGCTGGCTATCCACTCTACCCCAGCCAGGTGGCGGCCCAACCTAATCCCCAGATCCAGGGCTGGGACCCCCTGGCCACTGCCGTCCGTCTGGCCCATGCCCGTAACATGACTCTGCATGCCTGGGTGTGGGTGTTTGCCGCCGGCAACCAGAACTATAACCGCCTGCTCAACCTCCCCCCAGACTACCCCGGACCGATCCTGGCCCGCCATCCTGACTGGGCCAGCTACGATAACCAGGGGCGGCTTATCCTGCCGGGACAGGATAAGCCCTTCCTCGATCCAGCTAATCCGGAGGTGCGGCGTTATCTCCTCAGTCTTCTGCAGGAACTTACTAGCCGTTATGCCATCGATGGTGTGCACCTGGACTATATCCGATATCCCTTCCAGGACCCCCAGGCCGGTCGCAGCCACGGCTACGGAGAGGTGAGCCGTTGGCAGTTCCACCGCCTTACCGGGGTAGACCCCCTGACCCTGACCGCCGCCGCCCATGCCCCCCTTACCCCCAGTCAGGCCGCCGCTCAACAGGTTCTGTGGCGGCGTTGGACAGACTTTCGCCAGCAACAGGTGACGGAGTTTGTGGCCCAGATCAGCAGTACCCTACACCGTCAACGGCCTGAACTGGTGCTATCGGCGGCGGTCTTTGCCCAGTCGGCCGCTGATCGCCGGGAACGGATCCAACAGGATTGGGAGACCTGGGCCCGGACCGGTGCTCTGGATTGGGTGGTGCTGATGAGCTACGCCGAAACCACCCCAGACTTCCAGGAGTTGGCCGGCCCCTGGTTGGGGACTGATTTCCTGGGATCTGCCCTGGTCATACCAGGTATTCGATTATTAAACCTGTCTGCCTCGGCCCTGGCGGACCAAATCCAGCTGGCCCGGGATTGGCCCACCCCGGGCTATGCCCTGTTTGCCGCCAGCCACCTCCGTCCCGACCTGACTCCCCAGCTGTCCCCCAGCCAACCCCAGCGGTCTCCCCAGCGGGCCCTGGCGTTGCAGCGCTACCAAGCCCTGCAGCGGGAATGGCACTGGTTGCTAACTACGGGACGACTGACCTTAGCCCCCGATCGCCTGGCCGCCTGGGTAGAGACAGTAAATCGGCTGGAGACCGATCTCCAGAGGCTAGCCCAGCAGCCTTCCCAGCGGCGGCTAGCCCAGGTGCAACGGCAACTGGCTACCCTCCGCCAAACCCTGGGGCAGGAGGTGGCGGTGTCGGTCAGTCAACCCGGCTATCGCCTACAGGTCTGGCAGGACCGACTGCGGGTGGTTGAGCAATTGTTGGCAGGGGGCGATCGCCCTCGCCTATGAGTCCCATCACATTTTATAAAGCCTGGGGGACCCCCAGCACCCTATAATTTTCTTAGAAGACGCTTGTTCCGTAATGAAGGCGTTAGGGCCATCGCCCACGGGCTCGCGGCCATTCATTTTTAATCTGACTTGATAGCTAACCTGGCACTTTCCATTCCAGGATCGTGTCTTTTTTGATAAGGACCAACCTGACCATGACTACACCAAACGACGTCGATAACGGGACCCCCGCCACC
>JBEIUS010000236.1:0-3716 GCA_040374235.1 Leptolyngbya sp. | reverse complement strand
GCCTGTTTGATTGCCGCCCAACTGGCTGTTAATTGTATGACCAGGTCTGAATCGATCGCCCCCGACCTGCCACCCCCGGATCATGTCACTGTCTCTACTCCTACCCTGACGGCCTCCAGGCTGACTAAAACCACCAGTACTCCAGAGGTCGGGAAACAGCCCTTAAGCAGGGTTGGAAACCGGCAACCGACCCCTATTCTCCATCCTCAGGCTGGTGTCAAGGGCAGTATGGCGGTTCAGGCTCACCGGGCTCAGCCCCTGCCAGGGCAGCCATACCGGATCGGGGCTCCCCAGTTCAGTTCCATGGCCCTGCCCCAGGCCTTTAGTCGGCCCAATTGGGCGACCTATCCTCACCCCCAGAATGGTCCCCAAATGTACCAGTTTCGCCTAGCCTCCCTGCGGGCAGGGCAATTGTTTACTCGAGTCTCCCCCCAGCGCTATCAGCAGGACTGGCAGCAAATCCTGGTGAACCCCAGTCACCAAGACTGGCGAGCGCTGCTGCAACAGGAAGCGGCGGTGCTGGCTCGAGCCCAGGGTGGCAACCGGCTATCCATCATAGTGGGAGATTCCTTGGGGCTATGGTTGCCGGCAGAACCCCTGCCCCACGATCGCTTCTGGCTCAACCAAAGTATTTCCGGTGAGACCACCAGTCAAGTGCTCAGCCGATTGCCGTACTTCTCCCAGACTCGGCCCCAGACGATTCATATCATGGCGGGTATCAATGATCTGAAGAATGGTGCCAGGGATGCCCAGGTTCTAGATAATTTTCAACGAATGCTAAGTCGCCTCCACCAGCAACATCCCCAGGCAGAGATCGTGATCTACTCGATTTTGCCCACCCGTTGGGATAATCTACCCAGTGATCGGATTGGCCACCTCAACCAAGCCCTGGGGCATCTGGCGCGCTATCATGGGGCCCGGTTTGTTGATTTGCAACCCAGTTTCACCGATGGCCAGGGGCAGCTGCGGCGGGAGTTGACCACCGATGGCTTACACTTGACAATTGCCGGTTATGACCTTTGGCGGACGGCTCTGGTAAGCTACTCAAGATAGTCAGCATAACAGCTGTTACGTTACTCCACCCCGGTCATGGTAAGGCCATGGATATCCTCGCCCTCATTCTCACCACCTTGACTGCCCTGTTTTCGCCGGTCGGTCTAGTGGTAGATAGTCTAGCGGAACAGGCGATTCGCCACCAAACCGCCGCCATCGAAGCTATTCAGGTGCGAGTGGATAACGCTCCCAACCATCAGATTCTCATGGGGCGTATTGACCAGCTGCAGATCTCAGCCCGGGGCCTGCGGCTGCGTCAATTACCGGATCTACGGGTAGAAGCGGTTGATTTAGAAACCGACCCCCTGGATGTCGATGTAGCGCGTTTGCGGCAAGGTCAATTACAGCTGGACCAACCGGCTCAGGGGGCTTTACGACTTCGGCTCAGGGCCGATGATCTGAATACTTTTCTGGCCTCCCAGCGGGTGCGACAGTGGCTAGACAGCTTGCAAGTCAGTCTTCCCGGGCCGGGGCTGGGCCGTCAACGGCAGCGCTACGGATTAGCTAACCCCAACCTGGAGTTTTTGCCCAGCGATCGCCTCCGCATTGTGCTGGATTTGCAGGACCACGTCACCCAGGAAAGTATTCCCGTTTTGCTCGAACTCGGGTTAGCCGTGGTGGAGGGCACTCGTCTAGAGTTGGTCGATCCTAAACTTCAGATTGACGGCGCCGAAGCTCCACCCCAGTTAATCACAGCCCTGGCCGCTGGAGCTAGTCAGGAGTTTACCCTGAAACGTCTTGAGGAATTTGGCCTGACGGCCCGGATTCTGGCCCTCACCCTGGCAGACCAGCAGCTTGATCTGGCGATTTTTGCCCGCCTTGACCCCAGCTCCCCTTTTTTAGTTAGGTAAGTCTGTCGCCATCCCAAAGCCCCTCTCTCCCATGTCAACTCCAGCATTCTGATCTACCCTGGCAATGGCACCGTCTCGGAAAGAAAACCATGGATTATAAAGAAAAACTCCGACAAATTCCCCTGGCGATTTTGGTGGGGTTGGCGACTCTAACCCTGGCTTCTGGAGGCTCGGTGGCCTGGTTTACCTGGCGAGCCCTTAATCCCAAGCCGCCAGTGGCAGAATTCCCTACCGTTGGGGCCAAACCCGTTCAGCCTCCTACCAGTGCTCCCCAGGGCTTGGTACCCCAGCCCTCAGCCGAGGTGGAGGGCTCAGTACCAAAACCACCGACCACTCCTGTAGCCAAACTGACCGGGCAACTCTACTGGCTACAGGATCGGGCTGGACAACTCGATTTCGTAGCTGAACCGATCCAGATCGCTGCCAATGCCTCAACCAATGAACAGGTAGCTACCTTAGTCACCGCCTTGTTAGCCAAGAGTGGCAACCCTGGGCAAAATGCCTTCACCACCATTCCCCCTGGCACCACCCTGTTAGCCGCATCGGTGCAGCCGGATGGTATTCACCTCGATCTCTCCGGTAGCTTTGATGCTGGTGGTGGCAGCGCCAGCATGGTTGGTCGTCTAGGTCAGGTGGTTTACACCGCTAGTAGTCTTGACCCCACCCTTCCAGTCTGGATTGATGTTCAGGGCAAACCCCTGACCCTTTTGGGGGGAGAGGGGCTAGAGGTATCCCAGCCCATGACCCGTACTGACTTTGATCAGAGTTTTGGCCTTTAGCTAACCCCAGGGTGATGCTAGAATCTCTATCCTTGCAGCTGGCCCTGGCTCAGCAGCTCAGCCGGGTGATCCAGACTATCCCTGCCCAGGACTGCTTGACTCCGGCTGCGGTTCCCTACCGGCTGCGTTGGGGAAGAAATCCAGTGGGGATCAGCTATATTTGCGACTTCGATCCTGATTTACCCCTTCACCATCGTCGGTCTTTGGCCAGTATGACCCTGGCTGCTTGGGATAATCGCTGGGATGTGTCTCCGGTTTCATGGCCCCAGGTTCTGGGTAGCCATTGCCGCCCACAAATCCTACCCTCCGGTCAAATTCTGTTCACCCCTGCCGCCCTAGCCCTGGGGGCCTGGCTATGGCAGTTAGCCACAACGAACAAAGACCTTCATTCCTTTCCCCATCTGGGTTTGAAGGTAAGTCCCGGTTCGCCGGATCCCACCCTGGCGCAACGTCTCCAGCTGTCCCTCAGGGCCGTGGTGCACTATACCCATGGTCGGTGTCGTCAAGTGCTCGCTATCACTGCAGCCAGGGATCAGAGGGGCAACTGGGGCAACAGTACCGTGCCGTTGAGCCTTGGTGACGGAGCTAGGGCCATGGGTCTTTGCCATCGTCTTTACCCCGCTGATGGTGGTGAGTCGGTGCTATGGGGGCTAGTTAAGCTGGTAGACTGTCTGACCCTGGCCCCTTTAGCTCAGGGAGATTCGCCAGAGCCCCATCGCTTTAATGCTGCCTACGGTTTATCGGTGGCGATAGATGGGTGGTTAGGACATGGGGAGGTGGACAATAGCGGTGTATCCACTATTCTCCTGCTGAAGGGAATAGATCGGGCCCTAGGGGCGGTTTTGTCGCTAGGTTTGGAAGCGAAAGCCCACCCCTGGATCGGCTGTAGGTGCAGCCAGGTATAGTGTTAGGCGAACTGATAAGAAAAACTAGTCCTATAAAGACAAGTTAAAGCGTGACATTTTCCTGATCTAACTTTATAATTCCATATGTGTGAGGAGCGAACCAGAGGAGATGCCGAGACGAAACACGG
>JBEIUS010000155.1:0-7847 GCA_040374235.1 Leptolyngbya sp. | reverse complement strand
GGTTTCCAGGTACCTGTTTATGGTTTCCGGGTACCTGTTTATGGTTTCCGGGTACCTGTTTATGGTTTCCGGGTACCTGTTGCCTCTCCTGATCACTCCCCTGTTCCCAAAACTCGACAACCGATGGGCACGCTCCGTTTGAGGGGGGGGAGTAGGAAATAAAGAACGAAAAAAGAAAAACGCAAAAAGAATGAGGACTAGGGTTTTCGAGAGTGATCGGAATTTTGTGTAAATCCTGATTTTGGTAACAAGAAATCAATGGTTTCAGCCTGGTCTAACCTGGTTTCCTGAACACTCCCGGGTTTTCCATGAGCAGATCCCGGCGGCGGCGGGCTTATATCTTCCCTCACCCCCTCACCGTCAGCGCCTGAGGAATCGAGCTAAAATCAGACTAATGTCTATGGGGCCAACGCTATTCCCATGAGCCAGCCCATTACCCTAGAAGATATTTTCCAGTTGTTTGAGCGGCAAAAGCAAGAAACGGAACGGCGGGCTGCGGAATTTGAACGCAGTCTGGCAGCTTCAAAAGCCGAGGCCGATCGGCGTCATGCTGAGATCGAACGCCTGATCGCCACCACCAACGCGGCGGTAAATAGCCTCACCACTCCGTGTCAACGATTTATAGAGGAATTGGTCAGGCCCGCCGTGGTGAGGCTGTTTAGGGCTAAGGGCATTGATCTCAAACACACCTTCCTGCGGGCCTGCGATGAGGCCAGACAGATGGAGATTGATATCCTCGGGGTCAACTCTACCGATGTGGTCTTGGTGGAGTGCAAGTCTCGCCTCTCCCACGGGGATGTGGATGACTTTCTAACGAAACTACCCCTATTTAAGACCGCCTTCCCTGAATTTGCCGCCTATCGGATCTATGGCGCCGTTGCCGGCATCGAAATTGATCAAGGGGTAGACCGCCGCGCCTACCAAAAGGGGCTATTTGTGATCAAACCCTCAGGGGATACGGTGACGATTGTTAATGATGAAAATTTCCAACCCAAAACTTGGTAATTGTAGAAGACAGAAGAGACTGTTCTAACCGACCCCTGACCAGTGACCACTTGAGTGGGGGGCAGGGCTGCGATCTCCCCGGCCCCTTCGTTAAAATGAACCCATCCCCTCGAGTGGGGGGAGTAGGGAATGGGGAATAGGGAGTAGGGTTTTCCAGGAGCAGATCCCGGCGGCGGCGGGCTATATCTTTATCTTTCCCTTTTGAAGCTTTCCACCCCGTTAATCCTCCTCTCCATCCACCCCCACTCCCTACTCCCCTACTCCCCTACTCCCTACTCCCCTACTCCCTACTCCCCTACTCCCCTACTCCCCTACTCCCCTACTCCCCTACTCCCCACTCCCCACTCCCCGAGCCCTGCGCCCGTTGCCCTGCGCCCCCTCCTCACGGCTGTCAGTTATTGAGGTAGAAGTCCCCGGGGCTGCCATAATGGTGGGGTGGTCCATAGATCGGTAGATCCTCGAAGCAGTCCTGCCATGTCACGTATTGAGCTTATTTCCGGCACCGCTATTCCCCTGGTGGGTAACGACATTGACACCGATCGCATCATCCCGGCCCGGTTCCTGAAGGCGATTACCTTCGATGGGTTGGGGGCCGAGGTGTTTGCCGACGATCGGGTCGCCCTGGGGGGAGCCCACCCCTTTGATCAATTCCAGTACCAGGGAGCCACCATTCTGGTGGTGAATCGTAACTTTGGCTGTGGCTCCTCCCGGGAACACGCCCCCCAGGCGATCGCCCGCTGGGGCATCCAGGCCATCCTGGGGGAAAGTTTTGCGGAGATCTTCTTTGGTAACTGCCTGGCGATCGGCATTCCCTGTCTTACCGCCAGCCCAGCGGTGATTACCCAGATTCAGGCCACCCTGGTGGCCCTGCCTAGCCAACTCCTCAGCCTCGACCTGCACCGACTCGAGCTCCGTTGCGGGGCCCTCACCGCCCCCGTAGGGATCCCCCCTGGGGTGCGCCAGGCCTTCCTGGAGGGCAATTGGGATGCCTGCGGCCAACTGGTGGCCAACACCCCTGCCATCCGGGCCACCGCCGCCCGCCTGCCCTATTTGCAATGGTGACCCTGACCCCCAGCCAATCCCAGTTCTCCCCATAGCCGCGACTGCAGTTGCCAGGCTGACTGGTGGTTAAAGCCGTAGTTTTGTAAATGCCTGGAAATACATCCTTAATAAAAGCCAACTATAGACTTAAGATTGTCTCAAGACTTTCCTAAGGCGTTCCCCTCCCGCTCCCTGGGCCTTATCATACTGATAGTTTTCAAACTCAAGGAAGGTTTACCCCTAGGACTCGGCTTTACCTAGTCCTAGGGCGGGGTAAATCGGTGGGCTGTCACCTTAAGGGGGGCACCCTACTGAAGTACTATCAAATTATTGAAAAACCGTGATAGGTTCGTAGGGAATTATTTCCTTACTAAACCGCGTCTAATTTGAAATCTGGAGTTTTCCTCACCTAAAATCCTTCTCCCTCGGGAGAGGGGTTTTCAAGGGTTTTTCCGTTACCCCGCCCTGGGGGAAGCAAGCTACGCCCCCTGGGAGAGAGGCTGGGGGGGAGGGGGCAAAATTACGGTTCTCATCATGGACTTGATTTATTAGTATTTGTAACATTATATTTTCTAAGTATTAGTCGTAAGTAGTAATAAAAATGATTATTAATCCCACTGAAATAGCCGATGTTTTGTTGATTAAGCCTAGGGTCTTCGAGGACGATCGGGGCTTTTTCATGGAGAGTTTTAACCGCAAGCTTTTTTTTGACAAGACGGGGCTCGATCTTGACTTTGTCCAAGATAACCATTCCCGTTCCCTGGAGGGGGTGTTGCGGGGGCTACATTACCAAGTTGACCAGCCCCAGGGTAAGTTGGTGCGGGCTGCGGTGGGGGAAATTTTTGATGTGGTGGTGGATATTCGCCGGAGTTCTCCCACCTTTGGTTTCTGGATTGGTGAGCGCCTCAGTGCTGACAATAAGTACCAGCTGTGGATTCCGCCCGGAATGGCCCATGGCTTCCTGGTTCTTTCTAAAGCTGCCGAAGTGCTGTATAAAACCACTGACTACTACGCTCCGGCCTCTGAGCGCACGATCCGTTGGGATGACCCCGATCTAAATATTACCTGGCCCCTGGCGGAGGCTCCTATCCTCTCCGCCAAGGACCAGGTCGGGGCCTGGCTGAAAGATGCTGAGGTGTTTGCCTAATGCGTATTTTGCTCACTGGCAAAGATGGCCAACTGGGCCATGATTTGCAAACCTACCTGGGGCTTGACCACGATCTATTTTCCTATGGTCGAGATCGCCTCGATCTGGAGGATCCAACGGCTATCCGCCGGATTATTGATCAGGTTCGTCCCGATGTCATTGTTAATGCGGCGGCCTACACCGCCGTTGACAGGGCTGAGCAGGAACCAGACCGCGCCCATGCCATTAATGCAGTGGCTCCCCAGGTGATGGCTGTCGCCGCCCAAGATTTAGGCTCTGCCATCCTCCACGTCTCCACCGACTACGTGTTTGATGGGAACCATAATGTTCCTTACCGGGAGGAGGATAGGGCCCAGCCCTTGGGGGTATACGGTCAGTCCAAGTGGTTGGGAGAACAGGCGGTACAGCAAAGTTGCGATCGCCACATGGTGGTGCGTACTGCCTGGGTCTATGGGGTCGGTGGTAAAGGTAATTTTGTTAAGACCATGGTGCGCCTCGGTGCACAGCGAGAAGAATTAAGAGTAGTCGTGGATCAGGTGGGTACCCCCACCTGGACCGGGGACCTGGCCCAAGCCATCGGTCAGTTTGTTCACCACCTTGCCCCCAGCGACCCCACGGTGGCTCCGGTTACTGGCCTCTACCATTTCACCAATAGTGGAGCCATTAGTTGGTACGACTTTGCCGTTGCCATCCTGGAGGAGGCCAGGGCTCTGGGCTTTCCCCTTACGGTGGAGCGAGTGGTGCCGATTACCACGGCGGAATATCCAACCGCTGCCCAACGGCCGGCCTACTCCGTGCTGTCTGGCCAGAAAACCACTGGCCTACTGGGGCGTCCGGCTCCCCACTGGCACCCTGGACTGCGTTTGATGCTGGGTCAGCTGGCTAAGCAGCAAGGTTTGTTGAGTTGATGGAAGGGAGCGTTAGACTAAACTAAATCTAAAATTATTAATCCAGTATTTTCCTAAGCCTGATCTAAATCCCTGTTTTTGTTATCTATAGCTCTAAGGTTTATCTAAACTCCTATGAAAGCCATTATTCTTTCCGGTGGTCGAGGCACCCGTCTTCGTCCCCTCACCTATACCGGCGCTAAGCAGCTTGTGCCCGTAGCCAATAAACCCATTCTTTGGTACGGGATTGAAGATCTGGTGGCCGCTGGCATTACCGACATTGGCATCATTATTAGCCCGGAAACCGGTGCAGAGGTAAGGGCTAAAACCGGTAATGGTGAACGGTTTGGTGCCCAGATCTCCTACATTCTCCAGGAGGAGCCAGCTGGGCTCGCCCACGCGGTTAAGGTAGCCCAGCCCTTCCTACAGGACTCCCCCTTTGTCATGTACCTGGGGGACAACCTGGTCCAGAGTGATCTGAATGCCTTCCTGGACGAGTTTAAGACTAAGCACCTGGACGCCCTCACCCTGCTCTGTGAAGTTCCTAACCCCACCGCCTTTGGGGTGGCCGTCGTGGATGACCAGGGGCGGGTGTTAAAACTGGTGGAGAAGCCCAAGGTGCCCCCCTCCAACCTGGCCCTGGTGGGTATCTATTTATTTGACGCAACGATTCACCAGGCCATTGCCCAGATCCAGCCCTCCGCCCGCGGAGAACTGGAAATTACCGATGCGATTCAATACCTAATTGATCAAGATCGTCGGGTGGAAGCCCGGCAAATTCAAGGCTGGTGGCTGGATACGGGGAAGAAGGACGATCTACTGGAGGCTAATCGAGTCATCCTAGACACCTGTCTGGTGGGGGAGACCAGGGGTGAGGTGGATGACGCCAGCCAGATTATTGGTCGGGTTAGCATTGGGGCCGGGTCTATCATTAAAAATTCCACCATTCGAGGACCGGTGGCCATTGGTGACAACTGTCACCTGGAAAACTGTTTCATTGGTCCCTACAGCAGCATTGGTAATCAGGTCACCCTGATGAATGTGGATCTGGAGCATAGTGTGCTGTTGGACGGCGCTAAGGTGCTTAACATTCACCAGCGGATTGTGGATAGCCTGGTGGGTCAACGGGCGCAAATTACCGAGGCACCCCAGCGACCCAAGGCAGTGCGTTTGATGATCGGTGACGATAGCCAGGTGGAGTTGGCCTAGGCGATCTTAACGGGGTATCCGGGCCGGTGCATGGCCGCTCAGGCACCCTAACCTCAGTCACCCGGTAGCTGGAGCCAAGGGTAAGGGGACCCAGGTAAGCCAGAAGACCTACCCAAGCCCCCCGTTGACCGACAAATTCCGTGCCTAGCCTGCTGGCAAAAATCCCATATTTTTAGGATGTATTGAATTAAGTATGATGACTCACCTTACGCAACGGCATGTATTAATTACCGGCGGGGCCGGCTTCATCGGCTCCAATTTTGTTCACCATTGGGTTGAGCACTATCCCACCGACCGGGTGGTGGTGCTGGATGCCCTGACCTACGCGGGTAATCGCGATAACCTGGCGGATTTAGATGGCCATCCCTACCTGCGGTTTGTGAAGGGGGATATCTGCGATCGCCCCGCCCTTGATCAACTGCTGGCGGAGGAGGCGATTACCACCGTTGTCCACTTTGCCGCCGAATCCCATGTGGATCGATCCATCCTGGGTCCCGATGCCTTTGTGCGGACCAATGTGGTCGGTACCTTTACCCTGTTAGAAAGTTTCCGCCAGCATTGGCTGAACCGGGGGCGGCCAGAGAGCGATCGCTTTCTCCATGTCTCCACCGATGAGGTCTACGGTACCCTGGGGCCTGAGGATCCAGCCTTCAGTGAAACCACTCCCTACGCCCCCAACAGTCCCTACTCGGCCTCCAAGGCCGGTAGCGATCATCTGGTGCGGTCCTACTTTCACACCTACGGCCTGCCCACCCTGATCACCAATTGCTCCAATAACTACGGGCCCTACCATTTTCCGGAAAAGCTAATTCCCTTGATGTGTATTAACATTCTGATGGGTAAACCCCTACCGGTCTACGGTGACGGTCAAAACATTCGCGATTGGCTCTACGTCGGTGATCATTGTAGCGCCATCGATCGGGTACTACAGCGCAGCGCCCCCGGGGAAACCTACAACATCGGCGGTAACAACGAGGTTAAAAACATTGACCTGGTTACTATGCTCTGTGAGCTGATGGATGAATTGGCCCCCAATTTGCCGGTGCGTCCGGCAAAGGAGTTAATTACCTTTGTCAAGGACCGACCTGGTCACGATCGCCGCTACGCCATTGATGCCACCAAAATTCGCGAGCAACTGGGGTGGGAGCCGGCGGTCACCGTGACGGAGGGGCTACGGAAAACCGTTGCCTGGTACCTGGCCCATCCAGAGTGGTGGCAACCGCTGCTATCGGCCGAGTATCAAACCTACTACAGCAAAGTCTATGCTTAACCAGGCCTGAGGGCCCAGGAAAAGGGACACCTACCCATCGCGTCCTGATCCTTTAGGTCAAGGCTATATCTTTTAATAAATAAACTTCAAATTTCGACACTAATTGGTCGTTTTTCACCTGGGGTCCTTAACAATGGGACTTGGCGTAGGTTTCCCTCATGGAGTGTGATTATGGGTTTACAGGATGTACTTCAGGATCCAGCTATTTACACCAGTTTGGTCAACAGTTGCCAGAATTTGGTTGATCAGCAGGTGGCCAGTAAGGGGGGGTTGTCAGGCGTCGCCCTGAAGACTACCTATAGTTTGGTGAAGGGGGTCGGACCAAACTACATTTCCGGCGCGATCGCTCGCCTTTTGCCCGAGGTGATGACAGCCCTACAGCCTCTTTGGGATGAGGGCCTAGCGGTGGGAGACCCGGTGGACTACTTGATCCAAAATTGCGATCAAGCGGCGGCTTGTTTACTGAGTGTCACCGACCTGAGGGCTAAAACAACTCGTTACACGGTGGTCAAGACCTCCTATGGGAAGCTGCGTCAGTCGGTTAAAGCTGACATAGTAGCCGCTGTTCCCCAACTGGCGCAGATTCTCAATGACCATGTATGTTGTAGCTCTCTATAACCTCCCACCTTGCCTTTGCCATCCTGCAGGACTAAAGAACCCTAAAAAGTAGAATGGGATCGGCTATGGCTTTTTCCCCATCCGGAAGATTTACTTGAATGCCTGGCACAAAGAGCTTTTGAGCAACGCTAACCCTAATCCTTAGCGCTGGTGCTACATTAGCCACCCTAGCAGTTCAGGGTTACTCCAATACACCCATGCTAAGCCCAGTAAAAGCAGCAGAGTAGTTGCTAAAATCCATAGGGGCCAGATTATTCCGGATTTGGATAGTTTAGTCATAGTACGCATGGAATGGCAGTGAACCCGGCAAGGTACAGTTAGCTGTATGTTATCCCTGTTACCCAGGAAAGAGTCGAAGAATGGCCGTCAATTGTGCTGTAGACTGTAAGGAAGGTTGTATTTTAGGGGATCAATGTCCAAACGTGAAGTATCGTCAAGATGCTACACGGTTTATTGCCGACACGTCTCTTGATCAAATGCTTGAGATGGCTGATCAAGCGGTCCGACGCAAACTTCTAGAGCGAGCCGCCCAGCCACCCAGGTGGGTTTTTCCTGATGACGACTAGAGATAGGGCCCTGCCGGTCATATCTGATCCTATGACCCTGGTTAAAACCTTTAGAGCACATTTTATCGGCGAAGCCATAGGTGGTTAGGTGCTCTGGTTCAACT
>JBEIUS010000246.1:0-3266 GCA_040374235.1 Leptolyngbya sp. | reverse complement strand
TAATCAACAGCTAGCGGAGGCCGAGGCCGCTAGACAAAGCCACCATCACCACTGCCAACTTCTGGAAACCGATCTGCAGCGATTGCAGGAGGAGAAAGCAGAGGTCAACCAGTCCCTGGTAACCCTGAGGGATCAGGAAGCTGAACTGCAGCGACGGATTAACCATATTCGCGAAGAGAATCCTAACCTAGAGATTCTTGAAGAACGGCAGCGCCAGAGTGGAGCCCTCAAAACCCACATAGAAGAACTACAGGGCAGGCTACAGGCGATCAAGGAGCAGGTGCAGCACTATGAATCCCAGCGGGAGGGGTTACAGCACATTTCTAGCCAGTATTTGCAGCAACAAGAGGAGTTTAGTCAGCTCAAGGAACAGGCCAGTACCCTTAACCAACAGGTAGCTGAATTAGAACTGCTCCGCAGCACCTACGATGCCCTGTCCCAAAACCTCAGCTCCCTAGAGGATCGGAAAAACCTTCTAGAGCAGGAAATTCCCCGTCTACAGCAAGAACACGATCGCATTCTGGTAGAACTGCGAGAGCAAGAACCCAAAATGCAAGAGATTCATCACCTGCAAGGCCAAATCAATGACTTAAGGGCAGGAAAACGAGCCCATGAAAGCCGCTTAATTCATCTACGCCATGAGACAGAGGAGCTGGAGGTAAAACAGACTGTTTTGAAGTCAGATAACCAGCGCCTTGATCTGGAGAAAGAGCGTAGAAGTAGGGAACTCCATCAGATTCAACAGGCCATTCGTGAAGCTAAAGAAGATAGGCAGGAACTTGAAAACAGTACCCAACTAGCCTTCCAGGCCCTCAAAGTACCAGTTAAACCAAGGGCCACCCAAGTTCGAAGCTTTAATAGTGAATTTGACTTCCTGAAGGACTTTAAGGGCTATCTCAGTCAAAAAGGCCTGGTTTTCCCAGACAGAATCATTAACGCTTTCCATACAGCCTTAAAGGTGCAGGACATTTCTGCCCTGGTCATCCTGGCTGGTATTAGTGGAACTGGTAAGAGTGAGCGTCCCCAGGCCTATGCAGAGTTTACGGGGGCGCCCTTAGTGATGCTGCCGGTTCAGCCTCGTTGGGATTCACCCCAAGATCTCCAGGGCTTCTATAACTACATTGAGAAGAAGTATAAGCCAACGGATTTGATGCGATACCTCTATCAACATCAGCACGATAGTACCCTGCGTGAACGTATGGTCATGGTGCTGCTGGATGAAATGAACCTGGCCCGGGTGGAATATTACTGTAGTGATTTTCTATCCAAACTAGAAGCCAGGCGTAACGGGCCCACCCACCTGGATTTAGAAGCCGGTAGCTTAAAACTTGATGAGGCAGATAAAAAGGTATTGATCCCCAATCAGTTCCTATTCGTCGGCACAATGAATGAGGACGAGACCACCCAGTCCCTATCTGATAAGGTTCTAGACCGGGCTAATGTTTTGACCTTTGGCCGGCCCCAGGAGCTGAAGTTACGAAAAGCAGAAACCGACATTCCACCCCCTCAGGAGTATTTGACCTGGGCGAATTTTCAAAACTGGGTGGTTCAGACCCCCGACTCCTTCCTGGTAGAGCAGGTCAAAGACTACGTCGATCAGGCCAACACCATCATGGAAAACCTGGGTCGACCCTTTGCCCACCGGGTGTATCAGGCCATCACTAAATATGTGACTAACTATCCTAACGCCCAGCAGAGTGAAGATGCGTGGCGGCAGGCGATCGCCGATCAGTTTGGCCAGAAGCTGTTACCCAAGTTACGGGGGCTAATGGTACAGGATGCTACGGTTGAGCCCCCGCTGAAGGAAATGAAGAATTTGATTCGTCAATTGGGGGATGATGCCTTGAACACGGCCTTTGAGAAGGCCAGAAACGGGCAGTACGGTCAGTTCCAATGGAAGGGAATGATCTACCCCCAGGAGTAAGGCCATGGAAATTTACGCCAGCCTGGCAGATTACCTTGATGAATCTCCCCTGGTCTGTAATCAGCAGACCAGGCCACCCCTGCGGGGTAGGGATCGCCCTGTGATCGTGTTTGGGCCCGAGGAAAGGCTCAAGTCACTCAATCGGTTTTTGATACCACGGGGGGATCGAGTCTACGAGGTGGGGTTTCCCTGGATTCAAACCATAAATTGGAAAACCCACCAAACTCTGGTAGAACAGGTCACCCTGTCACTCCTAGACCACCCGCCATGCCAACTACGGCTGGAGGATGAGGTGTTCGACGCCAGCCAATTAGGCCGCGGCGAGGATGACACCGCTGAGCAATTACAGGATCGCCTGGGGCACCGTTGCGATCGCGCCACCGCCGAAACCATCGCCCTTTTCATCGGCCTGTTTCGGGAAATACTCGGCCAGGCCCAGGCCCTCCGCCGCCGCGATCGTCCCCTTGTTGAGATTCCCTCCCTCTTGCACCAGTTAAGCCAAAGCGAGGCCCACCTGCCCCTGGTACTCGCCTTAAATCGACGCTATGAACTGCGCCATAAGCTGGAGCTAATTGCCCCAAAATTACGGTCTCAGCTTAACCGTGTGGCGGAAATGATGCCCCTGGGCCATATCCAGGAGTTGGATGCTTACTGTCTGCGAGACTATGTGCGGCGGCCCGGCCGCAATGCCCTTGAGAAGGCGGGGGCTCGCCAGCAACTCATGGCTATTCAACGCCATGAAAACTTCAATACGGCTGAGAACCGGTTCCTCAAGGGATTTTGTGATTTACTCCAGCAGGAATGTCGTAACTATAGCCATCGTTACCGCGAAGCCGAGACCCTGGAACGGGCGATCGAACAGTTTCGGCAGGAACCCAACGTCCAATCCATTACCTCCTCCGTCGACCTGGCCGGCAAGCCCAATTATGTCCTGCAGCAAAACCCCATCTACCGAAGTTTCTACCAGGCCTATTTAGATTACCTGCAGCAACGCAGCGACAAGGAAAAGATTTGGGGCTATCGCCAGGCGCTGCTGGTGGATGCCCTAGTGGTCTATCTGGTGGCGGCCCTCCTGCAACTGCAGGGCAGTTTTATTAGCCCCCTGAGCCGTCTGGCCGTCAAGGCCACCCCCGACTATGGCCGCTATCTAGCGGAACAGGAGATCAGGGTTCACTGTATGCTCCAGCAATCGGTGTGGACCTTTACCCTGGCCCGACCCTCCTGCGCCAAAGCCAGTGACCTGGTTCTAACGGCGACGCAACAGCTGATCGGGCAGCCCCTGGCCCAGTCCTACCAGCTATCTCGGTGGGTGTTTTGGTACAAGCCTTGCCGATCCCTAAGG
>JBEIUS010000169.1:0-6749 GCA_040374235.1 Leptolyngbya sp. | reverse complement strand
TCCCCAGTTATTTGCCGGCCTGCTGGTACTGGCCCTGAGTTTGGTGACCAGTTCCCTAATTGCCGCTCGGGCCCTAGGGGAGTTTAAGCGGGCCGATGACGTGCTGGTGGTGACCGGATCGGCGAAGCGGCCCATTCGATCTGATTACGTGATTTGGCGGTTTTCAGTCTCTAGTCAGCAACCCACCGCCCAGGCGGCCTACCAAGATCTGAAACGCCAAACCCAGCGAATCAAGGATTACCTGAAGGCTGAAAAGGTTCCCGATCAGGCGATCACCTTGGGAGCCATTACCACCTATGCTGTTCCAGCGGTGGATGCCAATGGACGGGAAACAGGACAAACCCTGGCCTACCGGCTCACTCAAGGATTTGAGCTGCGATCGGAGGAGGTAGATCGCTACACCCAACTCTCCCAACAGGCAGGACAGTTAATCGAGGAAGGAATTAATCTGGTCACCGAACCGCCCCAATACCTTTATACTCAGCTCAGCCAGGTGCGAATTGATATGATGGCGGCTGCCACCGAGGACGCCAAGGCCAGGGCCACCGCCATTGCCAAAAGTACCGGCGATCGAGTGGGGGCGGTGCGGAGTGCCCAGGCGGGAGTATTTCAAATTACCGCCCGCAACTCCACCGATGTCAGTGACTACGGTATCTACGATACGACCTCCATTGAAAAGGACATCACGGCAGTGATTTCCATCACCTTCAACATGGACTAATCGTTCTCAGGATGATAAGTCTGGCCAATAGCATCCGTGGCAATTATCCTCCCCTCGTTTGGTTATGAACCCTAAGGTATTGCCTGGTCAAAGCTACCCCCTAGGGGCCACGGCCTATACCCTTGGGGTTAATTTTTGTCTCTATTCTAAACATGCCACCGGCGTGGACCTGTTGCTGTTTGATTCGGAAAATATTCGCCAGCCCAGCCGAGTGATTAGTTTTGATCGCCGCTGGAACCGCACCTCCCACTACTGGCATGGCTTGGTTCCTGGGTTGCGAGCTGGACAGGTCTACGGTTTTCGTATCCATGGGCCCTGGAATCCCTCCCAGGGTCACCGCTTTGATGCCGCCAAGGTAGTTCTGGATCCATACGCCCAGGCCATTGTGGGAGAGGACTCCTACGATCGCCAGGCCGCTATCCGCCCCGGGGATAATTGCGCTACGGCCCTCAAGGCCGTTGTGGTGGATAACCGCAGCTATGATTGGGAGGGGGATCTGCCCCTCCATATTCCCTACGCCGCCAGCGTCATCTACGAAATGCATGTAGGGGGGTTTACCCGCCACCCCTCCTCCGGCCTACCCCCCGATAAACGGGGCACCTTTGCGGGGGTGATTGATAAAATTCCCTACCTGAAGGACCTGGGGGTGACGGCGGTGGAGTTAATGCCGGTTCACCAGTTTGATCCCCAGGATGTCCAGCCCGGTTTAGAAAACTACTGGGGCTATAGCACCCTGAACTTTTTTACCCCCCACCGCGCCTATAGTTCCCGGAAGGACCCCCTGGGGCCGATTAACGAGTTCCGGGATATGGTGAAAATGCTGCATCGGGCTGGCATTGAGGTGATTCTGGATGTGGTTTTTAACCACTCGGCGGAGGGCAACCATGAGGGCCCCACCCTGAGCTTCAAGGGGATTGACAACGCCACCTACTACCTGCTGGAGGAGAACCCCCTCTATTACTCCAACTACAGTGGCTGTGGCAACACCCTCAAGGCCAACCACGCCGTGGTGGGCCGCCTGATCCTGGATAGCCTGCGCTACTGGGTGGCCCAGATGCACGTGGATGGTTTCCGCTTTGACCTGGCCTCGGTGCTTTCCAGGGACCTGGCGGGTCAGCCCCTGGAGGATCCCCCCATCCTTTGGAGCATTGAGTCCGATCCAATCCTGGCGGGCACCAAGTTGATTGCGGAAGCTTGGGATGCAGCGGGGCTATACCAGGTGGGCAGTTTTATTGGCGATCGATTCGCCGAGTGGAACGGCCCCTACCGGGATCAGGTACGCCAGTTCCTTAAGAGTGATCCGGCCATGGTACCCAAGGTAGCAGACCGCCTGTTAGGCAGTCCGGACATTTACCGCCAGCCCAACCGCGAACCCAACCGCAGCATTCACTTTGTCACCTGCCACGACGGCTTTACCCTCAACGATCTAGTCACCTACAACCACAAGTACAACCTGGCCAACCAGGAGTTTAATCGGGATGGCAGCGATGCCAACTATAGCTGGAACTGCGGCATGGAAGGCCCAAGCCAGGATCCCGGCATTGAGCATCGGCGACGCCAGCAGATCAAAAATTTTCTCACCCTGCTGTTTATGTCCCAGGGCACCCCCATGCTGCTGATGGGGGATGAAGTCCGTCGCACCCAGCGGGGCAATAATAATGCCTACTGCCAGAATAATGAAACCAGCTGGTTCGATTGGACCGCTCTGGAACGTGAACAGGATTTACTACGCTTTACCCAGGGCTTAATTCACCTAATCCAGGGGCTCAAGCTATTTCGGATTGAGCATGGCCTGCGGGTCACCTCCAGCTGGCATCACGAACCCCACGTTGTCTGGCATGGCTGCCGCCTGGGGGAGCCGGATTGGTCAGACCATTCCCACAGTCTGGCCTTTACCCTACGTTACCCGGACGCTGGCGAGCAACTCCATGCTATCTTCAATGCCTACAGCCAGCCCCTGAACTTCGAAATTCCCAGCCTAGATCGCCACGAAGGCTGGCACCGGGTTATTGACACCGCCCGAGACGCCCCCGAAGACTTTTACTACCCCGAGAACTCTGTCCCCCTGGAGGACAAAACCTATACCGTCACTGCTCATGCTGCCGTAGTTTTGATTAGTCGGGGACAGATCTAGTGCTAAGTCAATTAATAACTGACTAACAAATATCCCCTAAAATATCTATCAAATCTAACATTTGTGGATCGGCAACCTGTCATTATTTATTGACTTAACACTAGGTCAGTTGGGCAATCTTAAAGGGATTCGAGGTATTGCAGTAAATCCGCCATGGCCTGGGGATCGGGCTGAAACTGAGGCATTGGTGGGGTCTTGCCGCTAATCACCTGGTCGATCAGGCTAACTCTGCTGCGATGATCGGTGACCGCCACCAGACTAGGACCAATCTCTCCCCTAGCGGTCTGTCCATGGCAAACGGCGCAGTTCATCTGGAAAATAGCTGCCCCCCGGGAACCATCCCCCGATAGGGATAGAACTGATTCCAGGTAGGGATCGACCGCCGGGTGATAAGTGGCAATCCTTAACACTAGGACAATCGCCACCAACAGACCTACCCACAGAGCCGCAAGCCGCCGCGATCGCCAAGCAGCATCAGCGACGCTGGTTTCCATAGATGGGTCTAGGGTTTCGGGGGTCAAGGTAGGGTAGTTCAGGGAGGAGATGAATAGGTTAATCGGCGGCAGGGGTGGGCGGATGGGCCTGAATGATGAAACAGGCCACTCACTAATAATATTGTGTAGTTTAGTGAAAGCCTGTTAAGTTTACCAGGTCTGTCATGGCCCTGGGAATATAGCCGTGACCAGCCCCAACGTACTAGAAAACCTATCCACTGCCTATCGGAGCCCTCATCCAGATAAAAGGCCCCCTTGGCAGACCGGCGATTAAGGTAGCCAGGTAGCCTGTAGGCCCCGGAAGGGATAGGTCTCCGGGTCACTAATCTGGGGATCGGACTGATCGGAGACTCGGGAGAGGGGAACGTACCAAATCTCAGGGGCGGCATCCGGGGGGGGGCGCCCCACCCTGACCTGTTGCAGGTCTTTCTGATCTAAGTCCAACAGCAACGATCTCCCATCGGGGGCCAAACTCATGTGGATGCGGGGCCTTTGGGGCAGTAGCAGCAGCTTAATGATGGCCTGGGTTTTCAGATTGACCGCCAGCAGCAGGGGCTGTTCAACGTAGCCCTCCGTGCTCAGGTTGTCTTGGGATGGCTCCGTCAGCAGTTCACTGGCCAGGACGTACAGGAAATTTTGGTGAGCATCAAACTGGGCGTCTAGGATTGTTCCACTAACGGTTAGTAACTCCTCCTCCCGACCCTGGTTAGTCACCCAAAATAGGGATTCCATAAACCGTTTCTTGGGGTCATTTTGATTAAAATTCACCAGGGCCGCCGCCGTGCCATCCGCGGCGATATCCAGCACTTGACCATAGCCCGGCAGAAAATCCAGGGTTTGGCCCGCCTGGGCTGGGGTATCGGGGGCCAGATCGATAATCGCCGTGCCCTCTCCCTGGAGCAATACCAGGGATTGACTGTCAGGGGCAATCATAAAGTCTCCCCCCGGTTCGGTTTCCAGTCGATCGGGGTCCTGCCCGGAACGCACCACCCAGGGACCAAAGTCCGTGGGATCTTGTCGATTTACCCGCTGCACCACAATCACCTGACCGTCGGCGGACAAATCAAACTTGAGATTTTGGTACTGGCGATTATCCAGCACCAGTTCCAGCTGACCTGACTCCGAGTCATCACCGGAGGGGCGCCAGACCGCAGCTGACTCCCCTAGCAGAGCCGCCGGTGGGCGAATTTGAATACCGGTGGTGACGGTATAGAGTTGCTGGTTAAGGAGGGCATCCCCCTGATCCCTATCGGTGGCTGAAAACAGCACCCGATCGCCCAGGGGATAGGGCTTGAAGTCCAACACCACCAAATTTTTGGGGGTCAGAATCAGCCGCTGACGCCGAACTAAATTCGCCAACACCAGACGGTTCGCCTCCTCCCCCTGGGAGCCAATGTATAGAAAGGCGCGGGGGCGACTTTGAAACTCTGACTGGAAAGGCTGAAAACGAGAGGGTTTAACGTTTTGGGCGGAAAATCGATCGCTGGCCTGGGGCAAACTGAGGGTAAAGGTCTGGCCGTAGGGGATGGGTTCAGTAAGGGTATAAGCCATGCGGCGTCCTGCCCAACTCACCTTGCCGGGCAGGGGCGGGCTCAGGCTCAGGTTCGCTTCCACACTGGCCCGATCCATGGGTCGGCTAAAGGTCAGTAGAAAGGCCCGATCCTCGGCGCCAATCTGGCGCTGCTGCCAGCTGAAATCCCGCACCCGGGCGGCGGCCTGATCCCCCCCCAGGATGAGGGCGGCCAGGGCCAGAATAAGGGCCACCATCACCGACACTGCCCACCGGTCCAGGGGTTGGGGGGTGTCCCCAGGCTGGCTGCGACGGCGAGAACGGGCTAAGCGACGGGGAGCCATGGCTAGTACTCGTAGGGATTACGGGGGGTGGGAATGGGGGTCAGGGTGGCGGACCCCACCACCAACTGTCGTTTTCCCCCTAAACTGGCGGTAGTCATGGTGCCGCTCACCTCCAGCCAGCTGTCCGCCTCAGGGGCAGAGGCTGACGCCGGCAACTGCACCGGCAGCCCCACGGGATAGGCATCGGCGGCGCAGCAGGTGAGGACAAAGCGGGAAATCATAAATATATCCTGGGGCCAGCCCGGCATCAGGGTAACAAAGCCGATCACCTTCACCTTCTGACCGGTGTAGGCGTCGGGCTCGGGGTAGACATTCAGGGTGCGCACCCAATCCACAATGGTGCGTTCCTCCGGTTGACGGCTCAAAACCAACCGCTGGGGCCGCGATCGGGTCTGTCCTAAAACATCGGTAATGCCGCGTTGAAAGGCGGTTTCGCTGGTGAAGGGGCGAGGACTGTAGATCAGCCCAAAGCTGGCCACCGCAATCAACACGCCGGTGCTCACCTGTCGCGGCAGTAGGGGGCTATGCTCCTGGGAGCGAGGGGCAGGTTGCCCCTGCCGGAGGGTGCGCCACACCTGGGCCAGGCGCAACAGCCCCAACAGCAACAGTAGGACCAGGGCCAGGTGGGCCAACCACATGTAATCGGGGTGCAGCAGCAGGTAAAGTTTGCCGGTCAGGCTAAACCGGGCGATCACCGCTGCCCACAGCACCAACATCACCCCGTCCACCAGGCTCTGCCAGGGCCAGCGACGAAAACCAGAAAGCGGTGGGGATAGGGAGGGAGGTTTAACCACCATAGAGATTCATCAGCAGGGCTAACAGAAAGGTGATCTGGGCCGCCAGCACAAACAGGTAGACGATCGCCCGGCCCTTAAATACCGTCAGCAATAAACTAATATTCTTCAGATCAATCATCGGCCCAAACACCAAAAAAGCCAGCAGGGAGCCACTGGTGAATAGGGAGGAAAAGGAGAGGGCGAAAAAGGCATCCACCGTAGAACAGATCGATACCACCCAGGCCAGGGCCATCATGGCCAAAATAGAGGTGACCGGCCCCTGCCCTAGCCCCAGCACCACCTCCCGAGGGATGGCCACCTGAACAATGGCGGCGATCGCGCTGCCCAGCACCAACACCGCCCCCAGTTCCCGCATTTCTAGCACCATATTGTCCACCATCAGACCCCAGCGGGACTGCCAGGAGGGGACTAGGGTGGTCACCTGAGACAGTACCTGGGCGGGGTTGGCGTCGAGCTGGAGGACCTGCCCAGGGGACTGGAGCAAAAAGGTGCCGGACCTGAGCAGGGGGGAATCGTCTTTAAGGCCAGTGGGTTGGGCCTGGGCTGGACTAGTCATCAGGCGAGTTAAATTGTCCTGCAGGAAGGGTCGCAGATCCGCCTGACGGCTGAAGATCAGGGCAATGGTAACCGCAATCAACAGGGTAAACCCCACCCGCAGAAAAACAATCTCCGGTTGGTCGCGAAAGGCAATCCAGGTGGCCCAAAACACCACTGGATTAACGGTGGGAGCGGCCAACAGGAAACCAATG
>JBEIUS010000240.1:0-3571 GCA_040374235.1 Leptolyngbya sp. | reverse complement strand
TATAGCCGCGACTTCAGTCGTCAGGCTGACTATGCAACCCAGCCAAGGATTAGATTTTTCCCTGTTTACCCTGTCTTCGCCAGTCTAGTAATCTAAAGATGGGGCTTAGAAAAGTTCAGTATTGCTCTACCCTGAATTCCTAATTCCCCTATTCCATACGGGTTTAATCTCCTCCCAACCATGACTTCTCAACCTCGCGACGTACAGATTTATACCATCGCTGCCGGTACAACAGTGCTACGGTGCCGTAGCTGGAATCGACTGCGATTTGAAATTGAGTACGGTCTGGAGCATGGCACCACCGCCAATAGTTACCTGATCCAAGCCGATCGTGTAGCCCTTATTGATCCCCCCGGGGAGTCCTTCAACCAGATGTTTCTGGAACGCCTGGAGCAGCAGATCAGTCTCTACCAGATTAACTACATCATTTTGGGTCACATCAACCCCAACCGGGTGGAAACCCTGAAGCTACTCCTGCAGCGGTTGCCGGAGGTGACGGTGGTGTGTTCTAACCCCGCCGCCCTGGCCCTGCGGGACCTGCTCCCCGATGTCTCCCCCCAGGTAAGGGTGATTCGCAGCGGCGATGATCACCTGGACCTGGGGCAGGGCCACCACCTGCAGTTTGGGCCCACCCCCACCCCCCGCTATCCTGGCAGCCTAGCCACCTTTGACCCCTACACCCAAGTGCTCTACTGCGATAAGTTTTTTGGCGCCCACTATTGCGGCGACAACGTCTACGATCTGGGCTGGAAGGACTTGCTCGAGGATCGACGTTACTACTTTGATTGCCTGTTCGCCTCCAGCACCCGCCAGGTCGCCGCCGCCCTCGATCGCATGGCCGCCTTTCCATTCCAGGTGCTGGCCCCTGGCCACGGGCCGGTGGCCCAGTACGGTGCCCGGGAATTGTTTCAGAGCTATCGGCAGTGGAGCCAGGCCCAGGCCGCCCAGGAGTTATCCGTGGCCCTGATCTACGCCTCCGCCTACGGCAACACCGCCACCCTGGCCCTGGCCCTGGCCCGGGGGGTGACCAAGGCAGGGGTGGCGGTGGAGGCGATCAACGCTGAACAGGCGGAAACCACTGAGATTACCGCCGCCCTGGAGCGTTCCAGTGGTTTCCTGCTGGGTTCCCCCACCCTGGGGGGGCACATGCCCACCCCCATGCAAACCGCCCTGGGGTTAGTCCTGGCCAATGCGGCTAAAACCCAGCCAGCGGGGGTGTTTGGCTCCTTTGGCTGGAGTGGCGAGGCGATTGACCTGCTGGAGCAAAAACTCAAGGATGGCGGCTACAGCCTGGCCTTTGATCCAATTCGGGTGAAGTTTAAGCCCACGGATGTCACCCTTAAATACTGCGAGGAGGTGGGTACGGATTTTGCCCAGTCTCTAAAAAAGGCAAAACGGGCCAAACAGCCCCGCACCCCGGCCTCCTCGGTGGAGCAGGCGGTGGGCCGCATCGTGGGCTCCCTATCGATTGTCACCGCCCGTCAGGGGGAGGTGGCCAGCGCCATGGTAGCCTCCTGGATATCCCAGGCCTCCTTCACCCCGCCCGGGTTCACGGTGGCGGTGGCCAAGGACCGGGCGATCGAGGCCCTGCTCTACCCGGGGCGGGAGTTTGTTCTGAATATTCTGGCGGAGGGCAAGCACCTCCCAGCCCTGAAGCATTTCCTTAAGCCCTTCGCCCCCGGCGACGATCGCTTCGCCGGCATCGACACCACCCCCGCCAGTAACGGCGCCCCCATCCTCACCCAGGCCGTTGCCTACCTGGAATGCCGGGTGGGGGAACGGATGGAGTGTGGTGACCACTGGTTGGTCTACGCCACAGTGGAAACCGGACGGGTGTTGGATACTGAAGCCAAAACCGCTGTTCACCATCGCCAAACCGGCACCCATTACTAGCCCTGCGGTTGCCCTGAGCCTGGGTCGGTCCTGGCCCCAGCCCCTATGAGTTTTGACTTTCGCAATACAAATACCCTCTGGGCCTCGGTGGTGGTGGGTGCCCTGGTGCGGCTGGGGCTAAAAACGGCGGTGGTTTCCCCCGGCTCCCGATCCGCTCCCCTCACCCTAGCCCTGGCCACCCATCCCCAGGTGGAGGCCCTGCCAATTTTAGACGAGCGTTCCGCCGCCTTTTTTGCCCTGGGCCTGGCCAAGCGCAGCGGTTGCCCCAGTTTACTGGTCTGTACCTCCGGTACGGCGGCGGCCCACTATTACCCCGCCGTGATTGAAGCCCGCGAAAGTCAAGTGCCCCTGCTGGTGATGAGCGCCGATCGCCCCCCCGAACTGCGCCACTGTGCCTCGGGCCAAACCATTGACCAGCAGAAATTGTTTGGCGACTTCCCCACCTGGTACGCCGAACTGGCCCTACCCCAGGCCGACCTGGCCCGGCTCACCTACCTGCGTCAAACCCTGGTGCAAGCCTGGCACCGCAGTCTCTGGCCCTACCCGGGGCCGGTGCACCTGAATTGTCCCCTGGAGGACCCCCTGGCTCCCCTGGAGGATGGTTCGGTGGAGGCCCTACGGGGGCAACTTGAGGATAGCTTTTGGCAAGCCATCTCCCCTCTCCCCGGCCCCGTCGATGCCCCCGGGCCACTCCTCACCGACCTGGCGACCCTACTGCACCACTGGCAGGGCTGCGATCGCGGCCTGATTATTGCGGGCCCCGCCCAACCCCCCCTGCCCCTGCCCTACGGTCAGGCCCTGGCCACCCTCTGCCGGGGCCTGGGTTGGCCGGTGCTGGCGGAGGCCCTCTCCCCCCTGCGCCAGAGGGCCAGCCTCAACCCTCACCTGGTGACCAGCTACGATGCCATCTTGACCCGGGCGGGGGATCTTCCCGACCTCGTACCGGACCAGGTGCTGCAGGTGGGGCCCCTACCCACCAGTAAGACCCTGCGGCATTGGTTACAGCGCACCCAGCCGCGTCGTTGGGTGGTGGGACCCGGGGTGGCGAATCTAGACCCCCTGCACGGCCCCACCACCCCCCTGGGGGTCGGTCTGGAGCAGCTGGCCCAGGCCGCGGCCCAACTAGCGCCCCAGCCCCACCCCTCAGCCTACCGGGAGCGGTGGCTCGAGCAGGAGTACCATACCCGCCAGGATCTGGACCACAGCCTGGCCAATCTCACCAATCTGTTCTCCGGCAAGGTGCCCTGGCTGCTGCCCCAGGTGCTGCCCCCGGGTACCCCCGTGGTGATCGCCAATAGTCTGCCGATTCGGGAGGCGGAGTGGTTTTGGCCACCCAGCGATCGGGGTCTGCAGCCCCTCTGTAACCGGGGCGCCAATGGTATAGACGGCACCCTGTCCACCGCCCTGGGGGTGGCCCACGGCGGCCCCCCCACTGTGCTGCTCACCGGCGATCTGGCCCTGCTCCATGACACCAATGGCTGGCTTAGCCTGCCCGGGTTGAGGGGGCACCTGACGGTGGTGGTGATTAATAACCAGGGGGGCGGCATTTTCCAGGGCCTCCCCATTGCCCAGTTTAATCCCCCCTTTGAGCAGTTCTTCGCCATGCCCCAGCGGGTGGATTTAAACCGTCTCTGCGCCGCCTATGGGGTAAGCTATGAGCGGATTACCCGCTGGGACC
>JBEIUS010000184.1:0-5963 GCA_040374235.1 Leptolyngbya sp. | reverse complement strand
GTGCGATTCGCTACGGTTTTTGGCCTCGTTACTCAAGTCGTCGCCAACACTGGGACGTTGATACTGAGCGTCTGTTGCAGTTGACTCATCGGGGGCCAAGTCACTGCCTACTGGTAGGCCTCATGAATAATGCAGGCTAGGCTCGAAACGCTATCTTTGGTACAAGAGTTCTAAAATGAGAATTGCTGAGATCTCTCGGTCCCCTATGCTTAGGGTGTTTCTATCCCTATAGTATTCATTGGTGTCTTAGTTTCGGTTTCGCCTATGCCACCACCCTGGCTAGTTTCCCTCGGACTCAGTTTCCTGAGTGTGGTCGTGGCCATACCCGTCAACGCCAGCCCTACCTCCGACCTACCTCTCTCTGGGACCCTATCACCCATGGTAGTTGTCCCCACAGCCCCACCCAGACAACAGGTAAAGGAGGACCGCTCCGGTCCCGCTATCCTGCAGAGGGTAGTAGCCACCGGTGATGGTTTTTTAATCAAAATAACCGGAGGCGCTAGCTCCCCCACCATTCAGTTCACGAATGATGACCCAGATGCCCCCCTGGCGATCCTTGACCTGCCCGGTACCATTGTGGCCCCGGACCTGCAGCCCGACAGCTTTCCCAAAAATCGCTATGGCGTGATCAGTTGGCAAGTCAGCTCGGCTAGCCCTTCACCAGGCTTAACCCGACTGATTTTGCGGTTAGCCCCGGGTAGTTCGCCATGGCGGCTGCTGCCTAATCAGAGCGGCGCCATTCTTCTACCCCCCATCGGGGTATCCCTAGAGTCACTGTCGGCTGGCTCCGATCAGCCCACCACTGGGGAAGAAACCTCAATCATTCCAACACCACCGGTTAGGGATCTCCCCTCCCAACCTGGCCCCAGGTCCACCGCCCTATCCCCCACCTTGCCGCCACCCCAGGAGCGCCCCACGGTGGTGATTGACCCCGGTCACGGTGGTCGCGATCCAGGGGCTGTGGGCATCGGTGGCCTACAGGAAAAACAGGTAATCTTCCCAATCTCGCTGCGGGTAGCCGAGTTGCTGCAGAGTCAGGGGTTAACCGTCCTGCTCACCCGTCGTCAGGACATCAGTCTAGATTTACAAAGCCGGGTGGACACTGCTAACCGGGCCAGGGCAACCGTGTTTGTCAGTATCCACGCTAATTCCGTTAACCTCAGTCGTCCCGATGTGAACGGCATTGAGACCTACTACGCCGGCGCCAGTGGCCAACGCCTGGCCGCCACCCTGCAAGCCAGTATGCTAGCGGCAACCGGGATGAATAATCGGGGGGTAAAACAGTCCCGGTTTTACGTTCTGCGCCGTACCACCATGCCCGCCGCCCTGGTGGAGGTGGGCTTCGTCACCGGGGCAGCGGACGCCCCCCGACTGACAGCCCCGGCCTGGCGGGAGATGATGGCCCAGGCCATTGCCGCCGGCATTCTGGAGTATCTGCAGATCGGTCAATAATCGATCAATAGAGTGCCCTCCGGTTAGGTGGGGCCGACCGGATTGTCTATGATGGTCATAGGTCAGGATCTAGCCCTGGGGTTTAATGGGGTTAGGGAGAGTGGAGATAGATGACTCGACTAAGCACAACCGGCCTCAGTCTGGTGATCACCCTGGCGGGATTGCTCACCCCAGGCTGGGGTAACCTAGACAGGGGGCAAGCGGCGGAGCCTCAGGCCTCGTCCTGTCCAGCACCAGTATTATCTCGCTTAATTCGCCATCGGGTGGCAAGGGGGGAAACCCTTGCCACCATTGCCGTAGCCTATAGGCTGATGACAGGTACCATCATTGGCTTTAATCCCAGTCTGCAGTCTGCTGATATTCGAGTTGGCCAGGAGTTATTGATTCCCCCCTATGACGGTATTCAGGTGCAGATTAATGCCGGCCAGACCTGGGCCCAGGTGGCAGAGGTCTATAACACTCGGGCCGATCTGCTGTTTGAGGCCAATGGCTGCGTCAGCACCGTCCCCGCGATTATTTTTGTACCAGGGGTTAACTGGTTCCCAGGGGTAGCAACCAACCCCAGCCCACCCCGCCGCCACCCCCTGGGGGGCTACCCCCTACCCGCCCCCGCTGCCCTACTACGGCCCTATGGCTGGCAACCGGATGCAACCCAGAAGAAGATGGTATTTAACACAGGGGTAGCCCTCGCCAGTCCGGCGGGCAGTCCCGTCCTGGTGGTCGCCGATGGCACCGTCGCCTTTGCCGGGACGGACCCTGTCTACGGCCCGTTGGTTGTGGTCAACCATGTCCAGGGGCTGCAAACCCGCTATGCCAGCGTCGCTAATCTAGCGGTTAAGGCCGGGCAACGCCTGCGCCAGGGCGATCGCCTGGCCCTGGTGGCCCCCAGCTCCACTGATCAATCCACCTTTCTCTACTTTGAAGTGCGGTTAAACTCTGCCATGGGCTGGGTCGCCCAGGACCCAGCTGATTTTGTAGCCGGTATAGAAGGACCCTAGCCCCCTTGTTAGCAAGATTGCTCACAAAACCTGGGTAGACTATCTACCTTGCCCTGTTGCAGATGGCCACAGCCATAGCTGTCCTAGTCCAGGGGCTGGCTGATGGCAAAGCGGTGGGCCAGGTAAGCTCGGTAGCCCCGCTGGGGGTGCCAGCTGATGGCCCCATCCCGCTCTGGACAAAATACCTGAATTCCTTTCGTCTGAAGGGCTTGTTCCAACTCGGTAGAGAGCTGACGGGTGGCGGCTATGGCCACCCGGGGCTGCACCGCCGCTAGTAAGTTTGGGGACAAAGCCGAACCGTCCCACCACAGTACCTCGCTAGCCAGGGCGGGGAGATCGCTGAGGAGCTGCTCCTGCTGGGCTGGGTTCAAACCGCTCAGCAGCAACCAGGAATGGTTGGCCCAGAAGGTGAACTGTAGGGCGGTGGCCGGGCTGGACAGGGCTATTACCTGCTGTCGCCCCAGGGGTTGGGGCTGGTGTAAGGGTAGCCGCTGGGACTGAGGTAGGCCCGCCACTGATCTAGCCTGAATCTGATAAACCTGGCCTATGGGGGTTTTCTGAGTAATGGTGCGCCAGTTCTCCGGGTCGCTGTGGCTAGCGGCAATGCCATAGTCTAGGCGGTTAATACCGGCCTGGCGCAAAAAGGGAAGCACGGTATAGAAACCGGTGCGATCAGTACCGCTGTTGACCAGCAAGCTAGACTGGTGGTCCTGCAACACCATCACCGGGTCGTTACCAGCGGCCAACACCGTCACCTGGGTGAGGGTGGCACTGCGATACCAGAATGGCCCCAGGGCCACCAGCACCATCGCCAGGGACAGGATGGCCCGGTAGCGGCGACTCCAGGATTGGCAACCCACAGCGTAGAGAGAATAAAGACCAAGGAGTTGGGCCAGACTAATCTGTCCGGTAGCCAGGGCACTACCGGGCAAACGGGTCTCCCATTCCACTAAGGCGATTAACAGATGGGTGGGTAGCCACAATAACCAGGCTACCATCGCCCCCAGGTCGGGGGATAGCAGCGCCACCAAGCCGCTAAAAATGCCGCCTAAACTGATTACAGTAACTAAGGGGGTCACCACCATGTTTAGTAGCAGACCGTAGGTGGTGAGGGTATTAAAGTGAAATAGGGAAAGGGGAATGGTCCAAAAGTAGGCAGCTAGGGGTACGGCGATCGCCGTGGCCAGGGTTGGCGGTAGCCAGGGCAACCAGCGGGTCAGGGGGCTCACTCCCAGCATTAAACCCAGGGTTGCCATCACACTGAGCCGGAAGCCAATGTCCTCAATCCAGCCGGGCTGCCATAGCAGTAAGAGGGTGACAGCCAGGAGCAGGCTGCCCAGTGGCCTGACCTGACGCTCCAGGGCCAGACCCACCAATGCCCCCAAGCCCATCACCGCCGCCCGCAGAATGCTGGGTTGCCCACCGGTCATTAACACATACAGGCCCAGGGTAATGCTGCCCATTCCTAACTTAGCCCAGCCTGGATGGGGACAGCGTTTGGCTATGGCCGGATGGCTCATAATCCCTAACACCACCCCTAGCAGTAGGGAGACATGGAAGCCAGAGGCCGCCAGGGTATGGGCCAGGCCTGCCTGAACAAAGCTATCCTGCAGGTCGTAGGGAACATTCACCGCCCGGCGGTCCAGGGCCATGGCGCTGACCAGGGGGCCAGCCCGTTCCCCGAGACCGGTAGCGTGAGCCCGGGCGATTCGCTGACGCAGGCGCCAGAGCCCCCAGCTGGGCCCATCGGCAGACAACTGCACCCGGCGGGCACTGAGGCCAGCATAGCAACCCTGGCTGGCCAGGTACTGGGGAAAGTTAAAGCCGTAGGGGTTTTTGGGCGGGCTAGGGACGTAGAGTCGGCCCTGGACCTTGAGGGTCTGACCGGGGTAAAGATCGGCGATCGCCGCCGCCGGCAGAGTAACGTAGAGCTTACCCCGCACTGGTTGGGGAGGCCCTAGGGGTATTCCCTGGCCATCCAGGGGTCGGGCTAACTGAGATCGCAGCCAGATCTGTCCCTTGCCATTGCGATTCAACCGAGGCATGGCTTCCACCTGTCCCCAAATCTCCTGTTCTACTGTCGCCTCGGGGCGGCTGAGCTGGTGACTGATGTCCTGGGCGGAGGGATTAGGGTAGCGCCAGCCATAGTTACCGATGGCCAGGATGGCGATCGCGCCAGCCACCAGCCAAAGACCAACCCCTGGCCCCCCAGACCAATACCGAGGTAGGGTGAGGGCAGCTAAGACCGCCCCCAGGGCTATCAACCCAGCGGTCAGGGCCACCGCCAGCCCCACCGCCAGACCCCCATGGCGGACCACCAGACTCACCATTAACAGCCCCAGGCAATAGGCTCCGGCCCCCCACCAGGCCACCCCCCTATTCATCAACCAGTTCCCACCCATTTGCCGCCTCCAGTGAATTCGCTCGCGCCAGGCCATGGCCTTAGCAAACCCAAGGGGGCTGATAGAACTACAACCCTTCGATCTCGCTACGGAATTCGGCTGAGGGGTGCGTTGCAATGGTTAGGGATGGAGATGGGCAGCCAAACCCTGTCCTGGAGAGTTGACATGGGAGCAACTCCTTAGGGATAATCGAAATTTGTGTAAATCTTGAGAGTCTGAATTCCCTTGGCAAACGTTGTAGTCATTGGAGCCCAATGGGGCGACGAAGGAAAGGGCAAAATCACTGACCTGCTAAGTCGCTCGGCGGATGTGGTAGTGCGCTATCAGGGGGGTGTAAATGCCGGTCATACGGTGGTAGTTAAGGATAGGACCTTTAAACTCCATCTTATTCCTTCCGGCATCCTTTACCCTGAAACCGAGTGCGTCATTGGTAGTGGCACGGTAATCGACCCGGGTGCCCTGATTAAGGAGTTGGACAAGCTCGACGAGCTGGGCATATCCTCTAAAAACTTGTTTATTTCCAGTGCCGCCCACGTTACCATGCCCCACCATCGGCTGATCGATCAGGCCGCCGAGGAAAAACGGGGTAACAAAAAGATTGGCACCACTAAGCGGGGTATCGGCCCCACCTACGCCGACAAGTCGGAACGCATTGGCCTGCGGATGGTTGATCTGCTAGATCAGGGTAATCTGGCTGACCAAGTCCGGTGGGTGGTGGAATACAAAAACGTTATTTTAGAAAAACTCTACGATATCGAACCCCTCGACCCTAGGGCGGTACTGGAGGAATACCGACAGTACGCTGAGCGCCTGCGACCCCACGTCATCGATAGCTCACTGCACGTCTATCGAGCTATTCAACAACGGAAGAACGTTCTCTTTGAGGGGGCCCAGGGTACCCTTCTCGATCTAGATCACGGCACCTATCCCTACGTCACCTCCTCCAACCCGGTGGCGGGGGGCGCCTGTATTGGCACCGGCATCGGCCCTACCGTTATTGATCGGGTGATCGGGGTGGCTAAGGCCTATACCACCCGGGTGGGGGAGGGGCCCTTTCCCACCGAGTTGGTTTGCGACGTTGGCGATCAACTCTGTACCCGGGGGGCAGAGT
>JBEIUS010000226.1:0-3892 GCA_040374235.1 Leptolyngbya sp. | reverse complement strand
TCAGTCCTGTGGGATGGGGTCACACTAATAAGCTCCGTCCCCAGTGATCACCACCCAAACCGTACGGAGGAGGATATAGATATCCAGCCACACGGACCAGTTTCTGACATAGTAGGCATCCAGGTTAACCCGCTCAGGGTAAGAAATGTTATTGCGACCCGACACCTGCCATAGCCCCGTCAAACCCGGCAACACTCGAGTATAGAGCTTATAGGTATCGGCATAACGAGGAATTTCCTCACCGACGATGGGGCGAGGTCCCACCAAGCTCATCTCCCCCCGCAGCACATTCCACAGCTGGGGGAGTTCATCCAGGCTCGTGCGCCGCAAAAAGTGACCAACCCGGGTAATGCGGGGATCGTAGCGTAGCTTATGGTCTGCTTGCCACTGCCGTCGCAGTTCCGGATTAGCCTGGAAATAGTTTTCTAACACCTGGTCAGCATTTTGCACCATGGAACGGAACTTCCAAGCCATAAAGGGCACGCCATTACGGCCCAAACGTTTTTGACCATAGAACACGGGTCCCGGAGAATCTAACTTGACTACAAACGCAAGGAGCAGCAGCAGGGGGAGGAGCCCCAATCCCAACAGGCTCGTCAGAACCATATCCAGGAGTGCCTTAGTTACCCGTGACCCTGGCAAAAGCAAGCGTTGGCTGATTTCTAGCCCTAGTACACCACCCAAATCCTTAGCCCCTACCCAGAGGCTCGCTAGTCCGAAGAGATCGGGGATCATCAACAGATGGGCAAAGCTATGGCCGTACTGCTCGAGAATGGTAAGTAAACGTTGCCGGTTTACCCCAGGGATAGCCACTATAGCATAGTGAATATCCCGTTGACGGGCCAGTATCGGTGCCGCCGCCAGGGCCCCCACCACTGGAATACCGCACAGGTAACCGCGTCGTTCCGGATTGTCATCCAACACCGCCACGGGTTTTAAGCCAAACCAGGGTTGATGCTGCAGGGTCTGAATCACCATGGCCCCGGTGCGGCCCGCACCTAAAATCAACACCGGATAGCCCCACCAGTCACAGCGGGCAAACAATTGGCGGACCAGCAGTCGACCCAGGAGGACAAACCCTAGAGACAGTAGCCAGGCCATTAAAAAGACTCCGCGGGAATAGGTTTCCCCCTGTCGCACCAGGAAAACACCAGACCCTAGCACCAGATAGATAAAGCTGGTACATACCACCACCCGCCTCAGCTCCTCCACGGGACTCACACAGACCCCTGGGTATAGACCGGCCAGGATGTAGGCCAGAATAAAGATCGCCAGAATGGGCCAAAGTTGCCAGTAGAGAACGGGGATATACTTGCCATCAAAGGCTAAGCGGATATAGACACTGATCACGCTGGCTAACCCTAGGGCCAGCATATCGGCACCGACCAGCAGCCCAACCATGGGTATGGACCGGGTAGACATTTTTACAGAGGCAATGACTGGATTAACCGCCTGCTGCACAATAAACATAGCCCTCCACCCTGCTACTTTAACGAGATTACTCTAGACTATGGCCCTGTTTAAACTTCATCCATTGTTGCTGCAGCCAAGCCATCAACTGCTGTTGAAATCGCTGTTCCGAAAATCCCTCCGCATGGTGACGAATCCTCTCGACGTTGAAATTAGCCTGGTTAGCCTCGAAATAGGTCACTGCCTCCACTAAATCCCTGGGGCTTTGAGCTTGAAATAAAACACCGGTTTGGTCAGGAATCACCGTCTCGGCACTGCCGCCTCGGCCGTAGGCAATCACTGGGGCACCGGCAGCTTGGGCCTCGACCACGGTAATGCCAAAGTCTTCCTCAGCAGTAAATACAAAGGCTCGACAACGCTCCATATAATCAGACACGACGCCATCGTCGGGGTTCCTGAGAAAGGTAATGTTAGTTTTAGCGGCCCGCTGTAACTGACTGAAGGCTGGACCATCGCCAATCACCACCAGAGGTTTGCTTAACTGGTTAAAGGCGGCGATCGCCAGGTCAACCCGCTTGTAGGGCACGCAGCGGGAGACCGTCAGATAGAAATCCTGGCGAGGACGATGACAGTTAAACCGCTGCACTGCCACTGGTGGGTAAATCACCTTGGCGGGGCGACGGTAGGTTTTCCAGATGCGTTTAGCCACGTAGCTAGAGTTAGCCACGAAACTATCCACCCGGTGGGCTGTAGTCACATCCCAGAGGCGGAGGTAATGAAGAACCAGACGAGTAGCCCAGGTGCGGGGCCCCCGACCTAACCCCATCAGGTACTGATGTTGCAAGTCCCAGGCGTAGCGAATCGGGGTGTGGACATAGCTAACGTGCAGCTGATCAGGACGGGTAATCACCCCCTTGGCCACCGCATGGTTACTGGAGATCACCAGATCGTAGGCGCTCAGGTCAAATTGTTCGATCGCCAGGGGCATGAGGGGCAAGTACTGACGAAAGTGCCGTTGGGCTAGGGGTAGCTGCTGAATAAACGAGGTGTACACCCGGGTATGGGGAAGAATGCGGGGGGGAGCATGACCCAAGGGGAAATTCACCAGGCTAAACAGGTCGGCCTGGTGAAACAAGCCCAACATCTGTTCCACCACCTTTTCTGAGCCCGCTCGTGCCTCCAACCACTCGTGGACAATGGCAACCTTACTAGGGGAATCCTTCTCGGAAACAAGAAGATCAGCGTTAGGGACAGGTGGCATTACCTAGCATACCGCTATAGTTGATGGACACCTGGGATCCACTGCCCGGTTTACCCCCCGATAGATCGGTGAGCTGCACTGGGTAACTACCGCCGGTGGGAGGGTTGGCGGTGCCCGTATACAAGGGTTGACCCTGGTTATTACTGCCCTGACGGGTGAGGGGGCTATCGAAGGTATTTTTAGTTTCCATATTTTGGAAACGGACTAAATTGAAACCATTGACATCGTAGAAAGCCGTAAAGGTCAGGGCTTCTATACGGCCTTGACACTGACTACTCTGGGTAGCACGACTCGCCAGGGGCTGGCCCTGTCCAGTCAGATTGACAAAATCACTGCGGATCCAGCCCTCTGCACCGGATTTATCAAACTTGACGTAGTACCACAAACCGTCACCGCCCTGGGTAGACCGCAGCAGCTGCACCGGATCCCCCATAAAGCCGTAACCCTTAGCGGCTGTATTGGTACTGGGGCCGGATCGAAGATTAATCCGTGAGCCCGGCTCGCTGCTCATCAACTGGGCTGATTTAGGGGGATTCAGGGCAGTGCCCAAACCGTTGGGTTCGGAAGTGGCGACGCCAGGGGAGACTGTTTGGGCCGGCGCAGGGGTAATGGGGGCCGGCTCGGAGGGAGGTTGGGGCTGGGGGGCAGGGACCGACGTCACCTTTTCCGGTAGGGCGTCAGCCTGGCTAGTGGACTCCTCCTGCTTACCGCCGCCACAGCCGCCACCGCCGAACCCGAAGAGGGCACAGAGGCTGAGAAGGAGTAACCGACTGGGCCAATTCATATTCATACCCCGTAGCGAAAATTAAGAATTAGTAAAAGTTAAGAAAAATTCACCAGAGATAGCATACCGCCTCGGGGGTGTTCTAGCCTACTGGGGGGGCTCAGATTGTAACTGGGCCAACAACCAGTTAGCCATGGTAGCCCGCCGGGTGAGGCGGGGTACCAACTGGTCAACGGTATAACCCTTAAACCCTAGTTTTTCCTTAAGCAGTTGCTTGTGTTGGGGGGGTAAGGAGCGGCTGAGTTTGATAATGGCCGGTCGGCTGGCGATAAAGTCGGGTGGTTCGGAGTAGCTTTCCGCCCAGGTTGGATCAACCCCCTCACTGCCCCAACGATCTCCCTCGGCATGGTAACGATACCCCAACTGGTACCACACCAGTTGGTTAACCACCGCATCCGCCAACTGATCGTTAAGAATAGCCCAGATCGTATCGGTGC
>JBEIUS010000096.1:0-12861 GCA_040374235.1 Leptolyngbya sp. | reverse complement strand
CCCGATGAGTCAACCGCAACAGACGCTCAGTATCAACGTCCCAGTGCTGGCGACGACTTGGGCAACGAGGCCAAAAACCGTAGCGAATCGCACAAAAAAGGGAGACTCTCCGGGCCAGTAGACACACCTATCCTATGGGCCACTCTGAGTTAGGCCAAGACCCAAGGATAATGTTTTAGGAGCCTGTATCTCTGTCAGCCCGTACTTCATTCAAGGGAAATCCACAGCCCCGACACCAGGGAGGCCTAAAGAACTTCGTGGGTGTATTTATGCTGCTTAACGTTATCCGTGCGCGACACCTTGTTTTTGGCATTGAGGATGCGTTTTTTTTCGGTGGAATAGTTCGGGATGTCGCGACTGGTACCGAGGGCAAGGGCAGCGGTGGCCTCGGGGCGGCTTTGGTAGGTGCGGGCGGTGGCCTGCAGACGCTCCTCAAAGTCGGTACAGTGTTGGACGGGGCTGTGGTCCGCCACGGCGAAGCTGGCCGGGTCCGCCGCCAGGGCCTCCCCCAGGGTGGTGGCCCAAATCCGGCGGTAGGAGGTGGCCACCCCCTGCAGGAGGGAATTCAGGTAGGCGGAGGGAATCGGCTCCAGCACGTAAACCGCCTGGGTCTCTCCCTCCTGCCTTAGATAACAGGTGGCCAGGCCTAGAATAACGTAGCTATCTAGGGGAATCTCGGTGGCGTGGACGGTGGCGGCGACGGTCATGGTAACGGGTGGGGTGCGAGAACCTCCCCATTGTAAAACCGGGGTCAGGGTAGCGGCCGAACCGGTATAAAACTGTCACAAAAGAATAAGCCTTCCCCCCTCCCCTCCCGCCACCTTAACTAATCAAAACCTAGGCTTCCCCCTGTTCTGCCTGGGGTAGCAGCACGGTGACGGTGGTGCCCCGCTGGGGCTGACTTTGCACCTGAATGGTGCCGCCGTGGTTTTCGACGATCGCCCGGGCGATGGCCAGCCCCAGCCCACTGCCCTGGTCTCCCCGGCGGCGGCGGGCCGGGTCAGCCCGGTAGAAGCGATCGAAAACATGGGCCAGGGCTTCGGGGGCAATGCCCATACCGTTATCCTGCACCACCACCTGTAGCCAGGGCTGGCCCTGGTGACGGATGGGCTGCCAGTGCAGGCTGACCTGGCCCCCGGCGGGGGTGTACTGCAGGGCGTTACCCAGTAGGTTGGTAAACAGGCGGGTGAGCTGATCCCGATCGCCCCAGACCAGCCCGGGGGGTGAGCCCCACTCGCCGGAGTAGCCCGGGGTGATGGTCCGGGGGTTGGGGGATTGCACCTGCAGACGGATTTGGCCCTCCCTGGCCAGCACCTGTTGTTCCTCCATCACCTCTGATAACAAGGGATCTAGATCGATACAGTGGGGGGTGAGGGCCAGCAGGCCACTGTCCTGGCGGGTCAAAAACAGCAGGTCATCCACCAACTGCCCCAGCCGCCGGGTAAGGCGCTCGATCACCTGGAACTGCTGCTGGAGCACCGCCACCTCCGGCTCAGGATCCAGCAGGGCCACCTGGGCATTGGTTTGGATCACGGCGATGGGGTTGCGCAGCTCGTGGGAGGCATCGGCGGTGAACTGCTTGAGCTGCTGGTAGGAATCCCGCACCGGGGCCATGGCGATGCCCGACAGTAGCCAGCCGATCGCCCCCACCGCCCCCACCATCAGGCTGGTGCCCAGGGCCAGGTCCACCATCAGGCGGCGACTGGGTTTAGTCACCTCAAACCAGGGATGGCTGACCCGCAGGTAGCCCACCACCTGGCCCTGGCGTTGCACCCGTTCCGTCACCTGGCGCAGCAGGGTATCCCCCTTGGCCCGCACCGTTTCCCCCGCCGGGTTGACGTGCAAAGGCAGGGGCAGGGCCTCGCTCAGGGTAGACCACTGCAGGGTGCCCTGGGGGCTAAACCACTCCAGGTCAATGTGATCGTCCTCCACCGCCCGGGCACTGTTACCGAAGCTAGCCTCCACATTCACCTGTAGGGCTGGGCCCGGGTCGATCGCTGGGGTGGTGGCGACAAACACCCGCCCCTCCCCCGGCTGGGGCTCCATTACCAGCGATCGCTCCATCACCTCCACCACGTGGTTGAGGGTATCGTCCACCCGCTCCACCAGGGTGCTGCGCACGTAGAGGTAAAAACCACTGGCGAACAGCAGCAATAGCACGGCGGTGACGGCGGTATACCAGAGGGCAAGGCGCTGGCGGGTAGCCTGGAACATGGCCGGGGCGGTTAGGACTCGGGGCTGGCTGGCTGGTAGGTGGAGGCCACCTGCAGCTCCGCCAGCTGGTCAGGTTCGACGCTGGCCGGGGCCTGGGTGAGCAGGCAGCGGGCTTGCTGGGTTTTAGGAAAGGCAATGGCATCCCGAATCGAGGTCTCGCCGGTGATCAGCATGACGATCCGGTCTAGACCGTAGGCAATGCCCCCGTGGGGCGGGGTGCCGTACTCAAAGGCCTCCAGCAGGAAGCCAAACTTGTCCCGGGCCGCCTCGGGGGAGAGGCCGATGGTGTCAAACACCCGCCGCTGCACCTCCGGCTGATAGATGCGCAGACTGCCGCCACCGATTTCGTAACCGTTGAGCACCAAGTCGTAGGCGATCGCCCGGGCGGTTTTCAGGTCCGCCAGGTCCTCCGGGCGGGGGGCGGTAAAGGGGTGGTGCAGGGCCTCCAGCCGCTGTTCTTCGGCGTTCCACTCAAACATGGGGAAGTCGGTGACCCAGAGTAGGTTGAGGCGATCGGGGGGAATCAGCTCCAGCTCTCGGGCGATGGCCTGGCGCAGCCGATCCAGGGTGGCGTTGACGGTGGCGGTGGGGCCGGCGCCAAACAGCAGCAGGTGACCGGGCTGGGCACCGCAGCGATCCAGCAGTTGCTGCAGTTGGTCGGGGCTGAGGTTATCTTTGATCGCCCCAATGGTGTCAATGCCACCCCCCTCTCGCACCCGGATGTAGGCCAGCCCCCGGGCACCGGCCTCCGCCGCAATTTTGAACAGATCGCCGCCGGGTTTGATGCGCACATTGGAGAGGCGATCGTTACCGCCGGGGATGGGCAGCACCTTGACAATGCCCCCCTCGGCAATGGCCCCGGCAAACACCTTAAAGCCACAGCCCTGCACCAGGTCAGACACATCCACCAACTCCAGACCGTAGCGGGTGTCGGGTTTATCGGTGCCGTAGCGGTCCAGGGCCTCGGCGTAGGTGAGGCGGGGGAAGGGGCGGCTCACCTCCAGGTTCTGCACCGCCTTAAACACGTGGGCCACCAGGGCCTCGTTCAGGGCCAGCACCTCATCCTGGTCCATGAAGCTCATTTCCATGTCCAGCTGGGTAAATTCCGGCTGGCGATCGGCCCGCAGGTCTTCATCCCGAAAGCAGCGGGCGATCTGGTAGTAGCGATCGACCCCGGCCACCATCAACAGTTGTTTAAACAACTGGGGGGACTGGGGCAGGGCATACCATTCCCCGGGGTTGACCCGGGAGGGCACCAGGTAGTCCCGCGCCCCCTCCGGGGTGGAACGGGTCAAGATCGGCGTTTCCACCTCAATGAACCCCTCCTGATCCTCCAGGAAACGCCGCATGGCCCGCACCACCGCATGGCGGGTTTGCAGATTTTGGGCCATGGTCTGGCGGCGCAGATCCAGGTAGCGGTAGCGCAGTCGCAGATCCTCCCGCACCGCCTCGGTGTCGGCGGTGGACACCTGGAAGGGCAGGGGTTTGCGCACCGCGTTGAGCAGGTCAATGGTGTCGGCGTAGACCTCCACTTCGCCGGTGGGCAGGCGGGGGTTGAGGGACTCCGGCGGCCGCTGGCTGACCCGCCCCACCACCTTGACCACGTACTCGTTTCGCAGGGGGTCGGCCTGGGGATAGGAGACCGGGGTGCGCTCCGGATCGCTGACGATTTGCACCACGCCGCTGCGATCGCGCAAATCAATAAAAATCACCCCACCATGGTCACGCCGCCGATCCACCCAACCGAATAGGGTAACGGTGTGGCCAAGGTGACTGGCCCGGAGGGCGCCGCAGTAGTGGGTACGCATAGGCGGAGGCAGGGGGTAAGGGGCAAACCCTGTCATTATCCAGGATAGCGGCTGAGCTGGATAGCGCATCAGGGAAATTGGTCCCAGGGCGGGGGCAGACCCACCGGCGGACAGCGGTGATGGGGATCACCCAGGAACGGGAGCCAGCTCCTACCCCCACCGGGGTGAATGGGGAATAATTAAGATTGTTAAAGGTTTCGTTGCTATAGCTAAATTTTTATAACTAAATCGCCCTCGTTGCCCCTGGCAGCGGGGGTTATTAATTTAGGGGAGTGGGGGAGTGGGGGAGTGGGGGGAGTGGGCTGATATCCTCTTCGCCAGTACCAGGATTTTCAGGAAGTTCCTATCATTCCTTGATCCAAAGGGCCATTGATAATGTTTTCTTTGATCGAATCAAGTTTTCTTAAAGAAATTCCTATGTTTGCCATGCCATTAATAATATTTGCTTTGACCGAACTAACTTTTGCCAAATAAATTCCTATGGTTGGCGGGCCATTAATAATATTTTCTTCGGTTAGATCAGGTTTTCTTAAGGTTTTTCCTATCTTTGGCGCTCTCCGATCAGGAAATGGGCTGCCTCGATCAGGTTTTGTCGGCAGGTTTCCTGGATTTGGCAGTCCCCCATTAAGCAACGGGTTGACTCGATCAGGTTTTATTGGCAGGTTTCCTGGATTTGGCCGTCCCCCATCAAGCAACGGGTTGACTCGATCAGGTTTTATCGGCAGGTTTCCTAGATTTGGCCGTCTCCCATCAAGAAATGGGTTGACTCGATCAGGAAAAAGGACTCTCCCCCGCCCCAATCCTGGTCAGGGCGGCCCTGGCCGCCGCCTGCTCCGCCTCCTTGAGGTTAGCGCCCTGCCCCTGGCCCCAGGGGCGGCCCAGCAGGTTGAGCTGCACCGTAAAGCAGTGGCGATTGCTTCCCTCTAGCCGATCGCTGAGCAACAGGTACTCCAGGTCCCCTGGGGTGAGCTGGCCCCGTCTTAAATGCTGCTGCAGGTAGGTCTGGAGCTGGTGTTTGGGGTTTTCCTGCTGGGGTTGAAAGCGGTGGATTGCCTCCGCCAGGTGCTGGTTAACGATGGTTTGCACCTTGGCCATCCCCTGATCCGGCATCAGGTAGATGGCGGCGATCAGGGCTTCAAACACATCGGCGATGATCGAGTCCTCCAGGGTTTGGCCCTGGCCCAGCCGCACCAGGGGCGTTTGAATCCCCAGGTTTTTTACCTTAACTAGCCTGGCCAGGTTGCTATTTTTAGTGAACTGAATCCGGTTGCTGAGGGTCCCCTCCGCCTCGGCATAGTGGCGAAATAGGAACTCGGCTACGGCATGGTTAAGGATGCGATCGCCTAAAAACTCCAACCGTTCGTAGGACTGACAGGGGTGGCCCCGGTCCCCTTGCTCCTTGGTAAAGGAATCGTGGGTGAGGGCCTGGTTGAGCAGCTCTAACCCCCGATCTCCCGGGCTGGAGATAGCCCAAAAGGGGTGGGCCATAAAGGCAAGAATGGCCTGTTGCCGGTCGATGGGGATGGCCATGGGGTCAGGGATGGGGGTGGGGTGAGGCCAGGATAACTGACTCCGGGCCGACTGCCTCTACCCATGGTAACCCATAGCCCAGCGGTCCCCCGGCAGGGTGCGCCATGGCCTCCTTGCCCTGGCCAGCGGGCCTTTGTCAAGCCTTGCCAATCTGTCGGTGGGCGGATTTCCTCCTGAGGGTGGGGTGGCGCGATACACTGGTGTCGAAGTAGTAGCCTGAAACGGCATACTGACTACAGGATCTTGGCCCCCCCGGCCTGGGTCAAGCCAGTGTTAACCCAAGGAAAGAAGCCCATGACCGATACCATGCTCTTACAGAATCAGGGACAAACCCGTCCGGTTCTGGATTTAGCCACAGTGAATCGGCAGTGGCAGCATGGGGATGCCCTGGATTTCGTCCAGTGGAGTTGGGAGACCTTTGGCCCTGGCCTGGTGCTGAGCACCAGCTTTGGCATTCAATCGGCGGTGATGCTCCACCTGGTCACCCAGGTGGTGCCCCAGATTCCGGTGATTTGGGTGGATACGGGTTATCTGCCGGCGGAGACCTATCGCTTTGCCGAAGATCTCAGTCAACGCCTACAGCTTAACCTCCAGGTGTACCAGTCCCCCCTCAGTCCGGCCCGCATGGAGGCCCTCTACGGTCGCCTGTGGGAACAACCGGAGGTGACGGCCCTAAACCGCTACGATCAGATTCGCAAGGTGGAGCCCATGCAGCGGGCCCTGCGGGATCTGGGGGCCACCGCCTGGCTGACCGGCCTGCGGGCGGATCAAACCGACCATCGGCGATCGCTGCAGCCGGTCGGCCTTCAAGACGGCTACTACAAGCTCCTGCCCATCCTCAAATGGAACTCCCGGGAAATTTACCAATACCTGGTGGCCCATGACCTACCCTACCACCCCCTCTTTGACCAGGGCTACGTCAGCGTGGGAGATTGGCATTCCAGCCGCCCCCTCACCGCCTCCGATAGCCATGAGCGGGATACCCGCTTCCAGGGGCTGAAGCAGGAGTGTGGCCTGCACCTGCCCCAGTCGCCGGAGGAGGCGGCCAGTTTAGACTCCAGTGCCCTTTAGCTGCTGCTCTGCCCGCCACACCGCCTCCAGGGTGAAGGCCAGGGCCGGCGCCTCCACCGAGATGGAGCTAATTCCCCAGGCCACCAGGTCGGCGATCAGGTCGGGGTGACGGACGGGGGCCTGGCCACAGATGGAGCACACCATGCCGCAGCGGCGAGCCGCCTGAATCAGGTGGGCCATGGCCAGGCGCACCACCGGATGGCGCTCATCGTAGGCGGAGGCAATGGTGGGTTGGTCCCGATCCACCGCCAGCAGTAGTTGGGTAAGGTCGTTGGAGCCAATGGTAATGCCCTGTACCCCCACCTGGGCGTAGGCGGGGATTAAAAATAACACAGAAGGCACCTCCGCCATGATCCAGAGGGCAAAGTCGGGGCAGTCCCTGAGGCCGGCCTGGGCAATCAGGCGGTTACAGTTGATCACCTCTTCAACACTACGGACAAAGGGCAGAATCAACTGCAGGTGGCGGTAGCCGGCCCGCTGTAGGGTGGCCAGGGCGGCCAGTTCCACCCGGAAGAGGCGATCGTCCAGATTGTAGCTGAGGGTGCCCCGTAGCCCCAACATGGGGTTAGGTTCCAGGGGGGGGCTACCCGCCAAGGCCTGCCACTCATGGGACCGTAAATCTAAGCTGCGATAACGCATGGGCTTGGGTCCCAGGGCCTTTAATAGGGGCTCTAGCCGCTGCACAATGCGAGTCTGCAGCTCCACCGCCTGGCCCTGGTTAACCCAGTCCCAGGGATGGCGCCCCTCCAACACCTCTAGCAATAGCCATTCCGATCGCAGCAGACCCACCCCATCGATCCGATCCACGGGTAAGTGGTCCAGGCTCTCGATCTGACTGAGGTTGGCCATTACCCGGGTTTGCAAGCCAGCATAGGACAGCGGGGGAGGCGGGGCTAGGGGGCGGGGACTGGTGATGATACCAGGCTGGGGGCTGTCTGCCGCCAATTCGTAGACCAGACCGCGATCGCCATCCAACCAGACCACCTGGCCGCTCTGCAGAAAGTCCGTCACCTGGGGCGCCCCCACCACCGCCGGGATCCCCACCTCCCGAGCCAAAATAGCCGCATGGCAGGTGGCCCCACCCCGCTCGGTGACGATGCCGGCCACTGCCCCTAACTCTAGAAAAACATCGGGCTGCAGGTCAGGCATCACCACAATGGCATGGCGGGGGAGGGGGAGGGGGAGATCTCGAGGCCCCTTGGCCACCACTGCCACCCCCTGGGCCTGGCCAGTGGCGGCGCCAATGCCCTGGATCACCGTACTCACCGCGGGGAGAGAGGGGGCTGGCGGCAACGAGGATAGGGTGGGGCCAGGGGCAGGCTGGGGATGACGGGCCTGTACCTGGGTAATCCGCCAGTGCCAGCCCGGGGAGTCCTCCTGGGGGCAAAGCAGCCAGGTTAGTTCCACCTCCATAGTCCCCAGGAAGGAGGAGCGGGGGTAATTACTGTAAACCCGTCGTACCCGCTGTCCCAGGGTAATCAGGTTCTCCACCTGGGCCGGAGTGAGGGGGGAGAGCACCGCTGGATCGGGCTGGGCTTGCACCCCCAGGGAGGCGGATTGCTCCCCTAAATCGAGGGTGCATACCTGATCCTGGTAACCGGCCTGCCAGTCCAGGGAGCTGGCGGGGGGCAGGTCGACTCGACAGCGGGCCGGCCAGGCTTCCCCCTGGGCGGGGGGCAGCTCCAGCCCTAGGATGGCCTCCAGTTCAGCATTCTGATCCCTGAGGCGCAGCCGGCCGGAGGCCAGGGCGGGGTACATTGGGGTGATCAGGGTGGTCAGGGGTAACTGGTCCAGGGGCTGGCGATGATGGTGCCAGAGCAATAGGTTAGGGGCACTCAGCACCTGGCTCCAAAATTCCTGCAGGGACTGGACCAAACCCTGATCGGGTCGACAGCCCGTCTGGGCCAGCATTAGCCCCTGGCCCAGGGCGGCTAAATTACTCCCCAGACGGGCCTGAATCCACCAGGTGGGGTGGGGCCACTGCTCCAGCTCCGCCACCAGGGTTGGATTCAGGGGGATAGGACGGAAGGCGGCCTGACCCTGCTGGCTAATCCGTTGCAGACTGGCAGACTCTCGGATCAGATCGGTCTGGTCCAGGGCGGTTTGGGTGTCGGCTAACACTGGGGACTGGGCCACGGCCCTACGCCAGATCCGAGGCCAGCAGACCGCCGACACCAGCCAGCCGGAAACCACCGGCAAGTGCTGCTGCTGCAACCGGCCCAGGTAATACAGGTCATCGCCGAGAGTCACCAGGTCCTCTGGGGCGATGCTATCTAGAGGCTGCAGCCATGCCATAGTGAACGCCCAGGCCCAAGCTGATAGAGTTTTCACTTTAGCACGCCCGTATACTGGAGGCATGGCTGACCCCAGGGCGAGGCCCTGTCTACAGTAACGACGGTGGGCTGGCGGTCGATCGCGGTGGTCAGTTATGGATCAATTTTTAGACGGTCTTCCCTGAACTTCTCAATCCCCATCGGGGTTGGGCCAAAGGGCGGAAACTCTCCGGGGCGCTCCGACCTGTTCTCCAGGGTTGGGTATCCTGAGCCTGAGCTAGACTCTGGTCTAGTCTGGCCTGACCTGAGGATTAGGGCATGATGAGGGCAAATTTCTGGCAACAGAGTCGACGGCAGATCCTGCAGCTATGGTTAGCCAATGCCTGTGCCCTTTGTCAGCGATCGACGGCGGATAGTCTGTGTCGCGCTTGCCAACAGGGGGTTCAACACTGTCGGCTGACTACCCCCCTGCAGATGACGGCCATGGGGTTGCCCCTGCTCAGTTGGGGAGCCTACGAGGGTAGCCTAAAACGGGCGATCGCCGCCCTTAAGTATGGCGGCGAAACTGGCCTGGCCCAGGATCTGGGTATAGAGCTGGGCAAAGCCTGGCGATCGTACCACTCCCCGGCCCTCCGCCCCGCCCCCCTATTGGTACCCATCCCCCTCCACCCCAGTAAACTTCAGCAGCGGGGCTTCAACCAGGCGGAGCTGCTAGCCCACTGGGTGGGTCGGGTGGGTCAGGTGCCGATGGCCTACACCGTCTGCAGGCCACCCAGGCCCAGCACAGCCTCAACCCGGCGGCTCGCCGACAAAATCTGGCCCAGGCCCTGGCGGTAAACCGCCAGCGGCTAGGAGCTCTACGCAGCCGACCGGTTTGGCTAGTGGATGACATTTATACCACGGGGGCAACGGTGGAGGCCGCTGCTCAAACCTTGACCAGGGCCGGAGTTAAGGTGGTAGGCACCTGCACCCTGGCCAGGGCAACGCTGCACAGCCCTGGGGTAGATCGATAGGCTAACCAGCGGTTAAAAGCGGGTTGGCCCCGGTCTAACCAACTTGCTGAGAGGGTTGGGGCTGGAACTGGAACAGGGTATACACCACATTGCGGCGAATACCGGTCATCATATCCAGAAATAATTCATAGCCCTCGCTCTTGTACTCGATCAGGGGATCCTTCTGACCGTAGCCCCGCAGACCCACGGTTTCCCGGAGGGCATCCATTTGCTGCAGGTGATCCCGCCACAGGCTATCCACCTGTTGCAGAATAAAGAAGCGCTCTGCCTCCCGCATCAGCCCCGGTTTAATCTGATCCACCTGGGCCTCCTTGATGTCGTAGGCAATCCGGGCCTGTTCATGGAGAAAGGTTTTAATTTCCCCCAGGGATAGGTCCTCCAATTGGTCAGGGGTAAGGTCCGACAGCAGATAGACGAATTCCTTGACCTTGCCCACCAACTCGGGAAGTTTCCACTCCTCCGGGGGTAATTCAGGGTTAATATAGGCCTCCACGATGTCGTCCATGGTTTGCTCGGCATAACCGATCACCATTTCCTTTAACTGATCCCCCTCCAACACCCGGCGGCGTTCGGCGTAGATCGCCCGGCGTTGGTTATTCATCACCTCATCGTACTCAAACACCTGCTTACGGATATCGTAGTAGTAGGTTTCCACCTTTTTCTGGGCGCCCTCCAGGGAGCGGGTCAGCATGCCCGACTCGATCGGCATGTCCTCCTCCACCCGAAAGGCATTCATCAGCCCCGCCACCCGATCGCCGCCAAAGATACGCAGTAGGTTATCTTGCAAACTCAGGAAAAACTTGGTGGAGCCCGGATCCCCCTGGCGGCCGGCCCGGCCCCGCAACTGGTTATCGATGCGGCGCGACTCGTGGCGCTCGGTGCCGATCACGTGGAGACCGCCCCGATCGACCACCTGGTTGTGCTCACCGCTGGTGAACTGTTCGTACTCCTGGCGGATTTGGTTATAGGCGTCCCGCAGGGCCTGAATTACCGGATCATCGGTGGGGGCCTTTTCGGCGGCGATCGCCAATTTGTCTTCCACCTGCAGTTCCGGTAGGCTGCGATCGCCGTAGGTGGCCACCGCCACATCCACCGCTGCCTTCAGGGTAGTGATGGCATCATTGGATAGCTCAATGGGAAAAATGTCCGGAGAGGCTTTCCAGGTTTTGACCTTCTTACCACTGCCAAATCCCTGGGCCGGGTTGCGTCCCCGAGCCGCCGGCACGGTGGTGATGGCAAAGCCATCCTCCTCCGGTTGCACCAGTCGGGGCATCAGGTATTCCCGCACCTTGAGGCGGGCCATATAGTCCGCATTCCCCCCCAGGATAATGTCGGTGCCCCGGCCCGCCATGTTGGTGGCGATGGTGACGGCCCCGCTGCGGCCCGCCTGGGCGACGATTTCCGACTCCCGCTCCACATTTTCTGGCTTGGCGTTGAGCAGGTTGTGGGGCACCCCCTGCTGGGCCAGCAGGGCGGAGAGCAGCTCTGACTTCTCTACGCTGGTGGTGCCCACCAGCACCGGCCGTCCTGAGTTGTGCATATCGGCGCACTCGGTAGCCACCGCTCGCCACTTGGCCTCCTCGGTTTTATAAACCACATCCGAAAGGTCCCGACGGGCCAGGGAGCGGTTGGTGGGGATGATCGTTACCTCCAGGTTATAGATGCGCTCAAATTCCGCCTCTTCGGTTTTGGCGGTGCCGGTCATCCCCGACAGTTTGGGGTAGAGCAGGAAGAAGTTTTGGTAGGTAATGCTGGCCAGGGTTTGGGTTTCCGGCTGGATTTCCACATGCTCCTTGGCTTCAATCGCCTGGTGGAGGCCATCACTCCAACGCCGACCGGGCATCACCCGACCGGTAAACTCGTCGACGATGACAATTTCCCCCTCCCGAACGATATAGTTAACATCCTTAGTAAACAATTCCTCCGCTTTGATGGCGTTGAAGATGTAGTGGGCCCACGGATCGTCGCGATCGAAGAGGTCCTTCACCCCTAGCATCTCCTCCGCCTTGATGAAGCCCTCATCGGTGAGCAGCACATTACGAGCCTTTTCGTCGGCTTCGTAGTAGTACTCCATGCGGCCCTTAGCGATCTCCGCTTGCATAAAATACTGCTGGCCCTCCGCCTTCTGGCCCTCCCGCTCTAAGTGCTCCGCCTGGGACTGCTTCTGCTCGTAGTCCTGCTTCGCCGCCTGCTTTTCCCGCCAAAAAAAGTCGGCCACCGCCGCCGCCTTGGTGTACTTGTCACTGGGGCGCTCCACCTGGCCGGAAATAATCAGGGGGGTGCGGGCTTCGTCCACCAGAATGGAGTCCACCTCGTCAATGATGCAGAAGCTAAAGGGACGTTGCACCACATCGGCCATGGCGGTGGCCATGTTATCCCGCAGGTAGTCAAAGCCAAACTCGCTGTTGGTGCCGTAGGTAATATCACAGCCGTAGTTAAACTTCCGATCCGAGGGGGACATGCCCTGCTGGATCAGGCCCACGGTCAACCCCAGGAACCGATGGATTTGCCCCATCCACTCCGCATCCCGGCGGGCCAGGTAGTCATTGACGGTGACAATGTGAACCCCCTTGCCAGTGAGGGCGTTCAGGTAGGCGGGTAGGGTGGCCACCAGGGTTTTACCTTCCCCGGTTTTCATTTCAGCAATTTGGCCATCGTGGAGCACCATGCCGCCGATCAACTGGACGTCAAAGTGCCGCATACCCAGCACCCGTCGGGAGGCTTCCCGCACCACCGCAAAGGCTTCGGGCAGCAGGTCATCCAACCCCTCACCCTGCTCTAAACGCTGCTTAAACTGGGCGGTCTTAGCCACCAGAGCGTCATCATTTAATTGCTGAATCTCCTCCTCCAGCAAATTGATCTCCACCACATCGGGGCGGTACTTTTTAAGCTTACGGGCGTTAGGGTCACCTAAAAGGGTCTTCAGCATGAATTCAATAGCCAGGATGATGG
>JBEIUS010000224.1:0-4111 GCA_040374235.1 Leptolyngbya sp. | reverse complement strand
GGCTCAGCGGGAGCAGGTCCAGCGAGAGCTGGATGAGCAAAAGCAGGCTGCTCTGGCCACCCTGGAGCAGCAGGTGGAAGGGCTGAGTCGACAGATTTTGGACAAATTGTTAAGCTCAGCGGCCTCCTAAACCTGTAGTAGGGGGCCCCCTACTAGCGGACAGAGGGTTCTGTCAGCATCCTACTAGACGGAAAGAGAGACATAGTTATGGGTTGGTTTCTAGCAACGGAAGAGGGAGGGTTTGGTCTTAATTTCGATATCCTTGAGACCAACCTGATCAATCTGATCATTATTATTGGTGTCCTAATTTATTTCGGTGGTAAGTTTTTGGGCAAAACCCTATCTACCCGTAGGGCTGCCATCGCTGCCGCTATCACCGAAGCTGAGCAGCGCAAGCAAGAGGCAGCTAAGGCCCTAGCGGAACAGCAACAAAAGCTGGCCCAGGCCCAGGCGGAGGCCAAGCAAATCCTAGTGGAGGCCGAAACCATGGCCCAGCGTTCCAGGCAGGCCATTTTAGCTCAGGCCCAGGTGGATGTGGAGCGACTGCGGGCCACGGCAGCCCAGGATCTGAGCACCCAGGAGACCCGGGTGATGCGAGAACTGCAACAACGGGTTGCCGCCCTGGCGATCGCCCGTACCGAATCAGAATTGCCCCAGCGCCTCAATGATGAGGTCCAGCGGCGTTTGGTGGATGCCAGTATTACCATGCTTTCAGGAGGTCAATCATGAAGGATAGCAAAACTACCTCAGAGGTGGCCCTACCCTACGCTAAGGCGCTGATGGACGTCGCCCAGGCTCACCAGATGACCGATCAAATTGGTTCAGAGGTGTCGGACCTGTTAGCCCTGTTGGAAGGTTCCGATGAGCTTAAGGCTTTCCTGGCCAGTCCCGTGCTTGAGGCTGAGGCGAAGAAGGCTGTCCTTCGCCAGATTGGTCAAGGTCAGGTGACTCCTTTCCTGCTCAATTTCCTGATGATCCTGGTGGATCGTAATCGGGTGATGTTTTTGGAGGATGTCCTGTCCCAGTATCAGGTTTTGTTGAGGGCCTTTAACCGCAGTGTTTTGGCCGATGTGATTACGGCTGTAGACCTCTCTGAGGAGCAACGATCACAAATTCAGGAGCGGGTCAAGGGCCTGACGGGTGCCAGTAGCGTCGATCTTGCCGTTACCCTCGACCCATCCCTCCTGGGAGGGGTGATCGTTAAGGTGGGGTCCCAGGTGATTGATGCCAGTTTGCGCACCCAACTCCGGCGTATCGGTATGCAGTTGACCGCCTCCGCTTAGTTCGTCTTGGCAGCTCTAGGGCTGAGTCAAGAGTCTACCGTTTTGATTTTCCCGTTCTAATGTAGGTTTACCAGAGCAGATCCTATGGTTAGCATCAGACCCGACGAAATTAGCAGCATTATTCGGCAGCAAATTGAGCAGTACGACTCGGGCGTTAAGGTATCCAACGTCGGTACTGTACTCCAGGTGGGGGATGGCATTGCCCGTATCTACGGCCTGGAAAATGTCATGGCCAGCGAACTGCTGGAATTTGAGGATGGCACCGTGGGCATCGCCCTCAACCTGGAGGAAGATAACGTCGGGGCGGTGTTGATGGGCGATGGTATCAATATTCGGGAAGGCAGCCCGGTATCCACCACCGGTAAGATTGCCTCCGTACCGGTGGGCGATGCCATGCTGGGCCGGGTGGTGGATGCCCTGGCCCGCCCCATTGACGGTAAGGGAGACATTGTCGCCAGCGAATCTCGTCTGATCGAGTCCCCCGCGCCGGGCATTATCGCCCGTAAATCGGTGTACGAGCCGATGCAAACCGGAATTACCGCCATTGATGCCATGATTCCCATTGGCCGCGGTCAGCGGGAGCTGATCATTGGCGACCGCCAAACCGGTAAAACCGCCATTGCCATTGATACTATCCTCAACCAAAAGTCCGAAGACGTGGTCTGTGTCTACGTGGCGATCGGCCAGAAGGCGGCCTCCGTAGCCCAGGTGGTGGATGTGCTGAGGGAGCGCGGCGCTCTGGATTACACCATTGTGGTGGCGGCCAACGCCAACGACCCCGCCCCCCTGCAGTACCTGGCCCCCTACACCGGAGCGGCCCTGGCGGAGTACTTCATGTATAAGGGCAAGGCCACCCTGGTGGTCTACGATGACCTTACCAAGCAGGCCCAGGCCTACCGGCAAATGTCCCTGCTACTGCGCCGTCCCCCCGGTCGGGAAGCCTACCCCGGGGATGTGTTCTACCTCCACTCCCGCCTATTGGAGCGGGCCGCTAAGCTCAGTCCAGCACTGGGCGAGGGTAGCATGACCGCCCTACCGATCATTGAAACCCAGGCGGGGGACGTTTCGGCCTACATTCCTACCAATGTAATTTCCATCACCGACGGTCAGATCTTTCTCTCCTCTGACCTGTTCAACTCCGGTTTGCGGCCCGCCATCAACGCCGGTATTTCCGTGTCTCGGGTGGGGTCGGCGGCCCAAATTAAGGCCATGAAGCAGGTGGCCGGTAAGGTGAAGCTGGAACTGGCCCAGTTTGACGAGTTACAGGCCTTCTCCCAATTTGCCTCCGATCTGGATGCCTCCACCCAAAAGCAACTGGCTCGGGGTCAGCGACTGCGTGAACTGCTGAAGCAGCCCCAGTATTCCCCCCTGCCGGTGGAAGAACAGGTGGCCATCATCTACGCCGGCATTAACGGCTATATGGATGATGTGCCCGCCGATCAGGTGGTGGCCTTTGCCCTCGCCCTGCGGGACTATCTGCGCAACAGTAAGCCCAAGTATGCCGAGTTGGTGCGGGGTGATAAGAAGCTCACCGATGACAGTGAAGCCCTTCTCAAGGAGGGCATTAATGAGGCCAAGCAAGCCTTTATGGCGGCGGCTTAGGCCGTTGACTCACTGCCCTGCCGGCCCCGTTTCGGTAGGGCCATCCCCCTGACTATGCCGAGGACTTCCCCATGCCTAACCTGAAAGCCATTCGCGATCGCATTAAGTCCGTTAAAAATACCCGTAAAATTACCGAAGCCATGCGCCTGGTGGCGGCCGCTAAGGTACGGCGTGCCCAGGAACAGGTGATTGCCACCCGGCCCTTCGCCGATCGCCTGGCCCAGGTGCTCTACGGTCTCCAGAGTCGACTCAAGTTTGAAGATGTGGACCTGCCCCTGTTGAAGCAACGCCAGGTGAGCCGGGTGGCGGTCCTGGTGATTTCTGGCGACCGGGGTCTCTGCGGCGGCTATAATACCAACGTCATCCGCCGAGCAGAAATTCGGGCCCAGGAACTGGCGGCGGAGGGGATTGACTACCAGTATGTTCTGGTGGGCCGTAAGGCTACCCAGTACTTCAAACGCCGGAACCAACCCATTCAGGCTAGCTTTACTGGTCTGGATCAAATTCCCAATGCCGAGGAAGCCTCCCGGATTGCCGACGAGCTCCTGTCCCTCTTCCTGTCCAACAGCGTGGACCGGGTAGAGTTGATCTACACCCGTTTTGTTTCCCTGGTGAGTTCTCGCCCCGTGGTACAAACTCTTTTACCCCTTGATCCCCAGGGTCTGGAGCCCGCCGATGACGAAATCTTTCGTCTCACCACCCGGGGTGGTGAGTTTGAAGTGGAACGGCAAAAGGTGGCTAGGTCCACTCCCACTGCCTTTCCCCAGGATATGATTTTCGAGCAGGACCCGGTGCAGATCCTGGATGCGCTCCTGCCCCTCTATCTCAACAACCAGATTCTGCGAGCATTGCAGGAATCCGCCGCCAGCGAACTGGCGGCCCGGATGACGGCGATGAATAACGCCAGTGATAATGCTAAGGAATTGGCCAAGTCCCTCAATCTCACCTATAATAAGGCCCGCCAGGCCGCCATTACCCAGGAAATTCTGGAGGTGGTGTCGGGGGCCAACGCTCTCGGTTAAGGCACTCCCCAGCTAATCTGGGCATGGGACACAGGCTATCAGATAGCCGGTGGCCCACTTACCCTCTTTGGGAAAAGCCCCCTGACCACTGTCAGGGGGCTTTTCCCTACTCCCTACTCCCTACTCCCTACTCCCTACTCCCTACTCCCTACTCCCTACTCCCTACTCCCTACTCCCTACTCCCTACTCCCTACTCCCTACTCC
>JBEIUS010000158.1:0-7412 GCA_040374235.1 Leptolyngbya sp. | reverse complement strand
GTCTACGATCGCCTCTACCGCGAGCTCCAGGACCTGGAAACCGCCCATCCCCGGCTGATTACCGCCGACAGCCCCACCCAGCGGGTGGGGGAGAAACCCGCCACCCAGTTTGTTTCGGTGCGCCACGCCATTCCCCTCTACAGCCTGGAAAATGCCTTTGACCTGGGGGAGTTTCAAGCCTGGGAAGAACGCTGGCGACGGCAGGCGCCCCAGGTGGGGGCGGTGGAGTACGTAGCGGAGCTGAAGATTGATGGCTCCGCCCTGGCCCTCACCTACCAGCAGGGGGTGCTGGTGCGGGCCGCTACCCGGGGGGATGGCACCGCCGGGGAGGAGATTACCCAAAATGTCAAAACCATTCGCTCCATTCCCCTGCGGTTGCAGACCGATCATCCCCCCGCCCTGGTGGAGGTGCGGGGGGAAGCCTTCCTCCCCCTGGCGGTGTTTGAGCAGATTAACCAGGAACGGTTAGCCCGAGAGGAGGCCCCCTTTGCCAACCCCCGCAACGCCGCCGCCGGCACCCTGCGCCAGCTCGATTCCCGTATTGTGGCCCAGCGCCAGCTCGATTTTTTTGCTTATACCCTGCACCTGTTACCCGCCGCAACCCAGGCAGGGCCCCTGCCCGAAAGTCAATGGCAGGCCCTGGAACTACTGCACCGCTTTGGCTTTCGGGTCAACCCTAACCGCCAGCTCTGCCAGTCCAGTGCCGACGTGCAAGCCTACTACGACAGCTGGGCCAGCCAGCGCCACCAGCTCGCCTACCTGACCGACGGGGTGGTGGTAAAGCTCAACAATTTTGTTCTGCAGGAGGAGTTGGGCTTTACCCAAAAATTTCCCCGCTGGGCGGTGGCCCTCAAATACCCGGCGGCGGAGGTGCCCACCCGGCTGCGGGGGGTGACCTTTCAGGTGGGGCGCACCGGGGCAGTAACCCCGGTGGCGGAACTGGAGCCGGTGCAACTGGCGGGCACCACCGTGGCCCGGGCCACCCTCCACAATGGCGATCGCCTGGCGGCCCTGGCCATCCACCGGGGGGATACGGTGATTGTCCGCAAGGCGGGGGAAATTATCCCCGAGGTGGTGCGGGTAATGCCGGAACTGCGGCCCCCCGACACCAGCCCGGTGACCATGCCCGACCACTGCCCCCAGTGCGGCGAAGCCCTGGTGAAACTGGCCGAGGAGGCGGTGACCCGCTGCATCAACCGCTCCTGCCCCGCCATTGTGCAAGGGGCGATCATCCACTGGGCCCGCCGCGATGCCCTGGATATCGAGGGCTTGGGGGTGAAGTGGGTGCAACAACTGGTGGATCAGGGGCTGGTGCAGTCCGTGGCGGATCTCGACGGCCTCGGGGTGGAGGACCTGCTGCCCCTGGAGCGCATGGGGCCCCAACTGGCCCAGAAACTGGTGGGGGCGATCGCTGCCTCCCAAACCCGCCCCTGGGCAGCGGCCCTCTACGGCCTGGGCATCCGCCACGTCGGTACGGTCAACGCCAAAACCCTGGCCCAGCATTTCCCTTCGGTGAAGGATCTGGCGGCGGCCCCCAGCGATCGCCTGGCCAGCATCGAGGGCATTGGTCCCGAAATTGCCCAGGCGGTCAGCCAGTGGTTCACCAACCCCGCTAACCAGAGCTTAATTGAACGGTTGCAGCAGGCCGGCCTCACCCTGGCCAGCGCCGAGCAGACCGCCCCCGCCACCGATCAACCCCTGGCCGGTAAAACCTTTGTGCTCACCGGCACCCTACCCCACCTGACCCGCCCCCAGGCCACGGCAAAAATTGAGGTGGCGGGGGGCAAGGTGGTCAGCAGCGTCAGCCAGGTCACCGACTACGTGGTGGCCGGAGAAAAGGCGGGATCAAAATTAACCAAAGCCGAAAAACTGGGGATCCCGATCCTGGATGAAACCGCCCTGTTGAATTTGCTTAACGCGGCTGGCGATGGGTGTAGTTCAGAGGAACCCTAGGCGGGATAAATGCGGAGCCGGCGATGGGGTTCTTCCCCGCAGCTAAGGGATTTGAGCCGGTAGTGTTCGGCCAGTTCGTGCTGCATCTTGCGAATATGGGCGGAGCGGGGCAGGAGTTCCACCGGCTGGCCCTGGGGGATGACGATCTGCTCCACCGCCAGGCGGGCTTCCTCCAGAGCCTCCAGTTCGTCATCGCCGCCACTGCGGGCAAACAGCTCCAGATTCAGGGCGCTGAGATCCTCCTCCAGGTGCAACAAACGCTGCAGGGCCCGGGTGATTTGGGGAATGTTGTTGGATTTCACCAGGTGCACCGGCAGGTGGCGGCCCTGGGCCATGTGCTTGAGCTTAGACTGGCCCTTACCATAGGCCCGCAGAGCCAGGACCGCATCGGCACTATCTAGATCCTTGGTGAGCACCACCGGTAGGTGCAGGGTTTTGATCACCCGTTCCAACTGGTAGCGGCTGATGCCGTAGGGGTAAAGCCGCAGCCCATCTTCCCCGTTGGGCCCCAGCCCAGGCTGGGGCTCACTGCTATCCAGTAGGTCTTGAAACAGCTTAGGGGAGGCCGCTGGGGTGGAGTCACGGCTGATCGGAGTGGGCAGGGGCGGGGCCAGCCTGGGGGGCGACTCCGGGGGCTGGGGCATCATCCGACCGGTGGAGCGCCAACCCAGACGATCGGGACGCACAATTTCCCGCCCCGAGGCCGGCAGTTCCTGGGTGACCACCACCTTGTTTTGGTCGTCCAGGGTGCGGATCTGCAGGCCCGGCTGTCGGCCCCGCAGCAAATTATCAATGGTTGCCGAGACATCCTCGTGTATTGCCCAGCGCTGGCGCTCTAGCATTTCCACCGCGATCGCAAAGGTAGGGGGGGCCTTACGCTCCAGCACACTTTTCTGGCTGCCGCGACGGCGGGCCTCCTCATCCCCCAGGGTGACCGACTGAATGCCGCCAATCAGGTCAGAGAGGGTGGGGTTTTTAATCAGGTTCTCCAGCCGATTGCCATGGGCGGTGCCCACCAGTTGCACCCCCCGCTCGGCGATGGTGCGGGCCGCTAGGGCCTCCAGCTCAGTGCCAATCTCATCGATCACAATCACCTCGGGCATGTGATTTTCCACCGCCTCGATCATCACCCGGTGCTGGGCCTCAGAGTGGGCCACCTGCATGCGCCGGGCCCGGCCAATGGCGGGGTGGGGAATGTCCCCATCCCCAGCGATTTCGTTAGAGGTGTCAATAATTACCACCCGCTTTTGCAGATCATCCGCCAGTACCCGGGCGATTTCCCGCAGGGCAGTGGTTTTACCGACACCGGGCCGACCCAGCAGCAAAATCGATTGCCCCGTTTCCACCAGGTCGCGGATCAGGCCAATGGTGCCAAACACCGCCCGCCCCACCCGGCAGGTGAGGCCAATAATGGTGCCGGAGCGGTTGCGGATGGCGCTAATCCGGTGCAGGGTCTTGGCGATGCCAGCCCGGTTATCGTCACCAAAGCTACTAACCCGCTGGATGCAATGCTCCAGATCACCATGGGTGACCGGTACCTCCGCCAGGTATTCCACATTGCCAAAGAAACGAGCCTCCGGTAAACGGCCCAGGTCAAGCACCACCTCCACCAGGCTAGAACGCTGGGGGTGGTGGGCCAGCTTGGTGTGGAGCGGTGGTGGGAGAATAGCCAGCAACTGGTCTAGGTCATCCGGCTGGCCAGGGGTAGGGCAGGGAGCCGAGGGGGCAAGGGAGGTAGGGGACGGATCGTTGACAAAATACTGTTCGCTTTGATCGCTAACCATGGAGGGTGGGGGATGGCGACGAGGGTATAAACCGTCAGGACAGAGAGAAATCTAGGGGTGAAAAGTGGGTGGCATAGATGGAGGCCGTAGGGGGGTAATGGGCAATGCCGGGAATGACAATCATGGTGTTTTAAGGGTCATTCCTTAATTATTTCCATATTTTAGCTGGCTAACTAACCAGCGGGCTTTTTCCAGGTTCGTCGCCGAGACCAGGGCCTCGGCCCGATCTCCCCTAGGGGATGTCACCAGATGGCGGGCATAGCTGCCGTAGGCGATGCCCGCGACCCCCTGAGGGGTAGTCGCCCCTGGCCAACCCGGCGGGGGCCGTAACCCCAGTTCCTGCATTTTTGTGACGGTGTAGGCATTGGTCCCCCCCGCCAGTTGGACATGGCCCGGCAGTTGGGCCGCCAGAATTTTCTGGGCCAGGCGCAGGGTGGCATGGGTGGTGCCCTTGCCCAGGTCGCCACTCATGGGGCGGCCATCGGTTTGCCAGATCAGGGGTAGGGGTAGGGGGCTGATGGTGTTGTAGAGGTCCCACAGGTAGGGAATCACCCGATCGTGATCGGGACAACTAATGGAAATTAGTTTCAGGCCGCCAAGGTAGGGCTGTAGGCGTTGCCAGAGCTGCTGAAATTCCGCCAATCGACCGGTCTGGGTGTGGATTTCCAGGGCATCCACCTGCTGCCAAAATTCTCCCGATAGGGTTTCGGGGGGAGTTTGGTGGGGTTGGGCGACAATGTGACCGATGGGGCAAATCGCCAGGCAGCGACCACAGCCGTAGCACAGCTCCGGTATCACCCCCTGCTGCCCCCTAGGGGGAAACTGGATGGCGGCGGTGGGGCAGAGGCTGACACAGGGCCGCGAACAATCGGGGGGGCAGTGGGCTGGGTCAAAGGTGGCCTTGCGGAAATGGGGATCCTCACTGTCGTTGAGACTGATCATTAACCAGGGGCGATCGCTGCCTAGAGCTTCAGCGGCGGCAATGCCCTGGCCAGCCACCGTCACCACGGCGGGATCGGCGGCCACGTCAATGCAGTCCACCCCGGCCAGAGTGTACAGGGTAGCCAGGGACCGAATGGTGGTCACATCCTGATAGCTGGCACCGCAGATCAGCTTCACCCATTGGTGGGTTTGCAGCGATCGTAGGGGTCGAGCAAGATCGGTTAGCAGGGGCACCAGGCTAGTCAAAGGATTTTTCAGGATAGGAGGGGCCGGGGAATAGCCAGAGCAGCCCTGTCACCCCCAAAACTAGAGGGAACGGGCCAGGGGCTCCCAGCTAAAGTAACGCTGTCCCCCCATTTCTACCACCACCTTGACCCGGGGGTCTTGGTTGGGCAGATCCACCAAGTAGGCAATTTCCTGACGAGATAGGATATGGCCCTCAATCAACCACAGCACCATACCCCTGGCCCTGGCATCCATGGTGTCCAACCGGTAGGTCAGGAGAGGGGGAATAAAATGGGTTTCCCCCACGGCGGCCTGATTACCAATGTTTTTTTTGCCCAGGTGGGGCGGCCTAACCCCGTGGACCTGGGTCAGGTAAGCCGCCAGATCCCCCAGCCCCCGGGCCGTTAACTGGAGAATTTCGTAGCCCTTGGCCTTCAGACGGCGTTCATAGCGGCCTTCAAACCCCCCTTCCAGAGGCATGCGGACAGCAATGGCCCGGTTGGTTTCCAGGTCTCGGATGAAGGAGTTACCGGTGGTCAACAATGGCATAGGGGTGACGAATTAAAAATAATTTGTATTTTACTGTGATTCCCTTGCCATGGGAATGGCTCTGGGTGAAGTTCCCATTATGGACCCAGGTCGGTGAACCAGTCCCGGGGCCCCGGTTAATCGATCAAAGCCAATGGGAACTAGGCTGGCTGACGCGCCTCCCTTAGGGCTTCGATACGGCGGCTGCATCCCTCACATACCAACGCCAGGGTCGGTCAATTCCTTGGGTGAGGCCAACGCGGGTGGTTTGCACGATCGCCGCCGAGCCTTGCAGGCGGGCCTGCCAGTCAGGGCTGGGGGCCTCTAGCCAGAGGCCGGTACTGGGGTGGAGGGGGCAATCGCTGAGCTGGCGATCAATCCCTAGTAGCTGACATAGTTTACCGGGGCCTGCTCCCCACCGCCAAGCTTTTTCCTGCCGATACCCCGCTAACCAATCAGGGATGGCCACCAGATCCACCGCCCGCACCAAAACGGCACTGGGCACCCCTTCGCGATCGGTAACCACGTTAAAGCAATGGTACATACCGTAGATTAAGTAGACGTAACTATAGCCCGCCGGACCAAACATCACCCGGTTACGGAGGGTTTGGCGACGGTAGGCGTGGCAGGCGGGGTCACCAGCGGTGTAGGCCTCGGTTTCAACAATGACGGCGGCTAGCTGGCGACCATCGGGCCAACGACGCACCAACCGGCAGCCCAGTAATTCCGGGGCCACCGCCAGGGCACAACGACTCAGCCAGGGGGAGGAAATCAACACCGATATCAACACTATGGGAAGGGAACAGCAAAGGTAGGGCAGCTTAAACTGCGTCTACTTTGAAACCTAGAGTTTAGCTCCCCCTAAGTTCCCATCTCCTATGGCGGCCCGGAGGGCATAGGTTGGGGGTGGGGGACTTTGAACCGTAGTAGTCACCCTGACCGGGGGTTAGTTGATAGCCAACTTTTGCCGCTGGGGGAATTTTGCAGCCAGGCCCGTACCTGTTGTTGCTCATGATCGGCCAAATCAGCCAGGCTATCCAGGGCTCGCCCAGCAAAGTCGGCATTGCCAAAGTAGCGTCTACCAATCCGGTAGGCTTCCTCCAACAGGCGCTCCAGGTGGTGTTCTTGCCAGGGGGGCAGTTGAGTCGCCTGTAAGGGATCTACCTGCAGTAGATGTTTGAGCACCTGGGGATGGGCCCCCAGGGGAAAGTGCCAGTCCACCAGGACCTTGTGCAAGTCCACCTCAAACCGTTGAGTTTGTTTGGGCCCCAGTAAATCCTCCACATCCATGTGCAAGCCTTGCAACAAGAGTAAACAGGCCTGGATGTAGAGGTCCGGCCCCCTGGGGCTAGCCACCGGTACCGCCCCATAACGCCCCCCCTGCGGATTAGTCTCCAGCCGCCCCCAGACACTAAAGCGCTCCGGCTCCTCCAGCAGAACACAGACCTTACCCTGGTTATCGGTCAAATTGCGCCACAACAGGCGAGCTTTGTCTTCCTGGGTGGCGGCAAAAAGCCCCAATAACTTAAAGCCTTGACCCCGGTAGAACAAAATTAAGGCGGGCTCCTCCTGATCCGGGAGGCTTACCTTCCTAATCTCAACATCCTGACGCTTCAAAATAAACATGGGGGTGGCCTGCCAATGGCTGCTGGTAAAGAACTACTCCGCATCGTCCTAGCCGTAGTCCTAACCTGCTGGACTTTGGACTAACGAGGTAGAAAAAGGCAGTTAGTAGAACACCAACTGCCGTAAGGTCAATGAAGTTCTGTTATGAAAAACATTGACCTGATGATTTTGACTCAACTTCAAGAATTTCGGCAAGCGATCTACCACTGTCTGGGCTAAGCGAGAGATGCGGTGTTTGAATTGATGGTCGCAGTGCTGGTGGGTCCAAGTATCCTGTCGTTTGTTAGTCTGTCGCAAAGTCCTGTATTTCGACGAAAGTGGCCGAGTGTGTATGCAGCATTGCAGGACAGTCGT
>JBEIUS010000127.1:0-10217 GCA_040374235.1 Leptolyngbya sp. | reverse complement strand
TTTTTTGAGTGGTGTTGTGAGGTGTGCTGTTCCTATCTGGGCCCCGGGCCCCTTGCGGGTGTTTTTTAAAAAGCGCGACCGGGTCTCCAGCCGAGACCTGGCGATCGCCCAGGAAGAATACCCCAACGCCCTGTTTGTCTCGGCTACGGAACGGCTAGGGCTAGTTATTCTACGCGATCGGCTGGCCCAGTTAGTGGCCTACGTTGGACTCTCATAACTCACCTAGCAACCAGCGAGGGCTAGACCACACCGGGTCGGCGACGATCTACCCGCTGGGCCGTTTACCCTTCAGGTGCCATAGGGAAGGAATCACAGAAAATAAAATAATTAAGCCCACGATGGGCAGTAAATAGTGATCCACGTTGGGAATCAGCCTGCCGAGGGAAAAAACCTCCAGGTTGAGGGGGCAAAGCTACGGTTCTCAACATGGACTTAGTCTAGCTCCCAGGTAAACCTGCTATATAGCGGTTCTTGGTTCAGTAAGATACAGTTTTTCTCAGCTTCAGCCCCCTAGACTTTTGTCTGCTCAGATCCACTCTTTAGCCCCCTAAATTATGCCCTCCGGGCCGCTGCGCGAGGTGGGGGTTGGGGGGCTCTCCGTGTACTTCATTCAAGTGAAGTCCGCTATAATACTTAGCTGTAATTCATAGCGTTGGCATCTCCCTATGAGATCAAAGGCTGTAGCTCTATTCCTAACCCTGGGGTTGACCACTACCCTGGTGGCCTGTAATGGTGGTGATACCGGTAGTGAGGACGGGGAAACAGGGCCCACGGAGTCTAATCCGACCCAGCCTAACAATGGAGAGGGTGGTGAATCCAGCGCCCTACCCCTGGGAGGGGTAGGGGCAGAAGATCTGGGGTAAATGCCCTGGGCCACAGGTCTTATCTACAGCTACCCTGTTGCCCACAGCCTGCCACCATGATTGTTGAAATAGATCAGGTTTTGACTGCTAAACAGGTTGCCAGCCTGCAGGATCTGCTCAGTAGGGCGGAATTTGTGGATGGCAAACTAACCGCAGGACCCTTTGCCCAGCCGGTCAAACATAATCAGCAACTGGATGGCACCAGTGAAATTGCTAAAACCATCCGAGAGTCTGTGCAGGAGGCAATTCAGGGTCATGCCCTGTTTAGGTCCCTAGCCCTGCCCAGGGTGATCCGTCCCTGTTTGATCAGTCGCTATGGTCCGGGGATGGCCTACGGCTGGCATGTGGATAATGCCCTCATGGGGCCAGGCCAGGCTTTGCAACGGTCCGACCTCTCCCTTACCCTATTTCTTACGGATCCCGAAGCCTATGGTGGTGGAGAATTGGTGCTGGACACCGATGAGGGGGAGCGATTTCTCAAGCTGGCGGCTGGTGCTATGGTTATCTACCCCTCCACCTATCTGCACCGGGTGGCGGAGGTGACCACCGGACAACGATTGGCGGCGGTCACCTGGGTGCAGAGCCTGGTGCGCAATGGGGACCAGCGTCAGCTTTTGTTTGAACTGGATACGGTGCGGCGATCGCTGTTTGAGAAATACGGCAAAACCGAAGAATTTGATCTGCTTTCTAAAACCCACGCCAATCTTCTGCGCCAGTGGGCAGAAGTCTAACGCCTGCCCAGTACTAGCCTTGCCCAAACACCTGTATCCTCACCCGTGGCTAGGCCTAACTGGGCTCAATGCGGGTAAAACGCTCAATCGGTAGGGGTTGGGCCATAGCCCTTTGGTAGGTGGCAGTCATGGCCGGCATAAGCCGGTCCGCCTGCTGGTAGAGGGCAACCCGTTCTGCGTCGTACTCCGGCAGCAAGTCCTGCAGCTCCGCCAGCAGGGCCGACTCATCCACCGTCACCACCTGCCCCTCGGCCACCACCAGTTGGCCGTTAATAAAGACCTGGCGAATGGACTGGCCATGCTCGGCGTAGACCAGGTGAATGGGCAACTCACCGCGGGGAATGAAACTGGTGGTCTTGAGATCGTAGAGGACAACATCCGCCTTCAGGCCCGGGGCGATCGCCCCCAGCTGCTCCTGCAACAGGGCGGACCGGGCTCCCCCCGCCGTGGCCCACTTCAGCACATCCTTGGCCCGAGGGTAGCGGGCATAGTCGGGATCGGTGACGGAGTGGACCTGACCCGCCATCTTCAAAACATCAAACATATTAAAGGAGTCATTGGAACTCATGCCGTCGGACCCCAGGGCAAGGTTTACCCCCGCATCCATTAGTTGGCGGATCGGGGCAATGCCGCTACAGAGACGATGGTTACTCACCACATTGTGGACAACCGTGGCGCCGGCCTCGGCGATCAACTCCACATCCCGATCGGTGAGCCAAATGCCATGGGCGATCGCCGTGCGATGGGTGAGAATGCCATGGCGTTTGGCATAGCTGACCACCGACTCCCCTGGGCCATAGAACTCGGGGCCACTCACCGCCTGGGTTTTAGTTTCCAGCATATGGGTATGGATGGGCAGATCCAGGCTTTCGGAAAGGGCCGCGATCTCCGCCATGAGGGCCGGGGTCACCCGTTGGGGGGCAGAGGGGGCCAGGGCCAGGGTAATTAGACCCTCCCGACCATGCCACTGCCGATATAACTCGTGAAACAGCGCCAACCACTCCCCATCCGTAGGGCCCACCATGGCATCCAGGTCCCGCCGCAGATCGGCGGGCAAAAACCCCTCCAGATAGGGAATGGTTTGGTAGACGGGCAGGTTAATGGCGTGGTGGGTGAGGCTAGCCCGCAGGCCGATATCCAGGTAGGCCTGGGCGATCGCGGCAAAGATCTCCGGGGTGATGTAGGGCAACTCAATCAGATCATCCTGAATGGTGGTGGCCCCCGATTTCACCATCTCCAGAGCCCCCAGCAGGGTCCGCAGGTAGCACAGCCTGGGGCTAAGGTGGGTTTTCTTCAGGGGCGGATAGGTGTAGAGCATCCAGGCCTCCAGGGGCAGGGCTTCGTAGCGGCCCTTCTCGAGGATTTCTACGGAATGGGCATGGGCATTGACAAAACCAGGGATGAGCAGGTGATCCCGGGCATCGATCACGGTCACCGGTTCCGGCACCCCTTCAAGGTGGTCAGCGACTTGGGCAATGCGATCGCCCACAATCAGCACATCCTGCTGACGTGGGGTGAGATCCAGATCGCCGGAGGGGGTGGGGGTAAAGGGCAATAGGATGGCCTGTTTGATCAGGTAAGCGGAAGGGGGTGAGGTCGTCATAGAGTAAAAGGGAAAACAGCAAGGGAATGGGGCAGAAGGACTGAACCCTAAGGGAAAAATATATAGGTCTAACTCAAGAAGAACAACTCACCGATTTTGGTGTATTCCCTGGCCCCCCCCAGGCGGGTAATGGGGTGCATGGCCACGGTGTTCACCAGCCCCAACTCCGGTCGATAGAGGTCTTGACGAACGTGGAAGCGCACCACCCGACCCAACACCATGACGTTGGTGGACCCCTCCACCGGTACAATCTGGGTCACCCGGCACTCCATCGCCGCCGGTGCATCCGCTAGGCGCAGGGGGGCCACATCCACCGAGGGCAGGGTGTTCAGCCCCACCTGATCAAACTCATTCACCCCGTAGGGAAACTCCTGGGAGGTTTTCACCATGGCCTCCGCCATGGGTTCATCCACCACGTGGCAAACAAACTCCCCGGTCTCCTTGGCGTTGCGCAGGGTATCCTTCTCGTGGGGGGGCTGGCGTCGGTAGGACACCGAAAACATAATCGTGGGAGGGAAGCCAGCCACGGCGTTATAAAAGGAATAGGGGGCCAGGTTGGGCACCCCCTCCCGGCTTAGGGTAGAGACCCAGGCGATGGGGCGGGGGGCAACAATGCTGGTGAGCAGCTGGTAGGGGGCGGGGTCCGCCATCTCCGCCGGCACAAAGGAGAGGGTGACAGAGGGTTCAGCGGTAGCCATGGCAGGTAGACCAAAGGGATAGGTAAGACATTTCATTGAGGCAGGCATCACAATTCGGTGCCCTGGCCCTCTGCTCCGGTCTAGCCCCCTTCACCTATTTCACCTCTGCCTCAGATCGCTCCCGCCCCTTCAACAAAATCGGTAGGAGCAGGATCTCCACGCCGATTAGCATAAGGAGGGAAAACACAAAAATTACCGTACCGATCGCATTCAGGGAAGGGTCCAGGTTAAAGGCCATAAAGCTATAGATGGCCACCGGTAGGGTGGGCTCAAAGCCTGACACAAACCAGGCGATGATGAACTCATCGAAGGAGAAGGTAAAGGCCAGCAACCAGGCAGCGGCAATGCCTGGCATGGATAGGGGAAGAATAACTCGGATTAGAGCCTGCCATTCTGTCGCCCCCAGGTTCCAGGCGGCCTGCTCTAGATCGCGGGGGATTTGGGCCAGGCGGATGGTAATCAGGGCGATGGCGGTGGGGATCAGGATGACCCCATGGGTTAGCACCACGCTCACCAGTTTACCCTGCAGGTTGACCCGCGACAGCAGCCCCAAAAAGGCCACCCCCATGATCAGGGGGGGCACCAGCAGGGGCACGATCATAATAATGGAGAGGATCCGCTTACCCAGAAAATTAAACCGGTTCAGGGTGTAGGCCGCCAGAAAACCCAGGATAGTGGCCAGGGTGGCGGCGATGGGGGACACCACCAGGCTGTGCTGCAAGGCCACCATCAAGCGGCCATCGGCCCAGAGGGCGTGGTACCAGTCCAGGGTCCAACCGGTCCAGGGTAGGGTGGGCAACCGGCTGGACTCAAAGGAAAACAACACCAGGGCCAGCAGGGGTAGAAACAGGAAACCAAAACCCAGGGCCAGGTAGAGAGCGGCGGCCAGGGCCAGGAGGCGATCGCTCGACGTTTTAACCGAGCCGGGGGAAGGGGGCATGGCAACCTCAGGATTCTGTCTGGGAGAACTGATTACCCACCAGCAAAACCAGCACCATGATGGCAATCAAAAGAGTGGCCAGGGCGGCGGTGCGGGGCAGGTTGGTGGAGGCGGCGTACTCATTCAAGATCATGGTGGAAAACAGGGGCAGGCTACCAAACACCGATCGCCCGGTACCGCCCCCCAGGATAATCCCCGAGAGCACATCGCCGAGGCTGATAATCATGGCAAACACCGCACTGTAGACCACCCCCGGTCGGGTCAGGGGCAAAATCACCCGCCAGAATACCTGCCAGCGATTGGCCCCCAGGTTTTGGGCCGCCCCCAGCAGGGTGGTGTCAATGTTTTTCAAGGCCAGGTACAGGATCAAAATCATAATTGGCGCTAGGTAGTGAAGCAGGCCAATGCGGGTGCCGGTTTGGGTGAAGACAATTTCCATGGGGGCCTGCATCAGCCCCACCCGCAACAGCAGGGAGTTGATCAGGCCCTCCCGGTTAAGCAGGGTTTGCCAGGCGTAGAGTCGCAGGATGTAACTGCTCCAAAAGGGGGCGATCGCCAGCAATACCCCCAGCCGTTGCCAGCGGGGAGGCACCCTGAAGGCCAGGGCCAGGGCAAAGGGGTAGCACAGCACCACCGCCAGTAGGGTGGTGGTGGCGCTCACCCAGAGGGATTGGCCAATGGCGAAGGCGTAGCGAGAGCGGCTGAAAAACTGCTGGAAAATATCGCTGTAATTGGCCAGGGAAAAGCCCGGCACCATGACGTAGTTATCGACGGTCCAAAAGCCAATCCAGATCAAAAAAACCAGGGGTAGTAAAAACAGCAGGGTATCATAGATCACCGCCGGGGCCAGACAGGCCAACCCTAGCCAACTAGATTCGTTGGGGGCCTTGGTGGGTTTGGATAGGGGCTTAGCCATAGGGTTAGGGGGGAGCAAGCCAGGATCAACGGTCAAGGCACCGTTCTCCTAGCAAAATCGTGTTGTCCAGTTGCCAAACCAGCTCTAGCTCAGTATTGACCGGCACCTGCATACTGTCGCTGAAGGACTGCTGCTGAATTAACTTGACCTCATGGCCGGTGCGGGTTTCCAGGAAATAGATCACCTGGGAACCAATGAATTCCTTAGCCCGCAGGGTGGCCTGGAGGTGATTATCCGCGGCACCATCGGCGGCAATGGCCAGGCGATCGGCGGGCACCACCACCGTCACCCGATCGCCCACGGGGTGCGATCGCTGCCGCACCGGCGCCTGGATCAATCCCTGGGGACAGCGGATTTGAATGGTGTGGCCATCGTTGGCCACCACCTCGCCATCGAATAGGTTATTGTTGCCGACAAACTCCGCCACAAAGTGGGTGGCGGGGGCATTGTAAATTTCCGCCGGTGGTCCGATCTGCTCGATGCGGCCCTGGTTCATCACCACCACCCGATCGGCCATGGAAAAGGCCTCATTCTGGTTATGGGTGACGTAGAAAAAGGAGATGCCCAGGGTCTGCTGCAGCCGCTTCAGTTCCCCCTGCATGCGCACCCGCAGGTGGGGGTCGAGGGCGCTCATGGGTTCATCCAGCAGGAGGATATTGGGCTTGGTGACCAGCGATCGGGCGATCGCCACCCGCTGCTTTTGACCACCGCTCAACTGGCTGATGCGGCGGTCCAGCAGGGGCTCCAGGTTCAGCATCACCGCCATTTCCTCCACCCGTCGAGTAATTTCCGAGTTAGGAAAGCTGGCCAGAGTCAGGCCCAAGGCAATATTTTGGCGCACCTTCAGATGGGGAAATAGGGCAAAGCTCTGCCACACCAGGGGGGTATTGCGTTGATTCACCGGCAGGGCGGTGATGTCTTTGCCCTGGAGCAACACCTGGCCCCCTGACACCCCCTCCAGGCCGGCAATCACCCGTAGCAGGGTGGTTTTGCCACAGCCGCTGGGGCCCATGATGGCAATGAACTCCCCCGCCTCCACCCTGAGGTTAATCTCGTCTAAAACGCCAAGGGCGCCATAGGCTTTGCAAATATTCACCAACTCAAGATCATGGGTAGCCATAGCTGCAGCAGAAAGCATGGAGGACAGGAAAACTCCAGGTCCAGCCCGTGGGGGCTGGACCCTAGCTGGCCAGGTTAGCTGGTCTTAAACTCGTTGTAGATGTCTTGCCAGACCTTATCAGACTGCTGCACCGGCAAACGGCGGGGGGTGGTGGCGGCGGTTTTCACCTCGGCCACGGTCTTGCCACTCACCTTCGGATCGGGGACGTAACCCAGCAGGGATTTTTCCGCCTCATTCATCAGGTCGATCGCCTTCAGATTAGGCACCTGGCACTTGGAGGCGGCCACGTTGGCCAACCGGGCCTGGGGCTCGGCCTGGGTCATGTAGCGCATCCACTCCATAGTCTGGGGCTTGTTCTTGCTGGAGCCCGCCAGGGTTGCCCCCTCACTCCAGCGGATCGCCCCCTGCTTGGGAATGATCGCCGTGAAGTTTTTATGGCCATCCGCCACCAGGTTTTGGATCAGCCAGTCGCCAATTGGGGCGGCAATCACCCCGCCGGTCAAAAAGGAGTTGGTGACATCCTGGAAGTTTTGGGAAATCAGGGACAGATTGGGCTTCAGCTTCAGCATCCATTCCTTCACCTTCTGCAGTTCAGCATCGGTGAGGTCGTAGGGGTTTTCCCGGTTGGGGAAGACCGCCAGGCTAAAGTCCCCCATGTTGGGCAGGTACCAGTCAAACATGGCCACCTTACCCTTCAGCTCTGGGCTCAGCAGAAAGCTCCAGTCACCGGCTTGATCGGCGGACACCACATCGGTGTTGTAGGCCATGCCGTAGAACCCGTAGCGGGTGGCGATCGCCATCATCTTACCCTGGTCATAGAACAGGGGCATCTGCTGATAGGCGGGCACGTAGTTGCTGAACTCCGGAAAATCCTCCACCTTCAGGGGTTCGATCACCCCCAGGGCAATTAACTTGGGCAGGTACTCCGCATCCGCCACGATGGAGTCGTAGGTGCCCGGCGGGGATTGGCTCACCAACTGGAGCATCTGCTCCCCACCCACGTAGTTCTTAAATTCAACCCGAGTACCGGTGTCCTGCTCAAATTTGCTGATCACCGCTTTATCTTCATAGCCCGGCCAGGACAACACCCGAATGGTACCCCCCTTGGTGGGGCTGGGGGTCGCCTCACCCCCAGTGGCGGTGTCCTTGGATGGGCTGGCACACCCCCCCAACTTAGCCGCCGCCACCCCCAGGGAGGTCAGGGAGGCGTACTGCAAAAAACGACGACGAGAGGAAAAGGCCATGGAAACACTCCGTAAAATTAACGAAAACATCAAACTCTGGGGGAGAAGGGTCCCCGTCCCAGATCGGTGCTTGGGTAGAACCGATTAGGAAATCGGGCGGGTCTCAGGGACACCAGGAGCGAGCTTGTGACCACTGAGACCCGCCCGACTAAAGTTGTCGATCGCGAGGGGGTGGGCCATCGCCCGTTGATACACCTGGTCCATGGCAGGACGCAACTGGGCCCCCTGCCGTTGAAACTGCTGGCGCAACTGCCGATACTCCGGCAGCCGTTCCTGGAACTCCGCCAGGATGTCAGCCTCCTTCAGGGTCAGCACCTCACCATCGGTCACCACCAGCCGACCATTGACAAACACCCGGCGAATTGACCGACCATCCTCGGCGTAGACCAGGTGCAGGGGCAGTTCGTGGCGAGGGGTAAAGCTGAGGCTATTAAGGTCATAGAGGACAAAGTCCGCCTTCATCCCCGGGGCGATCGCCCCCACCTGATCCTGCAACAGGGCGGACCGGGCCCCCCCGGCGGTGGCCCACTTCAGCACATCGGCGGCCCGGGGATAGCGCTGGTAATCGCTGTCAACCACCGAGTGGGTGAGGCCCGCCGTGCGGATCACGTTAAACAGATTAAAGCTATCCATGCCATCGGTACCCAGGGCAATATTCACCCCCGCCGCCTGCAGGGCTTGAATCGAGGCAATGCCGCTGCACAGTCGGTAGTTGCTAACCGGGTTATGAACGATGGTGGCACCAGCCTCAGCCACAAGATCGATATCTCCGGGGGTGAGCCAGATGCCGTGGGCAATGGTGGTGCGGTGGGTGAGCAAACCATGGCGCTGGGCGTACTGAATGATGGTTTCCCCAAAGAACTCCAGGCCAGTCACCGCCTGGGTGCGGGTTTCCAGCAGGTGGGCGTGGATGGGCACATCGTACTCCGCTGATAGGGTGCCAATGCACTGCATCAACTCCGGGGTCACCCGTTGGGCCGCCGAGGGGGCCAGCACCGTGGTGATCAGACCGTTGTAGCCGTGCCAGCGCTGGTACAGATCTCGGAAAAGCTGACTCCACTCCGGGATGGAAAACCCCGCCACCGCCTGGCCGAAGGCCGCCTTTTGACTCTCCTCCAGGTACTCCGCCAGGTAGGGAATGGTGTGGTGCAGGGGTTGATTAATGGCGTGCAGGGAGAGACTGGCCCGCATCCCCAGGTCGCAATAGGCCTGGGCGGTGGCCTCAAAGATTTCTGGGGTGGTAAAGGGCAGGGCGTAGAGGTCATCCTGCAGGGTGGTGGTGCCATTTTTCAGGGCTTCCATGCCAGCGATCGCCGCACAGAGGTAGTGCAACCGCGGATCGAGCTTTTGATCCGGCGGCAGGTACAGCATCCACAGCTCCAGGGGCAGGGCCTCGTAGGCACACTTCTCCAGCACCCCCACCACCGTATGGCTATGGCCATCCACAAAACCAGGGATCAGTAACTGATCGGTGGCATCGATTACCTGGTCGGCCCTCAGCCCCAGGGCTGCCCCCACCTGGGTAATGCGGTCCTCCTCCACCAATACATCCCTCACCTGGGGGTTCAGATCAATCCCCCCATCGGCTTGGGCGGTAAAGGGCAAAACCGTCGCATTACGAAGCAAGGTAGAGGCCATAGGCTCAAAATTTCCCGCGCTAAAAAACAGGGGGGGTAAGATACCCTCCTAAAACCGGATTGGCCTGTTGAGACAGGGCCCTGCTCAGGGTGATACTCCAGCCAGGATGGCCTGGGCGGACCACCTCAGCCACCCCTGCCCCAGTTCCCTTAGGGCGAGGAGCCAGGAAATAGCCCCGCCATCCCTCAAGCTCTGGGTACTATAGCGGCTATAGCCTCGAGGTTTCGTTGTATACGATACAAGATATATCTTGCATCCTATATGATCATCTAGGATTATCCTGGCCCGGTTCAGAGGGCAGGCAGGAGAGACAGCACTCAGGGGTGCATCCCACTTTTGCAGCCCTCACCCTAAATCCCTCTCCCAGGGCGGGAGAGGCGACTTTCAATCCGGTTCCCCTTCGCCCTTTTTGGGAGAAGGGGTTAGGGGATGAGGGCAAACTTACAAAATTGGCATGCTTCCCC
>JBEIUS010000214.1:0-4350 GCA_040374235.1 Leptolyngbya sp. | reverse complement strand
GGCCACCAGCATTGTGGCTGGGTAGCAACTGAATAAAAAAACCTCCAGCGATCGCGATAGCTGGAGGCCTAGGTTTCTTTCCCTCAAGATACCACACCCAGCCCCAGCAAAATGATAGGCTACTACTGCCACTTTTCCTGAAACCATGACAGGCTACCTGGAAGCTATCCACATTGGAGATCGCCTCAACCGCCGCCACGAGGCCGAAGGGGCTCGCCTCAGTTGGATCGACAACCAATGTCAACTGATCATCAGCCTGGACCACCTCAAACCGGAGGAGATCAGGGGAGTACAACGGGGCATCTTTGAGATCGGTCTCAATGTCATCGATAATCTCCCCTTCGTCTGCTTTCGGATCTTTGAACTCAGTTCAACTAAAGGCTTTGGCCAACCCCAGCCCGCCCGGGTGGTACTGCCCTGGCACGAGTGCCCCTTCCACCTGGCTCGCTTTGACTCCCAGGCCCTACCCGACTTTGATGGCTTCCGGGCCAACCCCGAGGTTCATTTAGCCCTGACTGTAATCTTGACCGACTGGCCCAGCATGGTGGTCAGGGCCCTGCGGCTGTTCACCCTATCCCCCTTCTTCACCCAGAAACTGATCGAGGCCCTGCTCACCACCGCCACTGCCCACACCTACGAGGGCTATGCCTTGGCGGTGAACCGTATTTTTGAGGCCTACCCCACCGGTGCGATCGGCGAGGGTAGCCGGGTGCGCTGTAAATCGGGGGATTGACCTGAATGATTGTTTATCGTGCTCTAAAGCTAAACATTTGCACTGCATAGACCTCAGTCCCTAAGGTATTAGCTGCAATGCCGTAACCAAAAGTTTGGTAATCAGCCCTCAGCAAATTCTGACGATGGCCAGGGCTATACATCCACTGCCGTTGATAATTCTCTATTAAACGAAAGGTTAGGGTCACTGGCGGACCTCCCTGGTATTGCAGAATATTTTCCCCTGCTCCAGTTTTACCTCCTACGGCCCGAAAGCGGTCTGAAGGGTCATGGCCATCAGGATTGACATGGGCATAAAACTGGCGGGCTAGCATATCTTCAGCATGGCCCTGGGCCGCTGCATTGAGCAGAGGATCTTCGACGAGGGGGGGTAAACCGTTTACCCGACGATCTCGATTGACCAACTCTAGCGCCAGGGGCCTGAGTTCTTCTAAAGAGCGATTCCCAAACCCCATGTCCCAATGGGTTTGGGACTTACCCATTACCCAGTCCGGGCTATCCTTACCATAGACGCGGATCAGGTTGGGCCGAATTTGAATCAGGCTATAGCAGCCCATTGCCCCTAACAGTATCAATAAGCCCAAGGTGCCTGGCTGGCCATGGAAGAAGGGTCGCCTCAGGCGACGAGTAGGATAGCGTCTGGACTTAGCCATAGGATCTGGGCAGCCTGTGCCTGGTTAGTTAGTAGCGATCTCCCATATCCAGTCTGGATCAGTCCAGACGGGTGGTGAGTAGTTTGTACCCGAACCCGACGGCTGTCAGGGAGACAAAAAACTGCCACAGACTGGTGGGGTTCAGGATGGCCCGACTACGGCAGTAACCCCAAATCTATTGTAAACAAGCTTTTTTCCCCATGGAAACCACTCCGCTGGGGCCTATAGGCCCTGGTCTGGATAGAGGCCAGGAGGAGGGTTAGCTCTGGTATCAATAGCGATCGCTTTCCTTCAGGTTCTCTATGCGCCATAGTTTAAAATCTTCGCTAAACCTTCCTGATTACCTGGTAAAACTGTGAAGTAAGTAATTAGCCCGGGGCGGATCTTTAAACCTCAGATCGCCACAGGCCCTGAATTATAGCTAACTTCCTAAAATCACCCAGGACTATACTATGCCTAGCTCTGCCACAATACACCTATCCAGAAAGCCTCAGGGCGATGTCGATGCACTTCCCCTATGCTTGGTCGATCGTTAATGGCGTAAAAGATTTTGAATTTCGTACCAGAGCCACAAAATACCGGGGGTTTGTACTGATCCATGCCAGTACCAGCAAGTACTCCGATGAGCTGATTGTGGAACGTAGCATTCCCCAGGACCAGATTGCCCGTCGGGCGATTATTGGAGCCGCCGAGCTGTTCGATTGCGTTGAAGCTCCAGAGGATGGGGGATTTTACTACGAACTGTTTAACCCCATTGCCTTTGAGCAGCCTATTCCAGCCTCTGGACAGCAGTCTATTTTCGTAGTGAAAGTCAGAGAGTTGGGCGATGATGCATCCCTGGAGGGGATCTGGCAGGTTAGGAATGGGGACAGTGACCCGTTCTAAGTGTAGGGTACCAGTCAGAAGGGGGCGCATGGGGTGGCCGGCTAGGGACGTTGGAGCAGTAGAACAAAACGCCGCCTCCGGTGGGGGTGGGCAGCGTTTTTGGGTCTGGGCCGTGCTTTAGGGGTGTCGAAGGAATAGCTATTTAATTAATATTTATTTAAATTGATACCCGCTGCCTTAGCCATGGCATCAACCCCCTTGGTTTGCAGGGTCTTGATGGCCTTGGTGGAAAGACGTAGCTTGACCCAGCGCTTGCCCTGGGGCCACCATACCCGCTTTTCCTGTAGGTTAGCTTCCTGCAGGCGCTTGGTGCGACGGTGGGAGTGGGAGATGCTAAAGGCGTTGTTGGCTTTTTTCCCGGTAAGTTCACAGTGACGGCCCATGGCAAGACTCCAGAGAGGATGGCAAACTAAAAGACAAACAGTTTTTTATCTTAGCAAGGATCGCTCTGTAACAACATACCCCAGAGAGAAATTCAGTTAGGCAGCAGGGCTGCCATTTCAATCAATGCCCGAGACTGTCAACCCCTCATGCAACGGCTTGGTGAGAGTGAAAATTTCGGCTAAGTTCTGATTCTGGGGTACACAGCGCCAGGCAAAACATTTTATAGCTATGGAAAAAGTCAGAACACCGCCAAACGCCTGACTCCTGACAGCTGGTTCTTGAATTCTTGACCGATCAGCCCGTCCCGGCTTAAGTGGATACCCTGATTTTGACCTGGTTCTGGCCAGGCGGAGTCAATGATTTCAACCTGATCTAGGGTAGTTCCCTGCACAGTCCCAATACGGGGTAGATGTTCTGGCTCGCCTCCGCGCCCTTGCCGGTGGCTACGGTTATACAATAAGGAAGGAAAGTTTCGCCGTGTTGGTGGGGAGGTAGACCATGGCCTACGACTTCGACCTGTTTGTGATTGGTGGGGGCTCCGGTGGCATTGCCGCGGCCCGGCGGGCGGCGGAGTACGGGGCTCGGGTGGGGCTGGCGGAGGTGGGTCGGCTGGGGGGCACCTGTGTGAACCGGGGCTGTGTCCCGAAGAAGCTGATGGTCTACGCCTCCCACTTTCCCGAGCAGTTTGCGGCGGCGGCGGGCTACGGCTGGACGGTGGGGGACCGCCAGTTTGACTGGCCCACCTTGATCACCGCCCTGGACCGGGAGGTGACCCGCCTGAATGGCATCTACCAAACCATGCTAGAGAAGTCCGGGGTGCAGCTGTTTCGCCACTACGCCCACTTCCTGGGCGATCACACCCTGGCGGTGGGGGACGATAAAATCACCGCCGACAAGATTCTGATTGCGGTGGGGGGTAAGCCGGTCAAACCCGATATCCCCGGCATCGAACACACCATCACCTCCGATGATATTTTCCTCCTGCCGGAGCAGCCCCAGCGGCTGGTGATCCTGGGGGGTGGGTACATCGGCTGTGAATTCGCCTGTGTGTTACAGGCCCTGGGCACCCAGGTCACCCAGGTGATCCGGGGAGACAAAATTCTGCGGGGCTTTGATGGCGATCTGCAGGGGGAAATTCAAGCCGCCATGGCCCAGCGGGGGATTACCCTGTTTACCCACAGTGAGATTGTGGCTATCCATAAAACCGATGGGGGCATTGATGTCACCCTCGCTACGCCAGAGAAACAGGAGCACCTGCTGGCGGATGTGGTAGGGCTGGCGGCCACGGGGCGGCGCCCCAATATCCAGGGGTTACACCTGGAAAACACCGGGGTGGAGGTCAGCCAGGAGGCGATCGCCGTGGATAGCCTGCACCGCACCACCGTACCCCACATCTTTGCCGTCGGCGACGTCACCGATCGCATCAACCTCACCCCGGTGGCCATTAAGGAGGGTCGCCTGCTGGCGGACCGGGAGTTTGGCGGCAAACCCGGCCTGATGAACTACGACAACGTGCCCACCGCCGTCTTCACCACCCCCGAGATGGGCACCGTTGGCCTGACGGAGGAGCAGGCCCGGCAGCAATTTGGCGACGATGATATTCAGGTCTACCGTTCTCGCTTCCGGCCCATGTACTACACCCTGCCCAACCTGGAGTCCCGCACCTTGATGAAACTGGTGGTGCAAAAGTCCACCG
>JBEIUS010000262.1:0-2070 GCA_040374235.1 Leptolyngbya sp. | reverse complement strand
TTATTTTGTTGAAGAGTCTGATTCTAAAGCGTTTCAGGCTCTTTTTTCTGTGATCTATTTATCCTTCGTGAATTATCCAGGCTAGGGGGGTGCCATTGATGGTAATGCCCGTATGCATACAGCCATTCCAGTTGTTGTTATGTTCCGCCAGGTAGAGTAGCTTATCGCGGCCCGTCCAGCGGTAGGGCACCATTAACTCCTGGTTAGTTCTAGGTTCAAGTCTGGTATAAACATCACCGTTCCAGTCATCAGAAGATTCTTTCAACCAGGTGGTGGCTTTGCCGCCGTTAGTAGTCCAGTAAAAACTCTGGGCTGAGTGGACGGCATGGCCCCAGGGGTTACGACTGAAGGCTAAACCACTGAACCATAGTCCAGCAACACTAGTACTACCAATTTCATCGATCAGTAGTACCTGGCCTGATCTACCCACTGGGATGGGCACCCATTGGTGGACCCTGGCATGGCCATCGCTGAGGGAGCCATCGGGGCAGTAGCAGTTGGCAGATCGTCTACCCCCTGACCAGTAGCCCAAATCTTCCTTAGCGCCGTCAATAAACTTAGCACGGATAGAAATGTGCGTATCTCCCGTTATACGCACCCAGAGGGTGTCATACCCCTCTGGAACCTTCACCAGGGCCCCCGCATCGCCGGTGACCTTTTCACCAAAGCAGATCATACGGCGGTCATTCCATGCTGTCGCTTCCGTGGCATGGCGCGTATCATTGTAACCAGCAGGTTGACCCCGCTTCTGGATTGCTTTGGCTTTCACGGCGTCAAAAATATCCTGATAGACCAGGGGGTCGGCGGGATACATGCGATGGCGCATGGGGTTGGTGGATTCCAGGTGAAGGGCCCGCAGGGTGCCGTTGACATCCACCAGGCGAGCCGGCTCCAGGGTGCCGATGCCAATGTTGCCCGTATCCCGCTGGATCACCAGCCGCGGGGTTTCGACGCTGGCCCGGCTGGCGATTAGTTTAATCAGGGCAGAGGGATCACTGCCCTCCGCCCCCTCAGTTTTCCAGCCATAGAGTTTGCCATCGGCCTGGGTGGTGAGGGAAATGGTGGGTTTTTCCTGGGTGGGCACCTTGATGGCAGCCAGGCGCTCCATAATCCGATCCTCAATATGGGCCTTGACGGCTTTTTCGGAGGGCACCACATCGCTGCGATCGCTATTGCGGTCAATGGCTTCAGAAATACTGGCCAGGGTAGAGTGCCCGCCCAGCTTTAGCACCCCATCCAGGGTTAAGTTCCCCTGAATTGCCAGGACCCCATCCTGGGTCTGCAACCCAACGTCCCCTTGGGAGCCATTGGGTAGGCGCACCCCTGAATACTGCCGCACACTGGTGTCAATAGCGACCCGATCTTGCCCCGGGGTCAGCTTGGCCAGAACTACGGTTTTGACATCCCGGGTTTCAATCGCCTCGAGGGTGAGTAGGGGGGCTTCCACAAAGCGGGTAAAACTATCGGGAATTTCAGGCTGCTGGAGCAGTTTAGGTTCTTCGTGGTAGCGCAAGCAGAGCCATCCCTGGGCGTTAATCAGGCGGGTGGTGGCCTCGGTCAAAATAATCAGGTGACCTTCGCCATCAATGGCTGTACCGGGCTTGATAATCACCTCAGCTTTGCCGGCAATGGCCTCCACCTCCAAGCCCTCCACAATACCCGCCAGGTGCAGACGGCTATTGATGTAGCGCTGGCGATCGTTGAGGTATCGGTGGGCTAGCTCAAAGTCTTCATCCAGCAGGTATTGCCCAGGAAAATAGTTGGGCCGGTGCAGGGCAAAGTTACTCCAATCTTGCAGATATGTCATCAGGAAATATCCTTTACAACTTGAGAAGCGAAAAACAGGAATGACGACAGCAGGGGATTTTCCCTGGGCCACGCCAGGCAATTCAAACTTTAAAAAGCTGAGTTACCAATACTCAGGTAAGAGCTTGACAGACAAAGACTCCTACGGGCGTATCTAAAGGTTAGGGGAGGGGTCGGTTAGGGGGTTAGGAACGGAGGGAAAGAGGTCATCAAACCGATGATTAGCCCAAGCTAACCTGAGCAAGAGAAGATGGTTAAAGCCAT
>JBEIUS010000014.1:0-30476 GCA_040374235.1 Leptolyngbya sp. | reverse complement strand
CTTTTCCTCTTACTATCGGCCATCTTCCGCTGATAGGCCAGAAAAGACCGTGTTTGGGTGAAAAACACACCAAAGGCGCTCAGCGCCGCATCTTCCATCCCGTAGCGGCTATTCTTACCCTTGCGTTTGTCCGGTAGCGACGACAACCACTGGCGAAACGAGTCCACTAGCCTGTTAAACAAACCGGGTTCTTTCAACAGCCCTGGCTCTCTTAGGTCTCTCAAATGGCATTACCATACCCTTATTCCTGGCCTTTGAATAGCTTTTCGCCAAAATGAGAATTGCTGACATAGTCAGGAATGTTTCCTTCTCTCTGGTCCTGGCCAACGGCATGGACCCGACAGTTTTCCCCATGGTAGCCGTGGGAAAGACCGTCGCGGTTGTCAAACAGCCTCTAAAGTAGGTACGGTTAAGTCCACGGTGAGGCCAGGGCATGGGATACCCGTTATAACTTGAAACTGTTCCCGACCGACCTCCACCGCCTAACCTCATCGTACTAGTGTACTAGTATAGAGTCTATCCCCTACCCTATCCAGGACTATCCTCCATGGCCGACCAACTCGACATTTTCGCCACCTCTGACGATTCGACGCCGAACGAGCCTGGGGCCGATCGCTCCACCCTTGGGCAAATTGTCCCCACCGCCCTGCATACCGAGGTGCAGCGATCCTACCTGGAATACGCCATGAGCGTCATCGTCGGTCGGGCCCTGCCGGACGTGCGGGATGGTCTGAAACCTGTGCACCGGCGCATTCTCTACGCCATGCACGAGCTGGGGCTGACCCCGGATCGCCCCTACCGTAAGTGCGCCCGGGTGGTGGGGGATGTACTGGGTAAATACCATCCCCACGGTGACCAGGCCGTCTACGACGCCCTGGTGCGCATGGTACAAACCTTCTCCAGCCGCTACCCCCTGCTGGATGGCCACGGTAACTTTGGTTCCGTGGACAACGACCCCCCGGCGGCCATGCGCTACACTGAAACCCGCCTCTCCCCCATCAGTAACGAAGCCATGCTGGGGGACATCAGCGAAGCTCTGGTGGATTTTATCGATAACTTCGACAGCTCCCAGCAGGAGCCGGTGGTGCTCCCTACCCAGTTACCTAACCTCTTGCTGAACGGCTGTTCCGGTATTGCCGTGGGGATGGCTACCAATATTCCCCCCCACAACCTGGGGGAGGTGGTGGAGGGCTTAATCGCTCTGATCGACCGGCCCCAGATCTCCGATGGGGAGTTGTTTGCCCTGATTCCGGGTCCTGATTTTCCCACCGGGGGGGAAATCATCGGCACCGAAGGTATTTATGAAGCCTACCGCACCGGCCGGGGCAGCATTCCCATCCGGGGAGTGAGTCGGTTTGAGGAAGTGCGCCCGGGTAAGGGGCGGCAGCGCCGCAATGCGATCGTGGTGACAGAGTTACCCTACCAGGTGAACAAGGCGGGTTGGATTGAAAAAATTGCCCAGTTGGTGAATGGGGGCAAGCTGGAGGGGATTGCGGATATTCGCGACGAGAGCGATCGCGACGGCATGCGAGTGGTGATCGAGCTGAAGCGGGAGGCCTCCGCCCCCCGGGTCCTGCAGGAGTTATATCGCACCACCCCCCTGCAAACCAACTTTGGGGTAATCATGCTAGCCCTAAACCAGGGACAACCCCGGCAAATGCCTCTGCGGGAGGTGATGCAAGCCTTTCTGGATTTCCGGGAAAGCACCCTGACCCGCCACTACCAGCACCAACTGGAGAAAACCGAAGCCCGCCTCCACATTGTGGAAGGTCTGCTCACCGCCCTGGCTACCCTGGATGCGATCATTGATATCCTGCGTCAGTCCCCCGATGGCACCACCGCCAAGCAACGCTTCCAGGCGCAATTCAACCTCAGTGAGCGCCAGTCCGATGCCATCCTGGCCATGCCGCTGCGTAAGCTCACCGGTATGGAACGCCAGGGCCTGGAGACGGAATTTGCGGAATTAACGGAGCGGCGGCACCAACTGCAGTGTCTGCTCTCCGATCGCAAAGAGCGGCTTAAGGCGATGAAAAAAGAACTCAAGGCCCTGCGGAAAAAGTTCAATGACCCGCGTCGTACCCGAATTCAGAGTGAGGCGGAACGGGCGGAGGAGTCCCAGCAGCTAGGAGAAAACCTGGCGGAGGCCAGTGAGACGGAAACAGTCCTGGAATTTACCCAAAAAGGCTACGTCCGGCGGTTTTCCCAACGCAGCTACCAACGTCGTCAGGCCCGCCAAAGCGGTGAAACCAATTCAGTCCTGCAGGCCCTGGAGGAGGATGTCACTCTGCAGGTGGAGCCAGCCCTGACCAGTCAGGAACTGCTCACCTTCACTCGGGATGGCCGCGCCTTTACCCTGCTGGTGGAGGATATTCCCCCCCATCCCCGCCAGGGTAAGGGGGTACCCCTGGTCAACCTGCTGCCCGACACGGTGCCTGCTGAGGCAGGGGCGGTGGTGGCCCAGCGGGTAATCCAGGGGGAAATGCTGGATTACGATCTGATTTTAGTGACTCGCCAGGGCAAAATTAAGCGGGCCCCCTTGGGAGAATTTACCAACCTCACCGGCCGGGGGTTAACCGCCATCAAGGTGAGGGAGGGAGATGAACTGGCCCATGTCACCCTGGCGGAGGCGGGCGATGATTTGGTGTTGGGTACCTCCGGTGGTCGGTTATTGCGTTTTTCCATTGACGAAGAGAACCTACCCCCCATGGGGCGAGCCGCCCAGGGACCCCAGGGGATCCGCATGGGTAAGCAGGAGACCGTGGTGGGTTGTGTTCGGGTGCAGTCCGCTCAGGAGGACCTGGTGCTGATCAGCGCTGCTGGTTGCGGTAAGCGGCTGCCCGTGGCCGAACTGCGGATAGCCCGCCGGGGTGATCTGGGCACTCAAGCCATGCAATTTAGCTCCAAAGGAGACACCCTGGTGGCCCTACTTCCCCATCGCCCTGGAGACAACCTCAACTTGGTGACCAATCAGGACCGGGGGGGAACCCTGGCGGTGGCCCAGTTGTCCCGTCAGGGCCGCACTGGAGAAAGTGATCGGGTGGTGAAACTGGGTCGGGGAGAACTCCTGACTCTGGTGCGCTATGGGAATCCCTGATCTACTTCACCACCTCCATCAATTTGAACATGGGTAGGTACATGGAAATTAAAATGGCCCCCACCATGCCCCCCAACACAATAATCATCAGTGGTTCCATGATGCTGGTCAGGGCCTTTACCGCCTGTTCCACCTCATCTTCGTAGAAGTCTGCTACCTTCATTAGCATTTGATCCAGCTCTCCGGTCTCTTCCCCGATGCTGATCATCTGAATGGCCATGGCCGGAAATACCGAATGTTTCTGTAGGGCCAGGCTGATCATGCCGCCGGTCTGTACATCCTTGCGGGCCTCATCAACTGCTTCGGCAATCACTTGGTTCCCGGCAGTATCCCGAACGATTTCCAGTGCGGTTAAAATCGGCACCCCCGACCGGGATAGGGAGCCGAAGGTGCGACAGAAGCGAGCAGTAGCTGTCTTCTGGATTAGATCGCCAAACAGGGGCATTTTTAAGGCAAACCGATCAATGGTCCGACGCCCATTCACGGTGGCGTAGTAGCGACGCAGGAAAAACGCCACCAGGGCTAGCACCCCCACCATCACCACCCAGTTGAGGGGCTGACGCAGGAAACGACTTACTCCTAGCATCATCTGGGTAAATAGGGGTAGCTCTGCATCAAAGCTTTCAAACATGTCGGCAAAGATGGGCAGCAGAAACATGGTCATGGCCAGGAAGATGACCACCGCTAGGATCCCTACGGTGACGGGGTAGGCCAGGGCGGACTTGATCTGGTTTTGCAGCCGATTTAGATCCTCCAGCAACTTAGCCAGTCGGTTCAAGACCTCATCCAACACCCCCCCCACTTCGCCGGCCTGCACTAGGGCGACGTAGAGATCGTCGAAGCAGGCCGGGTGTTTGCGCATCGAGTCGGAGAGACTAGTGCCCTGCTGTACGTCACTGTTGACCGCCAGCAGGGCCTGTTTCAGTTTGGGGTTGCTACAGTCATCCGCCAGTACCCCCAACCCCCTCACCAGGGCCACGCCAGCGTTGACCAGGGCGGCAAACTGACGGGAGAAAATGGCTTTGTCTTTGACGGTCACCTTGGTGAGGGAGGTGCGGATTGTTTCCAGGTCGAGGTTAAAGGCGGTCTCTTCCCGCAGGTCAAGGACAAACAGGCCCTGATCCTTCAGCAGGGTACGGGCTTCTCCGGGGGTTCCCGCCGCAACCCGTTCTCGGCGTTGGGCACCGGTGGCATCACGACCAATGGCGACGTAGGTAGGCATGACTGCAGCTCTAAAAGATGTCCAGCCATTATAACGATAGCCCTACCCGGCGGAACTCCGTCTCCGCGGCGATCGCGCCGCTACAATCGGGCGTTGGCCATGCCCGGACGAGCCTGGGTAGGGGCTACCGGCGCCGCCCCCATCAGTCGTTGTAGTTCATCGGGCCGAGAGGTCTTGGCCATGGCGGACTCAAAGGAAATCGCTCCGGCTTTGTACAGATCCGCCAGCACCCGCTCTAGGGTTTGCATGCCTAACTTGCCACCGGTTTGAATGGCGCCGTAGATTTGGGCGGTTTTACCCTCCCGAATCAGGTTAGCGATCGCCGGCGTTACCACCATAATTTCCTGGGCCATGACCCGGCCAAACTCACCGGGTCGGGCATTCACCTTGGGGATCAGGGTTTGGCTGAGCACCGCCACCAGGGAGGTGGAGAGTTGGATACGAATTTGCTGTTGCTGATCGGGGGGGAACACATCAACAATACGGTCCACGGTTTGGGCAGCGGAACTAGTGTGCAGGGTGGCCAGTACCAGGTGGCCGGTCTCAGCGGCGGAGATGGCCAGGGCGATAGTTTCCAAATCCCGCATTTCCCCCACCAGTATCACATCCGGATCCTCCCGTAGGGCGGCCCGCAAGGCATTGGCAAAGCTCTTACTATCTTCCCCAATCTGGCGTTGGTGAATCAGGCTTTTCACCGGTTCATAGATAAACTCAATGGGATCCTCTACGGTGAGGATATGCTCAGAGCGGGTGAGATTGATGTTGTTAATCATGGAGGCCAGGGTGGTGGACTTACCCGACCCGGTGGGACCGGTCACCAAGATCAACCCCCGCGGCTTCTCCGACAATTCTCGGACGATATTGGGTAGGCCCAACACCTCCATGGTGGGGATATGGGAACTCAGTGCCCGTAAACAGGCCGCGTAGGTGCCCCGGTCCTTATAGACGTTGACCCGAAAGCGGGCCAGCCCTTTTACCCCATAGGAGCAATCTAACTCCCAGTTTTGCTCCAGGTGCTTCCGTTGGGTGTTATTCAGCATGCTGAAAATCAACCGCTGGCAAGACTCGGGGCTCATGGGTTCATGATCAGTGGGGGTGAGGCGGCCACTGATGCGGATATAGGGCGGTAGCCCCGCCGATAGGTGCAGGTCTGACCCCCCCCGCTCAATCACCTCTTCCATCAAGTCTTCAATCATCAGTTCCATGGTGTTACCTTTGTAGTACTAAGTGGCGTGAATTAGGCGACTCTTTAAGAGCAAGGGGGAGGAGGCAAAACTCAGGAGCAGTAGGTGAATTTATGCCAGACTCTACTAGGTTGTGAAGTGTTTCTAGGGGGTGTGGGTGAGTGCTGGTATCAAAGATAGTGGGCCCCAGCCACCTAGTAATCATGAAAACGGGGGGTAAGACAGTAGGGACAATCTAGCCAGTCCTGGTGTAACTCGGCGGCACAGTTGGTGCAGGTGAGGGAGACCTTCCGCCTGGCCTTCAGTTCTGCTTCCAGGCCGGTATCGGTAAAGGTGACCCGCTCCACCTCCTCCAGGGTGGTTAGCCCCTGCCGCACCAGATCCAGGCTATAGGCCAGCAGGGTCTTCATTCCCTCTTCAACGGCGGCTTCCTTCACCACCTCCGCTGGCGCCCCTTCGGAGATCAGTTTTTGCAGACGCTCGGTAATCCGCATCACCTCGTATACCCCCACCCGGTCCTTATAGCCAGCCCCCTGACAATTGGAACAGAGGGTATTTTGGGCCTTGGCGGCGCTAATGTCTTCAACGCCGAGGGCATTGGCTTGATAGAAGGTAATGTCGGTCTCCAGGGAGGCGCTGAGGCCAAAGCGGGCCAGGTGTTCAGGGGTGGGGTGGTAGGGAATGCGGCAGTTGGCGCAGACCCGCCGGACTAGCCGCTGGGCCAGCACCCCAATCAGGGCGCTGGAGACCATAAACAGCTCAATGCCCATTTCGTCTAACCGGGCGATCGCCCCGGCGGCATCGTTGGTATGCAGGGTAGTCAATACCAGGTGACCGGTCAGGGCCGCCTCAATGGCAGTTTTAGCGGTTTCCGAGTCCCGGGTTTCCCCCACTAAAATCACATCCGGGTCTTGCCGTAAAAAGGCCCGCAGCACCGAAGGAAAATCCATACCCTTTTCCCGAATCACCTGGACCTGGGTCAGGCCCGGCAGGGTATATTCAATCGGGTCCTCCACCGTACTGATGTTGATGCCCGGGTCATTGCGCTCCGAGAGCATGGAATAGAGGGTGGTGGTTTTACCCGAACCGGTGGGCCCCGTCACCAGGATTAAGCCAAAGGGTCGAGAGGCCATTTCCTGAATTAGCTTCAGGGACTCGGGGTCGGTGACGAACCGGTCCAGTCCGAGCTGGGTAGCGGCGTTGTCCAGAATCCGCAACACCACCTTTTCCCCACAACGGCTGGGTAGGGTACTGACCCGAAAGTCCACCTTACGGCCCTGAAATATCCGCCTCACCCGGCCATCCTGGGGAACTCGCCGTTCGGCGATATCTAGTTCGGCGATGATTTTAAAGCGGGCGGTCACCGCCGGAATGATCTTTTTCGGCATGTGGGGTAGGGCTTCCTTCAGCACCCCATCTTTACGAAAGCGAATCCGCAAAAATTCTTCCTGGGGTTCAATGTGGATGTCGGACACCCCTTCCTGTAAAGCCTTGACCATGATTTTATTGACCAGAGCGATCACCGGGGCCGCCCCGGCATCTTTGAGGGCTTCCCCCAGATCAGACTCGGTGTCGTGGACGTCCTCCAGGTGGTCATGGCGGTAGTCAAGTTCCTCGAGACTCGTGCTGACGTCCACCGCAGCATCCAGTTCCTCCTTCTTCTGACGGGCCACCGCCTCGTCTAGGTAGGCGGACATCAGGCGCTGGTAGTCTTCGCTGGTGATCACCATGCGCTGTAGGGTGAGGTTGCGGGGCCGCAAAATACGGTTTAGATCATCCTGGGCCTCTAAGTTTTCCGGGTCCACCATGGCCACTAAAATCGAGGGCTGCTCTCCCTCCTGCGTCGTCAGAGGAAGCAGTCGATGGCGACGGCAGGTATCTATCGGAATTAGGGTATCGATCAGGTGGCTAATTTGGGCGGTGGAGATGTCATTTAGCTCGGGATCGAGAGATTCGACGCCGTAGAGGATCTTGAGTTCAAACAGTTGTTGCTTTTTGTACTGCCGCAGCAACTCAGGGGACAGTTGCTGGCCGGTGAGGGACTCCAGGATGTCAGTGAGGGCCTGACCGGTTCTGCGACTTTCCGCCAGGGCCTTATGCATTTGGTCGGAGTCAACGTAACCACTCTGGATGAGCTTGTTGCCAAAGGGTGAGAAGCTCCGCTGTAAAATTAATGCCCGTCGGGAGGAGGAGGAAGAATAGGTCATGGCCTTATCGTTGATATATGCCCCAATTAGAACCCCATGGTTTTGATAATACCCCCATCTATATTGGGTGCAACTGTTCCGGGGCGGGAAGGTGGGGCTACCTCTCCCGATCATCAATTTTTGAGTATTACCCCCCCACGCCCATGGGGGATGAGTCTAACCATAACACCAGGCTTTGTTTGAGTTGGTTCAAGTCTCGATAGAATTCCTGCTTAAAAAATTGACCAAGGGCATCGAGGGGGGTGAAGGAGTCCCCTGGATGCCAGGCAATGTCCTGGGCAATGGGGGTGGTGTGACTGCCGGGTAGGATCGCCACCGTCGTCAACTGGGGAAAGCGGGGCACTAACACCTCCGATAGGGGACGGGTCTGATCGAGGTTGTCATTACGAAACTTGATCAGCAGGTTGCGAGCCACCGGATATTGATCCGCCACGAGGGTAAGGGTGGCCTCGGGGGAGGGGGTGAATTCGATATTAAAGGCTGGACTAAGCTGCGCTACCTGGTCTAAAAAGGGAATTGATCGCTGGGCGGGATAGTTATTAAAACTCATGTAAATATTGCCCCAGCGTTCTACCTCCCAGAGGCTATTAATCAACAGATGAAGTTTGCAGCCCATGCTATGCCCCAGACCGTAAAGGGGTAGGTTGGTGCCGGGGGGCAGCCAGTGCCGGTGGAGGTAGCGAAGGGCTCGATCAAAGTTGATCAAAACGGTTTCGGCGATCGCCTCATGATCGACGGTGTTGACAAAGGGGGTAGCCACCACGAGGTATCCCTGCTCGGCAAGGTTTTCTAGCAGCCAGCGGTAGGTTAAACTGGGGACAGTGGCCACAAAAGCCCCACCTAAAAAGTGAACTACCGCCACCGGATTGGGGGGAACCAAAACCCAATTACCCGCAATCTCCTGCCAGTCTATCGGGTAAGTCGGCATCATGTTGACTTAGTCACGACACTCTTATGCTAATGTACCGGCTTCGGTTTGGGTAAGCCCCAGCGGGGTGGATCTGCCCTTAGGATGCCCAGGGTGTCCACTGTGTTGGGGCAAAGATCTACTTCAGTCAGGGTCGGTAACCACAGGTCATAATAAGTAGCCATAAAGTTTTTGTGTATACAATGTTGCCTTGTGCCGATCCTCTACCGATGATCTAATGAAGCCGTCATAATGGGATTAACCCCTCGATATCTATCGCCAGTTACCCCTCCATGAGTCTAACCGTTAGCGAATGCCTCAAGTCAGCCATCCAACTGGCCCGATTGGGATATTTTCAGGATGCCATTGAGCAATTCTCAGAGGCTGTTAACCTTGATCCCCACTGCCCGAAGACTTATTATAATCGCGGCTGTGCCTACCGTGACTGGCACCGTTATGATCAGGCGGTGGAGGACTTTTCCCAGGCGCTTCGCCTCGAACCGGGCTTTGTTAATGCTTACATTAATCGGGGTAGTGTCTATCGGTTATTGGGGCAGCTTACCAGCGCCCTGGCCGATCTGAATCGCGCTCTAGAACTGCAGCCCTCCGCCACCAAAGCCTACGGCACCCGGGGTCGAATTAAGCTGGACCTGGAGGATTACGACGGTGCCATTACGGATTTTTCCATGGTGCTGTGGGAACAGCCCTGCTTTGCGAAGGTGCTGCTCTGGCGAGGTCTAGCCTACCTTAAACAAGGGGCTCACACCGTCCTGGCGGAACATCGTCGGGAGGCTTACCAGTGGGCCATTGTGGATTTTTCAGCGGTGTTGGAGGACGAGCCGCAAAATGCTGAAGCCTACAACTACCGAGCAGTTGCCTACTTCCAACTGGGGAATTACTACCAGGCCACCCTGGATATTACCCAGGCCCTCCATCACCAACCGGACTACGCCGAAGCCTACATTAATCGAGGCATGCTCCGCCATGAACTGGGAGACTTCCCTGGCGCCATCGAGGACTATACAATGGTGTTGGAATTGAACCCAGCTCTGCAGGATCGTTCCTATAATCAAACCCTGGTGGGCTTGGCCCTGGATAACCCCGACGCCACCCTCAGCCAGGATACACCTATGGATTTGCGTTTCCGCCTGGCGGATTTGTACGATAGCCGAGGCTTGTTGCGATCCCAGGTGGGGGACATGGTTGGAGCGATCGCCGACTATACTCTGGCCCTGGGATTTCGCCCCGGTTGTAGTCGGATTCTGGCTAATCGGGGCCGGGTGCTGAGCCGCCAGCAAGACTACCCCTCGGCGATCGCCGACTTTAACCAGGCTCTCGAGATCAATGCCAGTGATGCGTTGGCCTACTGCGATCGGGGCTATGCCCACTATTTTCTAGAGGTGTGGGACCAGGCCTTGGCTGACTTCAACCAGGCGATTAATCTTGACCCTAACTTGGCGGAGGCTTACATTGGCCGGGGACATACCAGTATTCGCCTGGGTCATGGCGCCAACCAGGCCATGGGGGACTTTCGTCGCGCCCTCAACCTTTCCTGGGATAGTCGTCGCAAACCAGAGCGATCACGCTTACTCTAGCCATGGGCTAGCTTGCCTTAGTTTGACGGGGTATGCTAGGTTGACATTAATCAAGGACGTATAGCTCAGTTGGTTAGAGCACCACGTTGACATCGTGGGGGTCACTGGTTCGAGTCCAGTTACGTCCATCCTCCAAAACTCAAGTGCTGCAAGCTTTACAGCCACTGCCCAGTATCGCTAGATGGTCCGTTTTAGGTGCGTACCAACCCGATATTTAACGGAAAAATAGGGCTTTTAGGGCTTAAATGGGTATCAACTGGGTATCAGTTTTATGGCCAGAATGCCTAAAAACGAGATATCGGTAGAGTGCTTCAGGGGATTCCTCCGACTACGGTGGAGGTATCAAGGCAAACGGGTATGCCTATTAATGGGCCTTCGCTGTGACCCAATCAACCAAGCCATAGCAGAGGCAGCAGTTCCAAATTCAAAATGTAACACAAGGTACACCAACGGTTTTACTCTTGCCAGCCAAGATCAGAGCAACCGGATGCAACATCAGTTTTTCAGCTTATGGAACTCACCGCTCTCAGTTTCAGTGCGTTATTGGGCTATTTACAGCAAGCGATTGCTGGAATCGTTGATCCGCGTCGGCCCAGCAACGGTACGCGCTATAGCCTTCAAGACGTAGTACTGGGGGCATTTGCCTGCTTTTTCATGCAAAGTGAGTCATTTTTGGAACATCAGCGTCAGCTCAATAGCCGTTGCGGTCGGGATAATGCTCAAACCCTGTTTGGTTTGGAGCGCATTCCGACGGTTGAGCAAATGAGCAACCTGCTCAATGGGAGCGCAGCCCGTCACCTGTTCGTTGTGTTTGAGTGGATTTATCGTGCCCTCAACGCCCAAGGCTATTTGAGAGTATTCGAGCTGCTGGAGTATAACTTGCTGGTTGCCCTGGATGGCACGGAGTATTACCGGTCTGAAAAAATCCATTGTCCGTGCTGCTCCACGCGCACCCATAAGGACGGCAAAATTACCTATTGTCACCAATCGCTGTTACCGGCCATCGTCCATCTGGAGCAAGCCTCGGTTCTCTCGCTGCTCCCCGAGTTTATCACCCCCCAAGATGGCTGTGGAAAACAAGACTGTGAGCTCAACGCCGCCAAACGTTGGGTGACGAGCCATGCTGGCTTGTTTGAGGGACAACCCGTCACCCTCTTGGGGGACGACCTGTTTGGTCACCAACCCATGTGTCAGCATAGTTTGGACCACCAGTTCAACTTTTTATTCGTCTTGGAACATAACTTTGGCCATGGGCAGCGCCATTTGGCGATGGTACTGTTAACGCTCAATCTGTTGGCGTTCCTGTTTCATACGGTGCTGGAGTGGGTCGATGAACGCTATCTGCGCGCACGCGCCCAACGGGGGACGCGCAAGGGCTTTTTTCAGGATCTGCTGAGCCTGACCAAGTATCTGCTGTTTGAAAACTGGCAGCATCTGTTGGACTTTCTCCTGGACGACTCTGGACCTCGCCGTGCACCTTACAGGGCGAATACGTCTTGAGGTGGGGGAGTCAAGAGGATTTGTATTACTGGCTACCGTTTGAATTTGGAATCGCTGCCTGTATTGACTGCCCCTTGCCCTGGCAACCGCCGCAGGATAAACTACCTCCAGGGCTTGTGGCGCAAGCATTTCCGGTTATTTTGGCGGCAATTGGTACTCCAGCCCAAGCGCCCAAACCTCGCGGAAAATCCCCCGGTCGTGCCCAGGGGCACCAGCCGTCTCCGGTATCCGACGGTCAAAAAACATGCCTCGAAACGGAAGAAATCCGAGAAATCCCTGAAACAGTCTGAGCCAATAGCAGTCTAGTTTCGAGTGACAGAGGCGAATGCTTGAACTATACCCAGTTCCTTGAAGGAACTGGGCGATTTTGCCTGTCCGTCTGCAACTGCCCCTGTCACCCCATTAGTCCAAAGTTCAGTTATTGAAGCCCAATCCCCTTAGTAAGCCAGGGCCAGGCCATCCGATCGGGGTTCGGAGGCCGCCACCAGGGTCCCCTGGTGCTTCAGAATCATTTGTCCCTTACCAAATTGGGTTTCAGGGGCGAATTTCAGGTCATGGCCCCGTTGCCTTAACCCCTCCACCACCCCAGCTCCCACGCCCCGCTCCAGCAGAATTTGGTTACCCTCCAGGAATCGCCAGCGGGGGGCATCCAGGGCGGCCTGGGGATTGAGGTGATAATCCGCCAGGTTCACCACCATCTGCAGATGGCCCTGGGGCTGCATCGGTGCCCCCATCACCCCAAAGGGACCGAGGGGGCGGTTATCCTCGGTGAGGAAACCGGGAATGATGGTGTGAAAGGGGCGCTTGCCTGGGGCTAGCTGGTTGGGGTGGCCGGGTTCCAGAGAGAACCCCGCCCCCCGACAGTGGAGGGCAATACCGGTGTCGGGAATTAAAATGCCACTGCCAAAGCCTTCGTAGTTCGATTGAATAAAGGACACCATCAGCTCAGGGTCCGCCGTGCACAGGTAAACTGTGCCCCCCCTGGGTAACCCGGTGTGAGCCAGGGGGATAGCCCGGTCCCCAATTAGGTCCCGGCGCTGGTTGGCGTATTCTGGATCAAGGAATTGCTCCACCGACACCCGCATCCAGTCAGGATCGGCCACATGGCTATAGACATCGGCAAAGGCCAGCTTCATGGCCTCAACTTGGCCATGGAAACTGGTGACGGAGTCCCGGGGGGAGGCGTCAATCCCTAGACCCCCGAGGATATTCAGGGCCAACAAAGCGGCGATGCCCTGGCCATTGGGGGGAATCTCCCACACCCGCAGGTGTTTGTAGGCGATACCGATGGGATCTACCCAGAGGGGTTGGTGCTGGGCAAAATCCGCCGAGGTGAAGGGCCCCCCGGTGGCGTTGGAAAAATTAGCGATCGCCGCCGCCAGTTTACCCCGGTAGAAACTCTCTCCCCCACTGCTGGCAATCTCCCGCAGGGTTTGGGCGAAGGCCTGATTACTCCAGATTTCCCCCGTTCTGGGGGCCCGATCACCGGCAAAAAAGGTGTGCTTAAAGGCTTGGAACTCCGGCGCCTGCAGAGGGACAAACAGTCGCTCCTGATCCCGCCAGGAGCGGGCGGTGACGGGGGAGACGGGAAAGCCGCCCTCGGCATAGCGGATAGCGGGGGCAAACAGCTGTTCGAAGGGCAGTTTCCCCCACCGTTCCCAGAGGGCAAACCAGGCGGACACCGCCCCAGGCACCGTCACCGACAGCCACCCCAGGCTGGGTGCCTGGTAGAGGCCAGCGTAGGCGGCCAGAGAGGTCTGGGCTGCGCTTTTGCCCGAGCCATTTAGTCCGTGTAACTGGCCATCCCAGACCAGGGCGAAGGCATCGCCGCCCAGGCCATTGGCGGTGGGTTCCACCACGGTCAAGGCAATGGCGGTGGCGATCGCCGCATCCACCGCGTTGCCCCCCGCCCAAAACATCTCCATCCCCGCCAGGGTGGCCAGGTGCTGGCTGGTGGCCACCGCTCCCCGCTGGCCTAAAATCACTCGCCGTCGGGAGGGGTAGGGGTAGTCATGGAGATCAAAAGGCATGGGCTTAAGCTGGGAGAAAAGTGCGAAATATATGGCTTGGCTTTGGCTAGCACCCTCAGGACAGAAGGAATCCTTAAGGGCAAGGCTAAAATAGATGTTCTGATTAATCCGCAGGGCTATACTAGCTAAAGTGCTGCAGATAGAAAAATATCGACTGAAAGACACCAATTAGAAAACCCAGGATTCCCCCCAGGTTAACAATGGCCTGGAGTTCACTGCGGACAATCCCCTGAATGGCTAGTTCTAGATCCCGGGGGGAGGTGCCCTTCACCCGATCCATAATCACCTGGTCAATGTTTAAAATTGGGATAACCTGGGCAATCAGTGACTCCAGATCCTGCTCTAAATAACGCTCTAAAATCAAGGCAAGTTCTTCGCTGACCGGATCTAGGGATTGATTAATCACCTCAGAATGTTGCAATCGGCCGATCAACTGATTAGCCAGGGTTTCCCAGTTTACTGAACTACTTAAGCCCTGAATAAACTGGGGTCCCAATCTCTGGATATAGTCCTGCACAGACTCCCGCAGGTTTTGGCGGATCTGCCTGACCGTGGCCAGGGGTAGGTTTTGTAGGGAGAGTTGCTGTAACCAGGATTTCAGGCGTTGTTTCCCCTGTAGGGCCATAACCAGTTCCGCAATGCGGCTATTACTAAGTTCCCGTTCATCTAGACAGAAGGCTCGTAACCGAGCCAGGGCGTTACGGACACCAAAGAGATTGGCTACCACCCAGTAGGTGCCGCTGGTGCGTTCACGGAAAATCGTGTCGATCACCTGGATATTGCGATCGCTCAAAAAATCAATTACCAGTTCCCTCAGCCGATCGGGGGGTAAAACCCCGGTCAGCACCCAATGGGAAATCTGCTCCGCCTGGTGGGCACTAAAGCGAAAGTCAATCAACACCTGGTCAAACAGCTTGTTAATCTGGGGTTCTAGAAAATCCTCACGACGGGCCCAGACCCGAATCAGGCGAGGTAGGGTTTTGCCAAACAGGTCCTCCAGGATGCGCCCGGCGATCTGGGTGGTACGCACCTGGGCGCGATTGCGTACCTGATCCAGGGCCAATTCCAAGAGCCACTTAATGGCCGCCTGGGTACGTTCGGTTTGGAGTAGGCGACGGGCCAGGTTTTGCAACTCCTCTGGGGTAAGCAGGGATCCCATGATGGTGTCGGAAATCCGCTTAGCCAGCCGTTCCTGGTTGGCTGGAATCAACCCCGGGGTGAAGGGCAAGGGCCGGCCCCCCACTAAAATAGGCCGGTAGGGACGGAAGAGCATCTTAATGGCTATGTCATTGGTGAAATAGCCAATTACCCCACCAAACACCGGTGGGGCCACTACAACCCATAGATTAGCCCAGGGTATGGCCATAACTCACCACGAGAACCCCCATCATGCCCGCTGCGATCGGGTAGTGGACTGCGTGGGAAAAACCTGACTGACAGGCTAACTTAACTTGATCAGGTCCTTGGGGAAACCGATCTAGGCTAGGGGCAATATAGGCGTATTCCTGCGTCAGGCCACACTGAGTAGCCGCAGGCACCACAATCCGATCCAGGTACCATCGTTGCAGGTGTTGTCGCCAGCCCGGTGGTGGGCGATGGAAATCTAGGATGGCAGCCTGGGCGCCTGGCTTTAGCACCCGACGTAGTTCCTTCAGACCCAACCCTATATCAGTCAAGTTGCGCAGGCCGTAGCCCAGGGTGGCAGCATCAAAGCTGTCATCGGCAAAGGGCAGTTGGAGAGCATCCCCCAGGGTCCAATGGATGGGGGTGGGTAGGTAGGCGGCTTGTGATCGCCGCTGGGCTACCGCCAGTTGATCCACGGCGAAATCCACTCCGTAGACCTGGCCCTTGCTGCCTACCCGGTGGGCCAATATCAGGGATAAATCCCCACTACCACAGCACAGGTCCAGACAAACATGGCCCGGCCGCGCACCACTCCAGCCCACCGCCATGGCTTTCCAAACCCGATGCAAGCCCAGACTCAGGTGTTGATTCAGGCTATCGTAGACTGGGGCGATGCGGTTGAAAATCCCTTGTACATCGCTAGCCGTGGGCATGGCAGCCCCTGGGATAGGAACAGGTTCCACGGTGGTCAATTAAATTCCAGGTTAAGGACCATTTTCTACTTTAGCGCCCTCCATTAAACACAGGCAGGGTAACTGTCATCTTCGTTACATAACTTTCCCTGGTGATCGGCGATGCCCAGTGCTAAGCTATGGCTCTGGTTAGAACCCTCAGGAGCCAGCAAACGGGATTCCGATTAACCGGAAACGAAAACTAAACCCCAAACAATCTTGGCAGAGGCACCTTGATACCCTCCGCCTCCCCTTTTCCCAATTTTGGGAGAAGGGGCTGGGGGATGAGGGCCAGGAACCTTGGCGATCTATTAAGCCTGGTGAGTTTCTCGATCCTGACTCCCGATTCCCCGGTGACAATTAAAAGAACGCGGCCTGGTGACGAATCAAGCTCAGGAACTCCTCTCGAGTTTTAGCGTCCTCCTGAAAGACCCCTAGCATGGCACTGGTCACCGTCCAGGAACCGGGCTTTTGCACCCCACGCATCACCATACACATGTGGCTCGCCTCCACTACGATCGCCACCCCTCGGGGCTCCAGAATTGTCTGGATGGCCTCCGCTACCTGGCGGGTGAGTCGCTCCTGCACCTGTAGTCGACGGGAGTACATTTCCACAATGCGGGCTAACTTACTCAGCCCCACCACCCGTTGATTGGGAATGTAGGCCACGTGGGCCCGACCCATAAAGGGCAGCATGTGGTGTTCGCAGAGGCTAAACAGATTAATATCCCGCACCAGCACCATTTCGTTATGGCCCTCGTCAAATATAGCGTCATTTACCAGGTCATCCAGGGACTGCTGGTATCCACTGGTGAGAAACCGCATCGCTTCCGCGACTCGTTTTGGAGTTTTGAGTAAACCCTGCCGCTCCGGATCCTCACCCACTGACAGCAGCATGGTTCGTACCGCTGCCTGCATATCCTCCAGGCTGGTTTCAGGAATGGGATGGGGGTGGGCTTCAGTGCCGTGGCTGAGGCCGCGATCGGGAAGAACGGTGGGGTGGGCGATCGCCTTAGCCGCCAAGCCATTCAAGGTGATTAGGGGGTTCGTGTTACTAGAAGGGGCAATAGTCATAGGGATTAAAGACACTCCAAACTGTCAAGGAAAACCAGGCCAAGCTTGACCTTGGCTTACACAATCAACGATCGGGAAAGCTTCAGACTGGCTGTAGCGAGGGTTAGGTAAACCCTTTAATTGTATCGCTTCAGGTTAGGGTATAGAATCTTTAGGGGAGATTGGAGGCCTCAAGCGACCTCCTCCGCAAACACGCCGATCCGGCGGTATTTCTGATAGCGTAGCTGTTGCAGGGTTTCAGGGGAGAGGGCGGCTAGCCCCTCCAGCTGGCTGACCAGAGCCTGCTTGAGGGTTTCGGCAGCCTGTAGCGGGTCAACATGGGCCCCCCCCAGGGGCTCGGGCAGAAGATGATCGAGAATGCCTAATTGTTGGAGATCCCAGGAGGTTATCTTTAAAGCTTCAGCAGCCTCCGCTGCTCGACCTGCATCTTTCCATAGGATAGCTGCACAGGCCTCGGGGCTGGCGACGGTGTAAACGGAATGCTCAAACATCAGCAACCGATCACTAACCCCAATGCCCAGTGCCCCCCCCGACCCCCCCTCACCAATGATGGTAGAAAGGATAGGTACCCGCAGGCCAAACATTTCCCGGAGGTTGTAGGCGATTGCCTCCCCCTGACCCATCTCCTCCGCCTCATAGCCCGGATAGGCCCCAGGGGTATCAATGAAGGTGATGATGGGCATGGCGAAGCGATCGGCATGGCGCATCAATCGCATGGCCTTGCGGTAGCCCCCCGGTGAGGCCATGCCAAAGTTACGGGCGACATTATCCTTGGTGTCTCGACCCTTCTGATGGCCGAGAATCACCACCGGCCGACCCTCCAACCGGGCAACGCCCCCCACCAGGGCCGGATCATCCTTGCCGGAGCTGCGATCGCCGTGCAACTCCAGCCACTCATCGGTGATCGCCTGGATATAGTCGAGGGTACTGGGACGACGGGGATGGCGAGCCACCTGTAGGCGCTGGGCCGGGGTTAGGTTAGCGAAGATTTCCTGGCGTAGGTTAGTGGCCCGAGCCTCCAACTGCTGCAGTTGATCAGAAACATCAACTTGATTGTCTTCCGCCAGTTCTCGAATCTGGCTGATGCGATCCTCCAGTTCCGCCAGGGGCTTTTCAAACGGTAGCAGGATCGACTTACGTTCAGGGGAGGTCATGACCAGAATTGGATCCATTTAACAATGAGGAGCCTGATCTATACCATGGGGCTCTAGTGTCTGATGATTTTGCTCAGACCGCCATGGACTCAATAGGCGGAGCGCAAATCGCCCCGCTCATTGCGGGCCCGTTCCTTAGCCTTGGCCGCACTTTTTTTGAGGGCCTCGAGACGCTTAATGTAGCGATCGCGCTGCCGCTTCTTAGGGGTTTGCTCAATCAAGGTCTTGAGAGCGCTACCCAAACTCTTGTAGGCATTGGGGAGGGTGTAACCAAAGCGGGTGGCGATGGCGATGGCCCGTTCATCGGCATTAATACTTTCCTGTAGGGTCTTTTGATTGTTATTGCGCTTATACAATCGCCAACCCGAAAAGCTACAGAGACCCAGGGCGAGCAGCAGCAGCAAACCATCCTGCACCCATAACTCCCCCACCGCACCCCCTAGACCGATGGCCAGGGCTGCCATTTCCCAGCCATCCCGAGGAATGGTGTCATTTTGAATCCGCCCGACCTCGTGCCAGAATAGCAGGTTGCGCTGGTCCAGGGCGAGTTGCTCCCACTTGATCAGGTCCACCTGGATCTCCACCTGATCTTTGCCCAGTTCCTCACAGGTAATTAGGGGGGGACTGACGTCTAGGGCTGACTCCACCGTCACCCAACTCTGCAATTCGGGAGGAAGGAGACTCCTTAGCCGGCGAAGTTCACCCATATCGGCGCGAGTCGTGGCAGTGGCGTAGGATGTCATGAAAGTCAAATCAGTGAAATAAAACAAAGAACTCCAGGGAACTCCTACTCCGGGTAGGAAACCCTGGTTCTATACTAATACCCTCTCCGCCTATCTGTCTGCTGATTTTATCCCTTTGGCCAGTCCGCTTAGACACGAGTGAAAAGTCAGAACGCCGTCAAACTCCTGACAGCTGGCCCCTGAATTCCTGATCGATCAGCCCGTCCCGGCTTAAGTAGATACCCTATTGCGAGACATGAAAGCTAATACTGGGTAGGGGTTCTGGCTCGCCTCCGTCTCCTTGCAGATGGCTACGACTAGCTTACTGGCTCCGCCCACGAAGGCCACACCCTAACCATGCTCGCCAACCAAGGGGGTGGTCGTGACCGTTCCCTCATCCTGGCAGAAGGTATGCCTGATCAGGGCCTTGATGTCAAGATTTGCAAACTAAGGCGTCAAAAGCACTTCCACCAGCAAATTGTCTTGTTAACATCGGGGGTACACAGCTACAAGTCTATAAATCAAACCGTTGAATCAGGCTATAAATCAAAAACTTCAATACTTTATTCAGTTCAAACCCAGTTCTTCATAGCTGGGTTTTTCCTTGGGTCCTGGCGTTGACCGATCAGGGCTAACCGGGGCAGACGGCCCAGGCGCCCAATCATCAGCCTGAGGGCAAGTCGCTTCAGCACCGGTACCCGGTTGAGCAACACCAGACCCAGGCGCCGTAGCCTGACCAGGGGCCAGATCTGGTTAGAAAACGTGCGGGTCAACAGATCGGTAAAGGTCAAAATCACCCAGTTTTCAGGGCGACGCCAGCCTTCGTAGCGGCGTAAAACTGTCGGACTGCCCAGGTCTTCCTGGCGGTGGTGGGCTGCTATCAGCACCTCCGCCAGGGCGGCGGCATCCCGAATGCCCATATTTAACCCCTGCCCCCCCACCGGATGGCAGCTGTGGGCGGCATCCCCCACCAGGGCCAGCCGGTGTTGGAGGTAGCGATCGCAGTGCAGCCGTTGTACCGGGAATAGGGCCGGAACAGACAATCGCTGTAGCCGACCCAGCTGGGAGCCGAAGCGCTGTTCTAACTGGGTCATAAACTCCGTCTCCGATAGGGCCATGATCGCCTCTGCCTCCGCGTGGGGAGCTGTCCATACGATCTGGCAGCGTTGGCCTGGCAAGGGCAAAATCGCCAAGGGCCCACTGGGCCAGAAGCGCTCATAGGCGGTAGCCTGGTGGGGCCGTTCGGGCTCAACCACGGTGGTAATGCAGGATTGCCAGTACTGCCAGCCGAAACTGCCCAGGTCAGCGAATTGCCGCAGGGCGGATTGCTTGCCATCGGCGGCCACCATCAGGGGCGATCGAATCCGGTAGTGTCCATCAGGACTGGTGACCTCGGCGACACTCTCCCCAGATTGCCGTTCCCAGTGAACGAGACGGGTAGAGGTCAGGTAGCGCAGGTTAGGTGTAGCCATCACCGCCCCCTGGAGAGCCCTGATCAGCACCCCATGCTCAGCCCCGTAGTAGACCGCCTCCGTGCCCAGGTCCGAGGGCCAAAAGTCAACCACCTGGGCGTAGTCACCCTCCACCAGGCATACCCGTTGAAAGGCGGTAATCTGGGGCCCGATCTGGGGCCATAGCCCCAACCCCTTAAAGATATCCGCGGAGGTGATAGAAAGGGCGTAGGCCTGTTGCCGTGCTGCCACACCGCTGAGGGACTTGGCCTCCACCACTACCACCTGCAGGCCAGCATCTGCCAGGGCCAGGGCCAGGGTAAGCCCAACAATGCCACCCCCGACAATCACCACATCCCCAGTTAGGGGAGGGCAGACCGCCGACTGGGGTTGGGTATCACTGAGGGGAAATGGAGAGGTACCAATAGTCATAGCCAATACCCTGGAATCCGACGGGGCTTACCTAGCATTGTGGACTCAAGCCCGGCGGGAAATCAAGGTCAGCGCAGACTCCTGTATTCTGAATTCTGACCACTGATTTCTCAATTCTCCCCCCTGCTCCAACCTCCGGTATGGAAATCGACATTCTACTACTGACGATTTATCTGATCTGCATTAGCTATGTGGTTTATCAGATGGCCCTATCCTTAGAGGCTCAGTTGGAGGACAAGGCAAAAATTGTTCCCGAACCAGAGATTTGGCTGGCTGCCATTCAGGATCAGTTGACTCGCCAGGGGCTACCTGTGGATATGGCGACGGTGGTAGAAGCCGGTCCTCCACCTCTCCGGCCTGCCCCGTCTCTACGCCTAGCCATACCCAGGAGTCGGTCTTCCCCAACGGCGGATCAACCCGAGTCGGATGGCCAAGTCATCGTTCAGGTATTGCCCCAGGGAGCTCTACCCATTCAGCCCATCAAGACACTGACGGTTCAGGTAGCTAACCAGACCCGCAGTTTTCAGGTGGGCGTAGACTGGGACCGCAGCTCCTTTACCCTGATGACCAACCAGGTGCGTCGGGTGATTCGTCCCATTCCTGGTATGCGCCTTGATCTGGCCCTGCCCCAGGTGATTAGCACGATTAATCCGAGCCAGTTTCTCAGTACCCCGATCACCAGCGAAGAAACCTTTGGCCGCGATCCCAATACCCAAGTTCTACAGGTGGTTTCTCCCTTGGTGGATGTGGGGCAATTGCTCGCCCTGCCCCCCACCCTGAGTGTGTATACCCTGGATTTGGTGGTGCAGTTAACCCCCCTCACCGGTCGCGGCCCCCGACTGAACCTGCTGTTGCCCTTTCGCTTTCGGTTGGAACGTTTGCCAGCCAAGTCCCCTATTCCCTACGTACACTTGATTTTGAGGCGCTGACCCCAGCTCCGACTCGCCCACGTCCCTGTTCTTTAAACGCCGTGCACCCCCTCTCCCTCGATCAATTGCTGACCCTCGATCGCCGCCATGTCTGGCATCCCTACGCCGCCCTGCCGGCTCAGGGGCCGATCTTCCCTGTGCGATCGGCGCGGGGAGTTTATCTGGAGCTGGAAACCGGAGAACGATTGGTGGACGGCATGGCCTCCTGGTGGGCCTGCATCCATGGCTACAACCATCCCCGCTTGAACCAGGCGGCCCATGTCCAAATCGATCATATGAGCCATGTCATGTTTGGCGGGCTCACCCACCAGCCAGCGGTTCAACTGGCTCAGCGGTTGGTGGCCTGGACCCCAGACCCCCTACAGCATGTCTTTTTTTGCGACTCTGGTTCGGTGGCGGTGGAGGTGGCGATGAAGTTGGCTATCCAGTATTGGTATAACCAGGGGCAGCCCCAGCGTCAGCATTTCCTTACCCTGCGGCGGGGCTACCACGGCGATACCTTTGCCGCCATGGCGGTGTGTGACCCGGTCAATGGCATGCACCATCTGTTTCGGAACAGTTTGGTGAGTCAGTACTTTGCCGAGGCCCCCCGGGTGGGCTTTGACCAACCCTGGCAGGAGGAGGACATTGATAGCTTTGCCCGCCTGTTGGATCAATACCAGGGGGAGATCGCCGCCGCTATTTTTGAACCTATCGTACAGGGGGCCGGGGGGATGCGATTCTATCATCCAGAGTACCTGCGGCGGGTAAGGCAGCTCTGTGATCAGTACGACACCCTGTTAATCCTGGATGAAATTGCCACGGGGTTTGGCCGCACTGGCAAGTTGTTTGCCTGTGAGTACGGACCCGTATGTCCCGATATCCTTTGCCTGGGTAAGGCTCTCTCCGGCGGCTTTATGTCCCTGGCCGCTACCCTAACCACTGAAAAAATTAGCCAAACCTTTGCTCAGGGGGAGGCGGGGGTGTTTATGCATGGTCCCACCTTCATGGCCAACCCCCTGGCCTGTGCCGTAGCCCTAGAAAATCTTAACCTCTTGGCCAGCTACGATTGGGCCGGGCGGGTGGCGGCGATCGCCCAGCAATTAGCCCAGGAACTGGCCCCCTGCCAGGATTTACCTGCGGTAAAAGCGGTCCGGGTGTTGGGGGCGATCGGGGTGGTGGAACTGCACCAGCCGGTGGATATGGGGATGGTTCAACCCCAGTTTGTTGCCCAGGGAGTTTGGCTGCGGCCTTTTGGCCGGTTAATCTACACCATGCCGCCTTATATCATTGAGCCCCAGCAACTGAGACAAATTACCGCCGCCATTGCCACCGTCGTAGCCGGGCTAACTTAGAGCACCGGTACAGAATAAAGAAGTGGATTCATTCCCCAGGATTTAGCGATAGTTCATAGGTAACTACTTTGGCAAACTGGGTAATGCATTGCCAGTTCTCTCCTAACAACAGTACCTCTGCCAACCAGGGTAGAGTCGTAGGGTTCGGCTGTTCTATTGCGTTGAGTTCAAGGCCTGCTGCGGTAGAATTGAATTCTACTAATAATATGACGGATTAACATCCCATAGGGAGGGGGGCTAGCGGCGGGAAAAGATGCCACCAAATAGACTATTTTTCCGGTTCTCAGCAGGGATAGGGGGGCGAGCCTGGGGGGCGGCGTTGGTGTCTATGGTGAGGGAACTCAGGTCTAGGTTCAATTGCTGAGCGTACTTGAGGGCTATGCCATGGGTCGGCTCTAACCGTAGGGCTTGCTTCAAATGCACCTTAGCCATGCCCGGCAAGTTGGCCAGCAGGTAAACCTGGCCAATTAGGCAATGATAGTTACTATTTTTGGGGTCAAGCTTGATGGCGTCCTTCAGTTCCTGGAGGGCAGCGGTAATATTTTTAGTCCGCAGGTATTCCTGGGCTCGCTTAAAGTGGCGGTCTGCATAGCTAATGGAGACATGGGGATTGGTGCTGGAGGGCTCTGACACCGTAGAGGTAGGGGTGGTCGCCATACTGGTGGCCATCAAGCCCGTGCGCTTTTCCCGCATCACCACGGTTCCCATCTTACGCCTTAGGTAAATCAGGTTAAGTTCGGCAATTTGGCCAGTATAAAGTTCGAAGGCCTCTGGGCTATCGTACTGGGACTGGCACAACTGCCCCAGTTGATCCTCATAAATCACGTCCACCTCGGCTTCCACGATACTTAGTAAGCGCTGGCCAGCATCGGTCTGGGGTTTTAGTTCTTGTTCACGGGTAAGGCGACGCACCTTGAAGCGTAGGGTTGCCAAAATTTCGCTGCGGCCTTTCTCCTGCTTAAGCCGTTGGTAAGCAGGATTAACCAGCTTAGACAGCACCTGACCAACAAATTCCTGGTGAGAACTGGGGGCAGAAAATTGAGCATCAGGATGGAGACGCTTAGCTACTGACCGATAGCGAGTCAGAATGCGACGCTCATCCGCTGCAACCGAGACGCCTAGAATAGCGTAGGGGTCACTAGAAAACTGATTGAGCCAATCGGGGGAAAAGGCAGAGTAAGACATCCAGTGTCGTCATGGTGAATAGAGACTTGGCAACTCGATTAACAGGAGCTCAATCTATTTAAGTCTGTCCTAAACCCCTTGGAAATTAACCCTGGAAAAACTTCTTGTGGAGGCTTGATAGTTGTAGCTGGTCAGACCGGCCTAGACTTGAGTAATTTCTCCAGGAGGTAAAACCCTAGGGGGATGATACGGTCAAACCTAGATTGGCTGGTTTTTGTCTCCTCAGAGTAGGCTTAAAAACAACGCTTTGGCTATCGTTTCACCTGGCGTCAGGCAACTCAGGCTATCACCTACCTACCGGGTCTTTTCACCTCAGATAAGAACGAAAGTTCTTCCAGAGTCTAAACCTCGTCTAATTTGAAATCTGAAGTTTCCCAATTTTCGGGAATTAATTCATACCCTTTGGCAGAGGGACTTGGGGTGAGGGAGCGGAACTACAGTTCTCAACATGGACTTGGTTTAGTACCTGAAGGAACCAATCCGGGTACATGAACCTTAATAAATGCAAGCCCCGACGCATATCTAATTATAATAAACGATTTTCAGATTAAGGTGAAGAAAGTAGTTAGGGATGACGATTCTTTACCTTCAGTTTATACTAAACCAACTTAGTTAATGTTCGTTTAGAAATTTTGTCTGTCATGTCACCCGCCCTGCGCCGCCGCTACACAGCTGTTGCCCTGGCCTGGTTAGGGGCCTTAAGTCCGGGGCCAATTCCCCTGTCGGGGTTACATAAGTTTTACCTGGGTCAGCCCCTATGGGGAGCGGTTTATTTACTTTTGGGCTGGACCCAGATGCCCCGGGTAGCCTGTGCCATTGAGGGGCTGTGGTTATTGACCCGGCCCTCGGAGAGCTTGGAGGATGCTATCCATCCCGTTAGTGTTGGCCTTGAGCCGGGTCAGGTCAACGCTCTGGGTACGGCCTTACGGGAGTTAGATAGCCTGCGCCGGGAAGGGTTGATTTCCGAAGCAGAGTTTGAGCAAAAGCGGCGCTATCTTTTAGATCAGCTAGGGGCAGGGTCGTGATCACCCGGTGGTGGTTCTATTGGCAAAAGTTGAGACACCAGTTCCACCCGCTAGCCGGTCGTTTGGCCCAGGAGCCTGGCTGTCGGTTGCGATCGCAGGGGGAGGTTGATCTGGCGGCCGAGCTAGGATTTAGGCTGGATGTCAACCAGGCGACGGTGGATGACTGGTTACGCCTGCCCGGCATTTCCATTCGCCAGGCCCAGGTGTTGAGTCACCTCCGCCAGAGTGGTGTCGCCTTCTATAGCTTGGAGGATGTGGCCGCCGCCCTGCAGCTACCCTATAGTCAGCTCCAGCCCCTGGCTAAGGTGTTGCGGTTTTGCTACTATGACCACGCCCGGTCGGGTGCCGCCCCCAGTCGGGTCAGCCTTAATCAGGCTAGCGTCACCACCCTGGGCCAGGTCCCTGGCCTTAACCCTTCCTTGGCCCAGGCCATTGTCTGGGATCGTCTGCGGCGAGGCCCCTTTCGTGATCTGGCGGATTTCCAACGCCGACTGCAGGTGCCTGGAGAGGTGCTGGGGGCCTTAATCCATTACCTCTATTGTTAAGGCTGGTGGCTTTGTCAGCATGGCCGGGTGGTGGGGTCGGCATTCCTAGGCCAATCCCACCGCCCGGTAACCATCGACTTGGCCCTAGCTGGCGGCCAGCCAGGCGGTTAAGCTGGGGGGAGCTTGCACCTGGGCCAGCAGCTGGTCTAAACCGTTGCCCTCCAACACCTCCTCCTCTAGCAGGGTTTGGGTGGCGGTCTCTAGCAAACCCCGGTTGAGGCGCAGCACCTCCAGGGCCAGGGTCTGGGCCTGCTCGAGCATCTGTTTCACCTGGCGATCGATTTCACTGGCCACTTCCGGGCCCAGGGGGCGGCGCTCACTGCCCCCCTCCAGGAATTGACTACCCTGGCGTGCCAGGGCGACGGGGCCGAGGCTGGGGCTCATGCCATACTGGGTAATGGCCCGCTCCACCAGGTCTGTAGCCTTTTGGATATCGTCGCTGGCGCCACTGGAGACCTGGCCAAACACCAGTTGCTCAGCGGCCCGGCCCCCTAATAGGGTGGTTAACTGGCCCCGCAACTCATTCTCCAGCATGAGAAAGCGATCGGCGGCGGGGGTTTGTAGCGTATAACCCAGGGCCCCCAGGCCGCGGGGCACGATGGAAATCTTGGTCACCCGGTGGTTGCCGGGCACCAGCGCCCCCACCAGGGCATGCCCCACCTCGTGGTAGGCGACCATTTGCCGCTCCAGGGGGGTGAGCAGGCGAGACCGCTTCTCCAGCCCGGCCACCACCCGTTCCATGCCCTCCTGAAGGTCCGCCGTTAGTACCGCTTGCCGGTTATGGCGAGCCGCCATCAGGGCGGCTTCGTTCACCAGGTTGGCCAGATCGGCCCCGGCAAAGCCGGCGGTTTGGGCGGCGATCGCCTCCAGATCAACGTCTCTCCCCAGGCTGACGCCGCGGCTATGGACCTGGAGAATCTCCAGGCGACCGCTGCGATCGGGGCGGTCCACCAGTACCTGCCGGTCGAAGCGACCGGGGCGGCGTAGGGCCGGGTCCAGGGTTTCGGGGCGGTTGGTGGCGGCGATTACTATCACCCCCTGGTTACCGTCAAACCCATCCATTTCCGTCAATAACTGATTCAGGGTCTGCTCCCGCTCATCGTTACCACCGGCGGGGTTACTCCCCCGGGTTTTACCGACGGCATCCAATTCGTCAATGAAGATGATGCAGGGGGCCTGGCGTTTAGCTCGGTTGAATAGATCCCGCACTCGAGAGGCCCCCACCCCGACGTATAGCTCCACAAACTCCGAGCCCGCCATACTCAGGAAGGGGACCCCAGCCTCACCGGCGATCGCCTTAGCCAGGAGGGTTTTGCCCGTCCCGGGGGGGCCCACCAGCAGCACCCCCTTGGGTAGCTTGGCGCCAATTTTTCGGTATTTCTCCCCATTGGCCAGAAAATCCACCACCTCCTGCAGTTCCTGCTTAGCCTCATCCACCCCAGCCACATCGGCGAAGGTGACCCTAGCCTGGCTGCCACCATAGGTGCGAGCCTTACTCCTACCCATGCCCACAGCGCTGCCCATCCCCATGGGACGGCCACCGCTGGTAGTCAATTTCATCGCCAGGGCCAGGGCTCCCACCAATACCCCGGAGGACAGGGCCAGGCCCCACAGGGCACCTGGGCTGAGGGTATCGGGCACCAGGGTGAAGTCCACCCCATGGTGGCGGAGCAGCTCCAGAAGCTCCTGGCCAAGGCCGGCCGGGTTGGTGTAAAACCCCTGACCTCCAAATTGGGGCTGCAGGGTATAGTCAATCCGATGGGCCTTAATCACCACCCGCTGCACCTGACCCTCCTTGACCTGACTCAGGAAGGTGCCGTAGTGGGTAAAGGCCATGGTTTCCGTCTTCATGGAAGCAGTTCCTCGTTAAGTGTGGCTTTGGCCAGGCTCCAGAACCCTAAAGGCAGAGCTGTTCGGCGTTCTGGCTAACCTGTGAGCCCGATCCGTTGGCTGGCTCATCCATGATGATGCGCTAGATGGCGGTCTGGCCCTAGGGGAGATAACAACCCGATCAGGATGGGTTTACCGTTAATCCTAGCCTGGGCGGTACGGTGCTCACCCCAGTTGGTTCGGAGGTTACACCAACGACTAGGTTGGTCTCCATCCCGCGGGCCGAACCAGCCCCGATCGATATCAGGCAATCACCGGGGTCCTAGCCTAGGATCCCTGGCAGTAGGGGGTCAGCCCCGTACCGGAAGACATCGGTACAGGGCTGACCCGTGGCTTTGCCGGCCCAGTCCCACAGGGCCACAGCCAGGTCAGCGATCGCCTGGCGCTGCCAGGGGTGGTAACCCCGTAACTCAGCTCGTAGGGTAGCCAGGTCCGCCGCCGGGCTGGCCAGGGTTTGCTGATGGCTGCCAATGCTAAAGGGATCCGCCTCTCCCCAGCCCTCCACACCATCGGCGGCCAACCGCAGCCAGAGATTGGTGGACTGGGCGGTGGTGCCACGGCTGATGGTTAGGGGTACCCGTTTGTGCACCGTAAATACCTGACAGGTAAGCTCCATGGGCATAGGTTCAAATAACTGGGGGAGAATTTACCGTAGCCTTACAGGGGGAGCGGCAAAATGGCCGGATTAGACCGGTTTACACCGTAATAAGGGAGTATCCGATTTGGAATTCGCCTATGTTAATCCAACGTTTTTCCACCCTACTGATAATCAGTTTAACCCTGGGCTTGGCTGGCCTTTTAGCTCAGCCCGGGGTAGCCCCCTCCCTGGCGACGGGCCCTGAACATCAACCCCTGACCCTGGAGGTCAACCAAACCGCCCAGGGCTATCTCATCGATCTGGGGCGGCGGCGACCGGGCAGTGGTCACCGGCCGCGCCTCGACTAGGGCCTCACTGGGCGGGCTTACCGGTCTGCTTGAGGTGCTCAATTTGGTATTGGGCATCCTCAAAGCAGCCGGTTCGCCCCAGGTCAAGGCAGGTGCTGGCTACCCGTTCTAGATCGGCAATGGCTTGGTTAACCTCCCCCCTGGCCCCGTGTAAAATGCCCCGATCATAATAGGCAAAGGGGTGGTCGGGGTTGAGTTTAATGGTTTGGTTGAAGTCGACCATGGCCCCGCCCAAATCCCCCAGACTCTGGCGAGTCAGGCCTCGATTGTAATAAGGTTCAGGGTTGCCGGGATTAATTTGAATGGCAATGGTGAAGTCTTGCAGGGCCCCCTTGAGGTCGTTGAGGTGCCGTTTGACTAAGCCTCGATTGCCGTAGGCCATGGCATTGCCAGGCTGTAAATTGATTGCGGTGGAGCAGTCCTCCAGGGCAGCGGTCTGATCCCCCAAATTTGATCGGGAAAGGCAGCGATTCAAATAGGCCAGGGCTTTCACGTCTGTCTTATCGGTGAGTTTAAGGACAGTGGTGTAATCCTCCACCGCCCCCGCTTCATCCCCCAGGTCAGCCCGGGCGTTACCCCGATTCAGGTAGGCATCGCTGTAATCAGAATCCAGTTCCACGGCTCGGGTATAGTCGGAGATCGCCCCCTCCAAATCCCCCAAATCCAGGCGCAGATTCCCTCGCTGAAAGTTTAGGCGCGGTGAGGATGGATCGATGGTCAGAGCCTGATTTAAGTCGTGTAGAGCTTTTTCTGGGTCATTCTTTTTCAGCCACAACTTAGACCGTTGCACCAGGGCCTGGGTATCGGCAGGGTGAGCTTGCAGTAGTTGATCAAGGTAGGTGGTAGCTGCCTCCATATCTCCAGCTTGGGCCGCCTTTTCTGCTTTCTGACTGAGCTGATTACCCCGCCAGCGCTGAGGCAATTGCAGGCCTAGCCCCAGCGCCAAAAGGCTCAATCCGACCCCCATTGCCACCATCATCGGCGGACTGAGCAGACGACGGGGGGATATCCGGCCCTCGCCTCGCCGTCGTTGTAGCTGCTCGCCAGCGGCCAAATTACTAGCCAGGGCCTGATCCAGATCATGGTTGGCTAGATCGACCGGGGTAGATAGCGAGTTATTCACCGATTCAGGGTAGATAGGGTTGGTTGGAGTTGGGTCTAGGGTATCTGATCGCTCCGGCACGGTCAGCAGCGCTAGAATATCCTTTGCCCGGAGAAAAGGGTTGCTAGCCCCTGGACATATCATCCGTAATAGGATGCTCTTCAGGCCTTCCCCTAGGCTGGAACACTCGTCTAATTGCAACTTAATCTGATCGCTAAAGTCTGCCTGGTGAGAGTCCGGCAAGCCTTCTTGGGTCAGACCGGTGGCTAACTGCAGGGTCATCAGCCCTACGGCGAAATGATCGGGGTAAAAGGCCGAGGGACCATTCCGTCCTGGCCACGCGATATAGCTACTATTAAAACTGGTCTGATCGCCGGAGTAATCTGGACCTCTACCATTCTGACTCTGGCCATTTTGATCGGAGTGCAACTCCTGCACCAGGCCAAAATCCACCAGTACCAGGTGACCGTTTTCCTGATGACGAATTAAATTATTGGGGTGGAGATTTTGGTGCACCACCCCCTGCTGTTGAATTTTATCCAGGATGGTTAACACCTCAATTAAAAATCCTCGCACCAGGGGTTCAGGTTGGGCTTGATGGGTCGAGAGTTCTTGCTGTAGACCATGACCTGGAATATAACTCCTAATCCAGTAGAGGCCATTACCTTCCCATACTAAAGCTTTCCTTTGTTCTAACTGCTGATCCTCCGGCAGCCTTTTTAAGGTTTCAATTCTCCTATCTAAAAGGTCTTGAATAAATTTAAAGGTTACCGGATCATCCGTAGGCAATTGCAACCGCTTGACAATACACCTACCTTTGGCCGGATCACTTTGATCTAGCATCAGATAGGTTTTGGTGTAATGCTTTGTGCTG